>JANOWE010000199.1:0-14362 GCA_031417735.1 Betaproteobacteria bacterium
CGCCTACAAGCGCCTGGGCACACGGCTGTTCTACGCCATCGTCAACGCGGCGGCGCGCTTCGAGGTGCCGGCCGGCGCGGGTGACTTCAGGCTGATGGACCGGGTGGTGGTTGACGCACTGCTGGCCCTGCCCGAGCGCAACCGCTTCATGAAGGGCCTGTATGCCTGGGTCGGCTTCGACGCCGTGGCGCTGCCCTACAACCCTGCGCCGCGCCGGCACGGCCGCTCGCGCTTTGGTGCGCTGCGCCTGCTGCACCTGTCGCTGGACGGACTGACCGGGTTCACCAACTGGCCATTGCGCGCGGTCAGCCTGCTGGGCACGGTGCTGGCCTTGCTGGCCTTCGTCTACGGCGCCTACCTGACGGCGAACTACCTGCTGTTCGGCCATGAGCTGGAAGGTTGGACCACGATCGTGGTCAGCCTGATGGGCTTTGCCGGCATCCAGCTGGTCTCGCTGGGCATCGTCGGCGAGTATGTGGGGCGCATCTTCGAGGAGGTCAAGCAGCGCCCGCTGTACCTGGTGCGGCGCGACTCCGGCCAGGGCCTGGACGGCGAGCGTCGGCCATGAGCCCAGCCCCGCGCGGTGATCGGGCGTCGCTGTGGGTGGCGGCCGCGCTGACGCTGCTGTGGCTGGGCGCCACGGCCTGGCTGCGGCCGCTGCTGCTGCCCGACGAGGGCCGCTATGTCGGCGTGGCCTGGGAGATGATCGCCAGCGGCCAGTGGCTCACGCCCACTCTGGACGGACTGCCGTATTTCCACAAGCCGCCCTTGTTCTACTGGATCACTGCGGCGTCGATGAGCGTGTTCGGCCCGCATGATTTGGCGGCACGCGCGGCGCCACTGCTTGGAGGCACGCTGGCCGCCGTGGCCTTGTTCGGCCTGGTCCGACGTTGGGTCAACCATCGCGCCGCGCAGGCCACGCTGCTGGTGCTGCTGGTCAACCCGCTGCACCTGATAGGCGGGCAGTTCGCCAACCTGGACATGCTGGTGGCCGGCTGCATCACCGCCACCATCGTGCTGCTGGCGCATGCGGCCCTGTGCGCCGAGCAAGGCCTGGCCTACCGGCGCACGCTGTGGGCGGCCTACGCGATGGCGGCGCTGGGCGTATTGGCCAAGGGTCTGATCGGTCTGGTGCTGCCGGCCCTGGTGGTGCTGGCCTGGCTGGGCTGGCGCCGGCAGTGGCTGGGCCTTTGGCGGCTGTGGTCCTGGGCCGGCGCGGCCATTTTCCTGGCTCTTGCCGGGCCGTGGTTCGTGGCCATGCAGCAGCGGTTTCCTGACTTTGTGGACTATTTCTTCGTCGTCCAGCACTTCAAGCGCTTTGCCGCCGGCGGCTTCAACAACGTGCAGCCGTTCTGGTTCTATTTGCTGCTCTTGCTGGCCTTCAGTCTGCCCTGGCTGCCTTGGGCCTGGTGGGGTTGGCGGCGGCCTGAGCCCTCAGTCACGGTGGCCAAGGTGCCGCTTCGCTCGCTCTGGTGGGCCTGGCTGGCAGTGGTCACGCTGTTCTTCTCTCTGCCTCAGTCCAAACTGGTGGGCTACATCCTGCCTGCGCTGCCGCCGCTGGCCGCGCTGCTGGCCCTGGGCTGTCTGCGCCTGGGCTGGGGCCCCGTGCGCGCCCTTCGCCCATGGTGGTCGATGGCGGCCCTGCCACTGCTGCTCAGCGCCGTGGCGGTGGGCTGGATGACCGCGAAGCCCGACAGGTCGGCCCGAGACCTGGCGCAGAGCATGTTGGCCGTGCGCCAGCCCGGACAGCCGGTGGTGGCGCTGTGGAACTACCCGTTTGACCTGCCCTTTTATGCCGCGCTGGAGACGCCGATGTGGGTGGTCGAGGATTGGGTCGACCCCGACATTCAGGCACGCGACAACTGGCGCAAGGAGTTGGTCGACGCCGGGCAGTTTGCGCCCGAGCAGGCCGCCGGCCGATTGCTCAGCCAGGCCCAGTTGCCGCCGCGTTTGTGCGCGGTTACTGTCGCCTTTGTCGTGGCCTCGGTCGACGAACCTCGCCTGCCTGACTACCTGCGCACCACGGCGCCCTTGCTGCGTTCACGAGGCAAAGCCTTGTGGCGGCTTGACATGAGCCAAGCCGCCCTGCTCAAGGCCCTGGGCTGCGCAGAAACACCCAGTGGCGGCTGAGCAGGTAGGTGGCCACGGCCACCGCCACCAGCACGGCGGCCAGCGCCAGATCGAAGCGCCAGGTCGTGGTGTGCAGCAGCCAGGCGTAGGCTGCTTCGTTGAGCAAGAATCCGCCCGCCGACACCAGGAAGAAACGCGGCGCGGCCTGAATCAGGCTTCGCCCATGGTCGCGAAAGCTCAACAGGTGGTGGCCGCTGAAAGACAGCAACAAGGCCACCGCCCAGCCCGCCACATTGGCCAACAAGGGCCGCCAGCCACCCAGATTGACCAACACCACCACCACCAGCCAATGCAGCGCAGCAGCAGCACAACCCACCGCGATGAACCAGAGCAAGGGCCTGGCCATGACGATGCCGGAGCGGCGGCTTGTGGTGGGGCTGTTGATGGGCATGGCGGCGCAGAGCATAGCCTCGTCCGTCGGCTGTGCCTGGTGGTCGACGATGTCGGCCTGCACGACGGCGTGACCCAGGCCGCGCTGCAACTGGAGGCAGCCGGTCGGGTGCAGGCGCTGGGCTGCATGGTGGGCGCACCGGCCTGGCCAGACGCCCATGCGGCACTGCTGGCGCTGGACGCGAAGGAGGTCGATGTGGGTCTGCACCTGGACCTGTTGGACTATCCGCTGGACCCGGCGGCGGGATGGCCACGCAGCCTGACCGGTCTGGCCCTGGCCAGCGGGCTCAGGCGCCTGGACCGACGCAGCATTCAGCGCGAGATCTGCGCCCAGCTGGACGCCTTCGAGCAGGGCATGGGCCGGCCACCGGCCTTTGTCGACGGCCACCAGCATGTGCACCAGTTTGCTCAGGTTCGCGGCTTGCTGCTGGCCGAACTGGGCCGCCGCTACGCTGGGGCACTGCCCTGGCTGCGCAGCACCCGCGCGCCGGTGGTGTTGCGCTGGTCGGCAGGCCTCAAGCCGGCGGTGATCCAGGCGCTGGGCGAAGCCGGGTTGGCGCGCGCCGCGCGGGGGCAGGGCTTTGCGCAGAACCAGCACCTGCTGGGCGTCTACCCTTTCGACGCCGACCAGGCCCGCTACCTGCAGCAGTTGGAAGCATGGCTGGCAGCCAGTGCCGACGGCGACCTGCTGATGTGTCACCCGGGCACCGGGCGCCACGACCACGACCCGATCAGCGCGGCGCGCAGCGTTGAGTTCGAAGTGCTGAGCGGTGAGGCCTTTGGTCGCCTGCTGTTATCTCAGCGGGTGCAGTTGCAAAGCATGAGCCGCACGCTGCGTCAATCAGGGCACTAAGGTTGCCGCCGCTCAGATGGCAGCGCTTGCGGCTTGCCGGCGGCCCTGAGCAGCGCATGCTCGCAGCCCGGCACATCGCAGTCGTCGCACTGCCAGGCCCAGGTCGTCGATTGGGCCAGGTCTCGGGCCTCGCGCTGGCTCAGGCGTGTGAACAGGCCCGGACCCAGCAGCCCACGTTCACGCAACAGCGGTGTCACCGCGTCCAGTGCCGATTCAAGCCTGTCCAGCCCCTGGCCACTGACCAGGGCCCAGGGCAGCCGGTAGGCCATGAGCAGGCTGCGCACGCGCGCGTCCACCGGCGGGCGCACCTGCGGGCCGTCGCGCTGCAGGCCGTCGGCCTGCCATTCGATGTCCAGTGCGGTCAGCAGCGTGATGTCGCAGCGGCCTTGCTGGGCCATGGCATAGGCCTCCAGGCTGCGGTCGGCAAACAGCAGGTCGCTGTAGACGCTGGTCATCAGCGCGGTGGTGGCGCAGACCACGATGTCATGGTCGGCGCAGGCAGCGTCGATCTGGGCCTGCTGATGCTCGGCCACGGCCCGTTGCTCCTGCGGCAGCGGCGTGCGGCCCTGTTGTTCGCACCAGGTTCGCAGCCATTCGCCCACGGCCGTGCAGCGGCGGCCGCTGAGTTCGCCCAGGCGCTGCGCCAGCGCGGCGGCCAGCGTGCTCTTGCCGGTGCTTTCGGCACCGACGATGGCGATGCGCAAGGCAGGTTCGCTCATGGGGGCACCCTCAGGCTGCGGCCCGGCTTGTCGGCAACAAACGCTGCCAGGCGCGCCAGCCCCACAGCGCCATCAGCGCGAACACCGCGTACAGCGCCACCGTCAGCCAAAGCGACTTGTAGGCGAACAAGGCGATGCTGACGATGTTGACCAGCACCCAGACCGGCCAGTTCTCGATCCATTTGCGCGCCAGCAGCCATTGGCCGGCCAGACTGCCGACGGTGGGCAGGGCGTCGAGGTAGGGCACGTCGCTGTCGGTGGCGCTGGCCAGCAGCAGGCCGAGCAGCGGCCAGGCCGCCAGGGTGGCGGCCAGCACCCGCCAGCGCTGTGCCGGGCTGAGCCGGCGCACCACCAAGGGCTGACCGTCGTCGCCTGTGCCACGCAGCCACTGCCACCAGCCCCAGAGGCCGACCAGGATGAACACGATCTGCAGGCCGCCCTCGCCGTAAAGCCGGCTGTGCGCAAACAGCAGCGCGTACAGCGCCGAACTGATGATGGCCAGCGGCCAGGCCAGCGGGTTGACGCGCGCATTGCACACCACCATCCAGATGCCCAGCACACAGGCCACCAGCTCCAGCCAGCTGATCGGGCTGCCTGCGATGTGGGCGGCGGGCAGCAACAGCGAGCTCAGCCAGGCCAGTGGGGTCGAAGCATCGGTCATCGGTGGGTCGGCGCGGGCGATGGGCGCGGGCCGGCAGGGTCGGTGCGGTCGGGCCGCAGATCAGGGCAGCACGGGCTCAGGGCTTGGCCGCGTACTGCACGTAGACCTCGTCGGGCCTGATCATGCCCAGGTCGAAGCGGGCCCGTTCTTCGACCATCTCCAGGCCCAGCTTCAGGTCTTCGACCTCGGCGGACAGGCGGGCGTTGGCCTGCTTCTGCGCCGCGTTGCGGGCCTGCTGCTTGGCCAACTGGCGCTGCAGGCGCTGGGCATGCGGCCAGCCACCGTCGCCCAGCCACAGCCCGGCCTGCAGCAGGCCCAGCAGCAGCAGCAGGGCGACGGTGATCAGACGCTGGCCGGACATGGTGCGTGGAGCTCAGTGCTCAGCGCAGGTTGTAGAACGCGCTGCGGCCGGGGTAGTGGGCGATGTCGCCCAGGTCTTCTTCGATGCGCAGCAGCTGGTTGTACTTGGCCATGCGGTCGCTGCGGCTCATCGAGCCGGTCTTGATCTGGCCGGCGTTGGTGCCCACGGCGATGTCGGCGATGGTCGAGTCTTCGGTCTCGCCCGAGCGGTGGCTGATGACGGCGGTGTAGCCGGCGCGCTTGGCCATCTCGATCGCGGCAAAGGTCTCGGTCAGCGTGCCGATCTGGTTGATCTTGATCAGGATCGAGTTGGCAATGCCCTCGTCAATGCCGCGCTTGAGGATCCTGGTGTTGGTGACGAACAGGTCGTCGCCCACCAGTTGAACCTTCTTGCCCAAGGCCTTGGTCAGGTGCGCCCAGCCGGCCCAGTCGCCCTCATGCATGCCGTCTTCGATGCTGATGAGGGGGTATTTTTCGCACCAGCCGGCGAGCATGTCGGTCCATTGCTCGGCGGACAGCGTCAGATTGCCTTCGCCGGCCAGCACGTACTTGCCGTCCTTGTAAAACTCGCTGGCCGCGCAGTCCAGGCCGATGGCGATCTGATCGCCTGCCGTGTAGCCGGCCTTGTCGATGGCCTGCAGGATCATCTGGATCGCGGCCTCGTGGCTGGGCACGCTGGGCGCGAAACCGCCTTCGTCGCCCACCGCCGTGCTGTGCCCCGAGTCATGCAGGATCTGCTTGAGCGCATGGAAGGTCTCGGCGCCCCAGCGCACGGCCTCACGGAAGCTCGGTGCGCCTACCGGGATGATCATCATCTCCTGCAGGTCCAGGCTGTTGTTGGCATGCGCGCCGCCGTTGATGACGTTCATCATCGGCACCGGCAGGCTCATGCCGCCCGAGCCGCCGAAGTAGCGGTACAGCGGCAGGCCCGACTCTTCGGCCGCCGCGCGGGCCACGGCCATGCTCACAGCCAGCATGGCGTTGGCGCCCAGGCGGGCCTTGTTGTCGGTGCCGTCGAGGTCGATCAGGGTCTTGTCCAGGAAGGCCTGCTCGGACGCGTCCAGCCCCAGAACCGCCTCGCTGATCTCGGTGTTGACATGCTCCACCGCCTTGAGCACGCCCTTGCCCCCGTAGCGCTTCTTGTCGCCGTCGCGCAGCTCGATCGCCTCGCGGCTGCCGGTGGACGCGCCCGAGGGCACGGCCGCACGGCCCAGCGTGCCCGACTCCAGCAGCACGTCGCATTCGACGGTGGGGTTGCCTCGGCTGTCGAGGATTTCGCGGCCGACGATGTCGACGATGGCACTCATGTTGTTCCTTGGGCTGTCTGGCGAGGGGGTGTGCGGCGACGGCTCAAACGGGGCCGGGCACGCCTTCAACCACCACCATGTTGAAAAACTCGGTTGCCCCTTCACGCATGGTGCGGGCGGCGCGGTACAGCTCGTCGTTGTAGAAGGCCTGGGCGGCTTCGAGGCTGGGAAAGCGCAGCATGGCCAGACGGGCCGGCTGCCACTGGCCCTCGAGCACTGCGTGCGGGCCCCCGCGCACCAGGTACTCGCCGCCGGCAGCCTTCACCGCCGCCGGCGCGGCGGCCATGTACTGCTTGTACTGCTCGGCGTCGCTGATTTTCATGTCGACGATGACGTAGGCACAGGGCATGGTGGTCTCCGGGGGGCTTGGTGACGAGTCCAAACTTCAGGGCTGGAAGTGGTTTTCAAGCAGCGGCTGCGACTTGACCACGCGGTCCAGCGACAGCAGTTGTTCGAGCAGCGCGCGCATGAGCTTGAGCGGCACCGCATTGGGGCCGTCGCTCATCGCATTGGCGGGGTCGGGGTGGGTTTCCATGAACAGGCCGGCCACGCCCACGGCCACCGCCGCACGCGCCAGCACCGGCACAAATTCGCGCTGACCGCCGGAACTGGTGCCCTGACCGCCCGGCAGCTGCACCGAATGCGTGGCGTCGAACACCACCGGTGCGCCGGTGCCCCGCATGATGGCCAGGCTGCGCATGTCGGAGACCAGGTTGTTGTAGCCAAAGCTCACGCCGCGCTCGCAGGCCATGAAGCGGTCTTCGCTCAGCCCCGCATCGCGCGCGGCAGCGCGGGCCTTGTCCATCACGTTGACCATGTCCTGCGGCGCCAGGAACTGGCCTTTCTTGATGTTCACCGGCTTGCCGCAGCGCGCCACGGCCTGGATGAAATCGGTCTGCCGGCACAGGAAGGCCGGGGTCTGCAGCACATCGACCACCGAGGCCACGGCCTCGATCTGGTCTTGGGCGTGCACGTCGGTGAGCACGGGCACGCCGATCTGGCGCCGCACCTGGGCCAGGATTTCAAGCCCGGCGTCCATGCCCGGGCCGCGAAAGGTGGTGCCGCTGGAGCGGTTGGCCTTGTCGTAGCTGCTCTTGAAGATGAAGGGGATGCCCAGCGCGCGGGTCACTTCCAACAGGTGGCCGGCGACGTCGATCTGCAACTGGGCCGACTCGACCACGCAGGGACCGGCGATGAGGAAGAACGGCCGGTCGACACCGATCTCGAAACCGCAGAGCTTCATGCGCAGGCCGCCTTTTCAGTGACAGCGCTCAAGCGCGTGGCCTGGTGGTCCAGCGCAGCCTGGATGTAGCTGATGAACAGCGGGTGGCCGTCCCAGGGCGTGCTCTTGAACTCGGGGTGGAACTGCACGCCGACGAACCAGGGGTGGCTGGTGGTGGGCAGTTCGATCATCTCGGTGAGTTTTTCGCGCTGGGTGATGGCCGAGATCACCAGGCCGGCGTCCTGCAGCGGCTGCAGGTATTTCTCGTTGGCCTCGTAGCGGTGGCGGTGGCGCTCGGTGACCACCGGGCCATAGACGGCGTGGGCCAGCGTGCCGGGCTTGACGTCCGAGCTTTGCGCGCCCAGGCGCATGGTGCCACCCAGGTCAGATTGTTCATGGCGCTTCTGGATCGAACCGTCGCGGTCTTGCCATTCGTCGATCAGCGCGATCACCGGGTGTTGGGTGTCGGGCTCGAACTCGGTGGAATTGGCGCCCGTCAGGCCGGCCACATGGCGGGCGTATTCGATCGTGGCGACCTGCATGCCCAGGCAGATGCCCAGGTAGGGCACGCCTTGCTCACGCGCAAATTGAACAGCCAGGATCTTGCCTTCGATGCCGCGTTTGCCGAAGCCGCCGGGCACCAGGATGGCGTCGTAGGCAGCCAGTTTGGCTGCTCCGCCCTGTTCCAGCGTCTCAGCGTCGACATAGTCGATCTTGACCCGCGCATGGTGGTGGATGCCGGCGTGGCGCAGCGCCTCGTTCAGCGACTTGTAGCTGTCCGACAGGTCGGTGTACTTGCCGCACATGGCGATGCTGACCTCGCGCTGCGGGTTCAGCACATCGTGGACCAGCCGGTCCCAGCGCGACAGGTTGGCGGCCTTGGTCAGCAACTGCAGCTTCATGCAGATCTGCTCGTCCAGGCCTTGTTCGTGCAACAGGCGCGGCACCTTGTAGATCGTGTCCACATCCCACATGCTGATCACGCCGTGCGGCACCACATTGGTAAACAGCGAGATCTTGTCGCGCTCCTCAGTCGGCACGGCGCGGTCGGCGCGGCACAGCAGGATGTCGGGCTGGATGCCGATCTCGCGCAGCTTCTGCACCGTGTGCTGGGTCGGCTTGGTCTTGAGCTCACCGGCCGCGGCGATCCAGGGCACGTAGGTCAGGTGCACATAGGCGGTGTTGGTGGGGCCCAGCTTCAGGCTCAGCTGGCGCACCGCTTCCAGGAAGGGCAGGGACTCGATGTCGCCCACCGTGCCACCGATCTCGACGATGGCAACCTCGAAGCCTTCGGCACCGCGTTTGATGAACTCCTGGATCTCGTTGGTGACATGCGGAATCACCTGCACCGTCTTGCCCAGGTAGTCGCCACGGCGCTCTTTTTCGAGCACGCTCTTGTAGATCTGGCCGCTGGTGAAGTTGTTGCTGCGCTTCATCCGCGTGGTGATGAAGCGCTCGTAGTGTCCGAGGTCGAGGTCGGTTTCGGCGCCATCGTCGGTGACGAAGACCTCACCGTGCTGGAACGGGCTCATGGTGCCCGGATCCACGTTCAGGTAGGGGTCCAGCTTGATGAGGGTGACCTTCAGCCCGCGCGACTCCAGGATCGCAGCCAATGAAGCCGACGCGATGCCCTTGCCCAGGGAGGACACCACACCGCCGGTGACGAAGACGTACTTGGTCATGTGCAGCCGCAGACGTGGTTTGCCGCTGCCAGGACGGCGTGGGCACACGAATGCTCAGGTGGTAAAGCGCGATTATAGGGGTGGGGTCGGCGGTGGCCGACTTGCTCCAGGCTCGTGCACCAAGCATCTTCAGTGGCCGCGCATGCCCTGCAGCAGGTGAAGCACGGTGGCGGCGGTCTGTGCCGGACGCTCCATCGGAAACAGGTGGCCGCCGTCGATCCAGCGCAGCCTTTCGCCCACCAGCGCGTGGGCCGGGCCCAGGCCGCCCTGGCGCATATCCACCGACCGTGTGCCGGCCACCAGCGCGACCGGGCAGCGCGGCAGATGGCGGCGCAGCAGGCTGCCCAGGTGATGCGGCAAGCTGTTGTAGACCTGGGTCTCGACCTCGCGCCTGAAGCGCAGCTGCACCTGGGCGTCGGCGGGCTCGGTACCGCTTTCGATGTCGTCGGCGAGCACGCCGGGTGCCCATCGCGCAAAGTCGATTTGGCCGCGAAATGCGCCAGCGCTGCGTCGCGCGACGGCCACAGCTGAGGCCTGTTGCGCGAGACCTTGCCCGGCGAGACACGCTGGATCAGCGCGCTGGCCTTGAGCACCCGCAGGCTGTGTGCGCGCCAGCCGGTGATCACCGGTGCGTCCAGCATCACCAGGCCGAGGGCCAGGTCGGGCCGCTTGCAGGCCGCCATCAGGCTGAGCAGGCCGCCCAGTGAATGGCCCACCAGCCAGGCCCCGTCGGGCGCATGCTGGCCAGTGAAATCGATCAACTGGTCACGCTGACGCCGCCAGTTGCTGGCCACCGGATAGACCGGGTCATGGCCGAACATGGGCAGAGCGTGCACCTGCCAACCCGCAGCACGCCAGGCTTCGAACAACTGGCGGTAGGTGCCGGCCGGAAAGCCCTTGGCATGGGCGAAGACGAGGGTCGGGTTCATGGGCTGGCCTGGGGTCAGCCCTGGAGTTTGCCCGTTGGCAGGCTGGGCCCATCAGGTCATGGCTCTAAACCACCCGCTCTTCCGGCCGGCTGATCTTGCGCAGCGGCTCGAAGCGGCTGCTGCCGGGCAACAGCGGTTCTGCGGCGGCGGTGTCCCCGTTCCACTGCGGCTCGGCAATGCCCTCGAACACCTCGCGCAGGCGCTGGCCCCAGGTGTTGTGGATCATCTGGAAATAGGGGTTGTGCTCGTCGATGCAGACATGCTGGTCGCTGGCAAAACTGCCCTCGCGGTAGACCAGCAGGTCCAGCGGCAGGCCCACGCTGAGGTTGGACTTCAAGGTGGAATCCATCGACACCATGGCGCATTTGGCGGCCTGGTCCAGCGGCGTTGAAGGCACCAGGACCCGGTCGAGAATGGGCTTGCCGTACTTGCTCTCACCGAGTTGGAAGAACGCCGTCTCGCGCGTGGCTTCGATGAAGTTGCCGGCCGAATAGACCTGAAACATGCGCATCGCCTCGCCCTGGATCTGGCCGCCCAGGATGAACGCGGCATTGAAGTCGATGCCCGCCGCGCGAAGGGCATCGCCGTCCTGCTCATAGACGCGGCGAATGGCGCTGCCCAGCACACGCACAGCGTCGAACATGCTGGTCGCGTTCCAGATCGTCAGGGCCGGCTGGCCCGGCCCGCCGTCGAGCCTTTCGACCTGCAGGATCTCGCGCACCGACTGGCTGATGCTCAAGTTGCCGGCCGACAGCAGGCACATGAAGCGCTCACCGGGCCTCTCGTAGATCATCATCTTGCGGAAGGTGCTGATCTGGTCGATGCCGGCATTGGTGCGCGAGTCGGACAAAAACACCATGCCGGCGTTCAGGCGGATGCCAATGCAGTAGGTCATGAGTCCTGCTCTTTGCTGATGGATTTGAGACGGTACAGCGCTTCCAGCGCCTCGCGCGGGCTGAGCGCGTCGGGGTCGATGCTGGACATCGCACGGGCCAGCGCCGAAGGCTCGAGCGCCGAGGCAGGCGGTGGCGGCGGCGCAGCAAACAGGTCAACCTGAGCATCGTCGGCCCGGGCCTGAGCCTCCAGCGCTTGCAAGGTACTTTGCGCCTGGCGCAGCACGGCTGCGGGCATGCCGGCCAGCCGGGCCACCTGCACGCCATAGCTCTTGCTGGCCGGGCCGGGTTCCAGCGCGTGCAAGAAGACGATGTCGCGGCCACTTTCCACCGCAGAGACATGCAGGTTCAGCGCCCGCTCGTGGCGCTGCGGAAACGCCGTGAGCTCGAAGTAGTGGGTCGCAAACAGCGCAAACGCGCGGTTCTTGTCGTGCAGCTGGCTGGCGATGGCGCCGGCCAGCGCCAGTCCGTCGAAGGTGCTGGTGCCCCGGCCGATCTCGTCCATCAGCACCAGTGAATGCTCGGTGGCCGCGTGCAGGATGGCGGCAGCCTCGGTCATCTCCAGCATGAAGGTGGACTGGGCGTTGACCAGGTCGTCGGCCGCGCCGATGCGCGTGTGGATGGCGTCGATGGGCCCCAACTGGCAGGCTTGCGCCGGCACGAAGCTGCCCATGCTGGCCAGCAGCACGATCAACGCCACCTGGCGCATGAAGGTGCTTTTGCCGCCCATGTTGGGCCCGGTGACGATCAGCAGGCGGCGTCGCGCGTCCAACTGGCAGTCGTTGGCGATGAACTCGGGTCCGCCGGTCTCGGCCAGCCGGGCCTGCACCACCGGGTGGCGGCCTTGCACGATGTTGATCGCGGGCTGCGACACAAACTGCGGCCGGCACCAGCCCAGCGTGGCGGCACGTTCGGCCAGGCTGGCCAGTGCGTCCAGCGTGGCCAGGGCGCGGCCCAGCGCGCCCAGCACGCCCAGGTGATGCTGCAAATCGTCCAGCAGCTGGTCGAACAGCCATTTCTCGCGCGCCAGCGCCCGGTCTTGGGCCGACAGCGCCTTGTCTTCGAAGGTTTTCAGCTCGGGCGTGATGAAGCGCTCGGCATTCTTCAATGTCTGCCGGCGCTGGTAATGGGCCGGCACCTTGTCCAGCTGGCTGCCGGTGACTTCGATGTAGAAGCCATGCACACGGTTGAACTGCACGCGCAGGTTGTTGATGCCGGTGCGCTCACGCTCGGTCTGTTCCAGTGCCAGCAGGAAGGCGTCGCAGTTTTCGCCGATGGCGCGCAGCTCGTCCAGCTCGGCATCGAAGCCGGTGGCGATGACACCGCCGTCGCGCAGCAGCACTGCGGGCTCTTCGGCCACGGCGCGGGTCAGCAGGTCGGCCACCTCGGGCGGTGGCTGCAGGGCGGCCATCAGCCCCTGCAGCAGCGCGCAGCCGGTGGGTGCAGTGGCGCGCAGTTCGGGCAGGGCGGCTAGCGTGGCGCGCAGGCCCGACAGTTCACGCGGGCGGACCTGGCGCAGCGCCAGCCGCGCGGTGCTGCGCTCCACATCGCTGACGTGACGAAGCTTGGCCCGCAGCGGCTCGTAGCCCCGGGCCATCAGCTCGGCGATGGCCTCGTGCCTGGCGGTGGCCGCAGCCCGGGCGCGAGGCGGGTGGGTCAGCCAATGGCGCAGCAGCCGGCTGCCCATGCCGGTGGCGCAGCTGTCGAGCAGGCTCAACAGCGTGGGGCTGTCTTCACCGCGCAGGGTTTGGGTCAGTTCCAGGTTGCGGTGGGTGACGGGTGGCAGGTCGATCAGCTCGGTCGCACGTTCGATCTGCAGCGTGGCCACATGGGCCAGTGCCTGGCCCTGGGTGTGCTCAGCAAAACTCAGCAGTGCGGCGGCGGCGGCCTGGGCGGCGGGCAGGTCATGCGCATTGAAGGCCTGCAGCGACGCCACCTTGAGCAAGCCGCAGAGCTTGCGAACGCCCAGCGCGGTGTCGAACTGCCAGTCCGGGCGGGGCGTACGCGCGGCGCGGTGCTGGCTGATGGCCGTCGGCAGCGCAGCGTTCAGCGCCTGCTGGCTCAGCAGCAGCTCGGCCGGGTCCAGCCGGGCCAGCCAGCCGGCCAGTTCGGCCTCAGTGCATTCGGTGGCGCCGAGTTGACCGCTGGCCAGTCCCAGCCAGGCCAGACCCCAGGTGCCGCGCTGGCGCGTGGCCGCGCAAAGCAGGGTGTCCATCCGGTCGGACAGCAGCGCGCTGTCGGTGATGGTGCCCGGCGTGACCACCCGCACCACCTTGCGCTCCACCGGCCCCTTGGCCGTGGCCACATCGCCCACCTGCTCGGCGATGGCCACCGCCTGGCCCAGGCGAATCAGCCGAGCCAGGTAGTTGTCGACCGAATGCACCGGCACCCCGGCCATCACCACCGGCTGCCCGGCGCTCTGGCCGCGGGTGGTCAGCGTGATGTCCAGCAGCCGGTGCGCCAGCCGAGCGTCGTCATAGAACAGCTCGTAAAAATCCCCCATGCGGTAGAACACCAGCGTGTCGGGGAAGTCGGCCTTGATGCCAAGGTACTGGGCCATAACGGGGGTATGGGCTGGCGGGTCAGCGTGCTGCAGTCTGGTCGTCATGGTCTTGTTGGAGATCAGGCAGTTGGATTCGTCGGATCGAAGCCGGACTGCTCGGCCCAGGCGGTGAACAGGTCTCGCAACTCTGGTGGCAGCTCAAGCACAAAGTCCAGGTCCAACGGATAGCTTTCCTTCAAGAAGTACCGCGTCGCATCCAGCAGGACCTTGCCCTGCCGCGCATCTTTGCCCTTCTTGGCTGGATTGCGTTCGGGCTTGAGGCTGAGCCAGAGTTTGTGTACGGCCATCCAGCGCGGATCGGGGGCGTATAGCGGGCACGGTGCCGGCTTGTTCGTCGTCACCACGCATCGCACGGGCGTTCCACGGAGTAGCCATTCCTGCTCCTCCAGTGTGGCCATGGGCTCGAAGGCTTCGTTGTTCGGCAGCGGGTGGGTGCTTGGTGCGGCCAACAGTTCCACTTCGTAGCCTGCGTCATTCACCGCTTGGTAGGGCTTGCGTTTGTTGATGGCGTACGTGCTGTCGATCCGCTTGAGCACGGACATCAGGGATGCCCGGTCGCTGGCTGCTTGATGGGGTGCGGGTGGCGCGATGGCCGCCAGCGAGACACTGGTGCCCCTGCACCAGGCAAGGTCGAAGTCCTCAGTGGCCTCGTT
>JANOWE010000200.1:0-1605 GCA_031417735.1 Betaproteobacteria bacterium
GGACTATCGCGCTATCGACGCCCAGGCGCCGGGGACATGGGCGGGGACGGCGGCGCAGCCAGGCGCGAGCCCTGCTGAACAGCTCTCACTGGATGTCATGTTTGGGCAGCCGGCGGCCGAGCCCGATGCCGTGCCGGCCGACGAACTGGATGTGAGTGCTGTTTCGCCCAACTGGGAGGCCGCCGCCAGCGCCGCGGCAGACTTGCACGCCGGTTTCGGCACGTGCGGGCGCGCCACCGCGACAACAGACCCACCGCCGCCCGGCGTTGCCTATGTGGCGGACATCAAAGCCCGCGCCCTGGCCGAAAATCAGGCCTTCGAGGAGCAGGCGCAGTCCAGCAATGACGACGTCTCACCGGAGCTGGAAGACAAGATGAACCGCCACAAGATCAAAGACATCTTTCGCGAAGATGCCATGGCGGTGCGTCTGCCGCAGTTCTTCATCCCGGTGCAGAACGGTGGATTCTTCGAAGCTGACCAGCCGTTTCAGTTGTTTGAGCGCGAGGAGTTGTTGAAGGAGTTCCGCCTGTCGCAGGCTGACGCGACGGTCTCGTTTGAGGATGTTGAAACCGAGGTCTACCGCGTGGACCTGGAACAGTTGGGCGACGAGGACTACGCCCCGCGTGCCTTCAAGCTGGCCGCACACGAGCGAGCGCGGTTCACAAGCTATCTGCTGGGCTTGCCGCTCGACAGCCAGGTGATGAACCTTGTGTCGCGCCTGTCCGACCTGGTGGGCAATATGGTGCCGATCACCGACCCGGAGGTGAAGGCCTATATCCGCCGCGTGGTGACGGGCATGAATGCCGAGCAAGTCCGCGACTGCATCGAGCGCGACGTGGCCTACGCCCGCAAGATCAAGCAGAAGGTCAGGGCCCTGTGCGACGTCCACGCACTGAAGGCCTTTACCGACATGCTGGATGTTGACCGGATTGCGGTGCAACCCAGCTTTGCACTGCCGGAGGCTATTACCCCCAGCGCCAACGCGTCGGCCGTGCCGAAGAGCTTGTACGTTACCGAGGCCGCGATGGGCGACTTCGAGCGGCGTTTGATCAATGATGTGGCCAACCTGGACAGCGTGCAGTGGTGGCATCGCAATGGGTCGCGTGGCAAGGGCTTCAGGATCAACGGCTTCTTGAACCACTACCCCGACTTCATCGTCAAGACCAGGGCGGGCCGGATCATCGCGATGGAAACCAAGGGCGATGACCGCGACAACACTGATTCGGAATTGAAGCTGAAGCTCGGCAAGCTGTGGCAGGCCAAGGCCGGCTGCGACTACCGCTACATGATGGTGTTCGACAACAAGCCTATCAGTGGCGCTGAGCGGCTGGCTGATGCACTGGCGAAGATCCGGCAGCTCTGATTGACGCTGGACCGGGATCGTGGTTCGACTAGCTTGCCCATCCGCTCAACCGGACAGCCTGTCGGCTGCCGCTTAGCGCTTCGCTTCGCCTGATCGTCGTACTCAACGAAAAGCTGCTCGAAGTGCTGGGCGACGACGTGACGCAGGACCAGGCCTTCGCCCATGCCAACGACGTGCTGAAGAACGCCGTCGGCGGCATCAGCGACATCATCCACAGGCATGGCGCAGCTCGGAAGTCGACT
>JANOWE010000201.1:0-10001 GCA_031417735.1 Betaproteobacteria bacterium
CTTGAAAACCAGATGCGTCCCTGGACGGTGGGCAGGCGCAATTGGCTTTTTGTTGGCAGCGAACCGGCTGGTGAACGAGCCGCGATGATCATGAGCCTGTTGCAGTCGGCCAAACTGAACCGGGCCGACCCCTGGGCCTACCTCAAGGACATGCTCGCGCGCTTGCCCACCCAACTCAACAGCCGCATCGACGAGCTGCTGCCCCACCGCTGGAAGCAGTCGGCCTGAGGACAAAGCCGTACTCAGGCCGCCACAGGGCCTGAACAGATGGCGGGCCAGATGGCGGGCCAGATGGCGGGCCAGATGGCGGGCCAGATGGCGGCCTGTTCGGCGAGCGGCGTTGAACCAGCCGGTGAAGGCTGGCCAGTGAAGGGCGCAGGCCAGCACCATCGCGCAAATCAAGGTCACCACGGCCGTCATGGGCGCCATGGTGGCCCGCCGTCAACAACGGCTCAAGATGCCTCGGCCAGACGCTACCGCGACACAGGCGCAGACCCGGAAACTGACCCTGCAGGGCCGCCCCGGCCCAAGCAAGGGCGCACAGTTACAGCGCGTCACAACCTGCACCGTTCGGGTGCAGCCAGCGCAGGCATTGCCCCCCCTGAATAGGTGCCCTCCATACCCTGGGGGATTGTTTGTCGATCGCTGCAGGACTAGCGTTGCCGACAGTCGGTCAGGCCTGCAGGTGCACGACCGGGCAGTGGCCATTTCCGGCCGCACCCATGTGCGACAGATTTCCAGATCGACGAGGCCTTGTGCTCCTGCCGGGCGCCAAGGATGACTGTCCGCTGGAGCCTGTGATGCGCCGTTCAAACCGTTCCACCAGCCGCCGCCCGACCCTGGGTTCACGTTCACATCACCCAGCCGGGCGTGCTCTGCCGAGTGAACTGTTGTTGCGGCTGGTCAGCAGGGTCAGTGGCTGGCTGTCGGGCTGGTGGAAGCGGCGGATGGCAGGTCTGAAGAACTGGCGTGCTGCGCGCCAGGCCGACCACGCCCAGGCCCAGCGCATGCACTTTGAAGCGCTTGAGCCCAGGCTGTTGATGTCGGCTGACTTGAACCCGGTGCCGCTGGCCGAGCAGTACCCGGCCGTGGCCGATCTGCAACAGGTGCTGCAGCGCATCCAGGCGCTGACGGTGGCCTTGAACCAGGTCGTCGACGGCGACGGCACCACCGCCTCGGTCAGCCTCACCGGCCCCGGTTCGGCGCAGTTGCTGGCACAAGCAGGTGGCTTCCAACTGATCTTGACCGGCACCGATGCCACGTCCAAGCTCAGTCTTGTCACCAGCGGCGGTGACGGACGCATCACCTTGAGCGGCATCAGCACCGACAGTGCCATGGGCGACCTGGCCTTGGCCAACGCCGACCTGCGTGGCAACGCCCAATTTGTGGGCGCCGTCGGCAGCCTGACTCTGGGTCGCGTGCAGGACAGCACGATCAGCGCGCCATCGGCCAATCTGGCCATCGTCGCCTCGGACGTCAGTGCGGCCACCCCTGGCGCGTCCAAGATCATTGCGGCGGGCTTGAGGTCGCTCACCGTGGCTGGCGCCATGGACGCCGACCTGGCACTGTCCGGCGCAGGTGTGGCCGGGTATGTGATGGGCAATGTCAAGGTCGGCGGGGCCATTGGCGGCGGCCTGTGGTCGGTGCATGGTCGCGCCAGCGCCATCGCGGCAGCCAGCACCGGACCCGCCTGGCGCTTGAACATCAGCAGCACCCTGGTTCAGTTCGCCACCAGCGGTGACGCCTCGGGCACCATGGCGCTGGCCGGGCTGCAACTGCTGCAACTGGGGGGCTCGGCTCGCGGGCTGAGCGTGCTGATTGGTGCCGATCTGGGTGACGATGCCGCCTTGGGCGGAACCGGCGCCAATGCCGACCGCTTTGCAGCCGGCACGCTGGCGCGCCTGCGGGTCACCGGTGATGTGGTGGACAGCCGGTTCTACATCAGCGTCGACCCTGTCAATGGCATTTATGCCGATGGCAACGACCAGCAGCTGGGCACGCCGGTACAACGCATCCAGGAACTGATCGTCGGTGGTCAGCTCAAGGGCAGCACCAGCATCATTGCGCCGGTGTTCCCGACACTGGTGCGCATCAACGGTGCCAGCCTGAACCCGGCCGCGGTACCTAACCTGGCCACCACACCGGCCGATACCGCCGCGCCGGTGCTCACGCTGCGGCTGCGCAGCGACAGCGGCGCCTCGTCCATCGACGTACTGACCAACGACGCCGCGCTGGTGGCGCATGTGGTTGAGGCCGGCACCCTGGGCGCTTTCCAGGCTCGCATCGACGCCGCCAAGCCCTTCACCGCCCTCACGCCCAGCGCCTTGGGTGGAGGCGATTTCTTGATCTCCACGGCGCAGCTCGCCAGCCTGAATGGCGGCAGCCTGCCTGACGGCGCCTATGTCTTCGAGCTTCGCGTTCGCGACGCTGCGGGCAACCAGTCACTGCTCGCCCAGCAGGCCTTCACGCTGGACCGTGCCGCGCCCGCACTGGCCAGTTTCGGCCTTGACCCCGCCAGCGACTCGGGAACACTGGGCGACCTGAGCACCACGGCGGCCATCGTCCGCCTGATCGGTTTGGCCGAGGCCGGCGTGGCCGTCAGCCTGCGCCGCAGCAACGGCACCGAAGTGGCTGTCACTACAGCCGCCGCCGACGGCAGCTTTGCCTTCGCCGATGTGGCGCTGCCGCTGGTAGGCAGCAACCTGTTCAGCCTGCTGCTGACCGACCGGGCCGGCAATGCACTGAACCAGGACTTCAGCTTCAACCGCGAAGCGGTGTCCACAGACAACCAGCTACCGACTGTCAGTGCCCAGTTGCAGGCCGACAGCGGCCGCTCGGCCAGCGACCGTGTCACCAGCAACCCCAGCGTGAGCGGCGCCGCCACCGACAACGTGGGCGTAGTCCAGTTGCTGGCGGTCATGGACCCCGGCGCGGCGCCCGGCTTTACCGACATCAGCGCGCGCCTGCAGGCGGGGGGCAGCTTCACGCTCGGCGCCGCGCAGTTGGCGGCGCTGGCCGGTGGTGTGCTGGCCGATGGCGCGCACACGCTGCGTCTGGTGGCCGTGGACGCGGCGGGCAATCCGTCCAGCGCATTCGACCTGTCTTTCACGCTGGACACCCAGGCCCCGGCCGGCGCCACTGTGGGCTTGTCGTCGGCCGACGCATTGGCCGGCCAGGACGATCAAACGGCCGCTGCCGTGGTTCAGCTGCGTGGCCTGGCGGAGGTTGGCGCGGTGGTCAGCCTGCCGGCTCAGGGCCTGAGCGCGCAGGTCGGCACCGGCGGCGTCTTTCTGCTGCCCGGTGTGGCATTGGCGATGGGCAGCAACGCCTTGACTCTGGTCGTCACCGACCTGGCCGGCAACAGCCAGACCATCCAGCGCACCATCACCCGCCAGGCCGTGACACAAAGCGACCCGGTGCTGGTGTGGAACAACGTGGCGCTGCAGGCCATCCAGCGTGATGTCACCGCGCCCACCCGTGCCACCCGCGTCCTGGCCATCCAGAGCGTGGCGGTGTACGACACGCTGGCCGCGATCGAGGGCTCGCCTGCGTTCATGGTGCAGCGCAGCGTCAGCGGGGCAGTGTCGGTGCAGGCAGCCACCGCCTATGCCGCCTACCAGGTGCTTTACCAGCTCTACCCGGCCCAACGTGGCGCTCTCGACCTGGCCATTCAGACCAGCCTGGCCGGTGTGGCCGACGGTGCGGCCAAGACCGCAGGCATCAACCTCGGCCGTGACATCGCCAATGCGGTGCTGGCCATCCGGGCCGCCGACGGCTACCTGAACTTCACCACCGAAGACGGCGGCTCGGCCGCCGGGCAATGGCGGCCTACCGGGCCGAACTACGGGGTGGCGCAAGACCCGCAATGGAAGGACGTGACGCCCTTCGTGCTGACCTCGGGCCATCAGTTCCGCGCCGCACCGCCGCCAGCGCTGGATTCCGCCGAATACGCTGCGGCGGTGAACCAGGTGCAAAGCCTGGGCTCGGCCACCAGCACCACCCGCACGGCAGACCAGACCCAGCAGGCCTTGTTCTGGGCCGACGGTGGTGGCAGCGTCACGCCGCCCGGGCACTGGAACCAGATCGCCGCCCAGATCGCCGCCGACAAGGGCAACAGCCTGAGCGCCAATGCGCGGCTGATGGCGCAGCTCAACGTGGCGCTGGCCGACGCGGCGATCGCCTGCTGGGACACCAAGTACGCCTACGACTTCTGGCGCCCGGTCACCGAGATCCAGAACGCCGACATCGACAACAACGCCGCGACCTCCGTCGATACGGTCTGGCGTCCACTGCTGATCACGCCGCCGCATCCCGAATACGTGTCGGGCCATTCCACCTTCAGCGCCGCGGCGGCCACGGTGCTGGCGGCGGCCTTCGGCGACAACACCGCCTTCAGCACCACCAGCAGCACCTTGCCTGGTGTCACGCGCAGTTTCACCAGCTTCAGCCAGGCCGCCAACGAGGCCGGTCTCAGCCGCATTTATGGCGGCATCCACAACGCCTTCTCCAACACCGCCGGCCTGGCGATTGGCGCCAGCGTGGGCCAGGCGGTACTCAACCGCTTCCTGCTCAACAGCGACACCCAGGCACCGTCGGTGGTGGTCGCAGACTCGGCTGCCAGCGTCAGTGCCAACCTCACGCTCACCGGCCAGGTGCTGGACAACCTGTCGGGCGTGGCCAGCGCGCAATACCGGGTCGACAACGGCAACCTGCAGGCCCTGAGCTTTGACGCCAATGGCCACTTCAGCCTGACCACCACGCTGCGCCTGGATGGCCTGGACGATGGTGCGCACACCGTCACCATCATCGCCCGCGACGCGGCGGGCAACGTCGCGGCCGGCTACACCCGCGGCTTCACGCTGGACACCATTGCGCCCGCGCTGAGCCTGACCAGCCTGGCCAATGGCGACGCGCTGGGCGCTGCCTCGCGCCTGACCGGCAGCAGCGACGCCACCGGCACCCGGTTGGTGCAACTGCGCTACACCATCGACGGCGGCAGTCCGCGCAGCCTGGCCTATGACACCGCCACCGGAGCCTTTGACCAGGCCATGGTCCTGGGTGACCTGGGTGTGGGCAACCACAGCGTGGCGCTGACGGCAGTGGACGCCGCGGGCAACAGCACCAGCGTGACGCGCCATGTGCGCATCGACGCGCTGGCACCGTTCGTCATCACCAAGGTCACGCCCGAGGCCGGCAGCAGCGACGTCGGCAGCACCTTCCGGCCCCAGGTCTACTTCAACCGTGCGGTCAACCCCGCCACCCTGACCAGTACCAGCTTCTATGCCACCGGGCCGGGCGGCGCCAAGCTCGACGCGACCATCGTGCCGTCGCTGGACGGCAGCTTTGCCTGGCTGTTCTTCACCGGCGCCATGCCCGGTGGCTCGCAGATCACGCTGCACGTCAACGGCTCGGCGATCCGTGCGCTGGCCGACGGCACCTTCCTTGATGCCGACGGTAATGGCGCAGCGGGCGGGACGCGTTCCTGGAGCTTCACCACGGTCAGCCTGACCGCCACCGCTGGCACCACCGTTACCGACGCCAGTGGCGCAACCAGCCAGATACAGACCACGCTTGTGGGCAAAATCGTCGACCCTGGCACCGACCTGCTGCCGGGCACCTTTGACGACGTGCGCCGTGGCCCCGACGGCATCATCCGCACCGCCGACGACGTCTTCCTCAACCCGCTGGCCGGGGTCAAGGTCTGGATCGTCGGCCTGGAAAGCAAGGCTGTCTTCACCGACGCGCAAGGCAATTTCAGGCTCGCCGACGTGCCCGCGGGCAATGTCAAGGTGGCCATCGATGGCCGTACGGCGACCAACAACCCCTCAGGCTACTTCTTCCCCGAGATGGTCGTCGATGCCGACATGCGCGCGGGCATTGCCAACACGCTGATGGGCAGCATGGGCAGCCAGGCCTCGCGGTCCGAGAACGCCAGCCGGGTCGAGGTCTACCTGCCACGCGTGGCCAGCACGGTGTTGCAGGCGGTGAGCTCCACCGCCCAGACCACCATCACCGTCGACGCCAACGCCGCACCTGCACTCACCGACGAACAGCGCAGCCAGCTGACCTTGAAGGTCATGCCCGGCAGCGCCGTCAACGACAAGGGTCAGGTGGTGACCGACCTGAAGATCGGCGTGGCCACCGTGCCACCCGAACTGGTCAAGGACATGTTGCCGCCCGGCGTGCTGCAGCACACCTTCGACATCACCATCCAGGCCCCCGGTGTCAACACCTTCACCGAGCCGCTGAAGATCACCTTCCCCAACGTGTTCGGCGCCGCACCGGGCACCAAGCTCAACATCCTGAGCTTCGACCACACCACCGGTCGTCTGGTCATCAATGGCACAGCCACGGTCTCGGCAGACGGCAAGACGGCGGTGTCCGACGAAGGCTCGGGCATCATGGCTCCGGGCTGGCATGGCCTGACCCAGCCGGGCTCGCCCGCCAACGGGCCGGACAACCCGCCGCCGAACAACCCGCCGCCCTGCGTCGACTCGTCCACCGCTTTCGACATCGTGATCGACCTGACCACGGCAGCGGCCAACTGCGCGGCCGAGTTGTCCGGTCTGGGCGGCGCACTCAAGGCCGCGCTGACCATCGCCGACAAGGGGCGCTCGCTCTACAACGACGCCAACACGCTGTTGGACAACGCCAAGAACGGCGTTGACCTGGCCAACGTTGCCAACGCCTTCAAGATCATCGACAACGGCAAGGGCATCGTCATCGCGGCGCTCGAGGCGTTTGAGAAACAGAACCCGATCAGCAAGGCCTTGGCCATTTCCAAGTGCCTGGAAGCGATCCTCAGCGGGCTGGACAACATCTGCGGTCGCATCCAGACCGAAGGCAACCCCTGCAACACCATCGTCGTGCGCACGGTGTGCCTGGGCATTGCCCTGGTCAAGAGCGAACTGGCCAAGGTCAACGCACTGATCAACCTGGCCGAAGAAGGCATCAAGAAGGTGGCCCTGGCGGTGACCTGCGCGCTGATTGCACAGATCGGCACCATCCTGGGCGCTGCGGCCAATGCCGGCACCAAGGGAGGCCTGCAATCCGAGCCGACGAACGGCAAGGCCGGCGAAGGCCTGCTCAGCGCCAGCAGTGGCGTCAGCGATCCGGCCAACTGGCGCGCCGAAGTCATCGCGCTGGGCGAGCAGCTGGTGGCCGAAGGTCCGACCAACCTTCAAGGCCTGCAAAGCCTGCAGAACTTCACCGTCGGCTACAAGGCGCTGCAGGACAGCACCAACGACCTTGACCGCACCACGGCCGAGCTGTACAGCACCAACGTGGCCGGCCTGCCCGGCAACACCTACTACCGCGTCACCGTGGGTGACGTCGAACTGCGCGGCCGCACAGGCCCCAACGGGCAGCTCGACCTGTTCCTGGGTGCCGATGCCGACTACACGCTGTCGCTGTACGACCCCGCCACCCACCGCGTGGCCAACATCAACGGCCACACCGCGCCGGCCGGCCAGGCGACCAGGATTCCGGCGCTTGCCTTTGCCGCGCTCAATGTCTCGAGCCTGCCGCTGGACACCAACGGCAACCGGATCATCCCGGCCTACCTGCTGCCTGACGGACATGGCGGCATCCTCGACAGCGACGGTGACGGCCTGCCCGACGTGGCCGAACGCATCGTCGGCACCTTCAGCAACCGCGCCGACTCCGACACCGATGGCCTGAACGACCTGGCCGAACTGCAGCAGAACCTGAACCCGATGGACGGATTGGCCGTTCGCACCGGCGTGGTGGCCAGCGCCGCCGTCACCGGTTCGGCCGAGGCGGTGGTGGTCTTTGGCGCCACCGATGGCACCGCCAGGACCACCGCCTTGGTGGCCACGGGTTCGCAAGGCCTCGCGGTGGTGGACACCTCGCGCTTCACCTCGCCGCGGGTGCTCGCTGAACTGCGCCTGCCCGGCTTCTCGGCCGATGTGGCGGTGGACGCCGTGCGCCAGCTGGCCGTGGTGGCATCGGGCGATGGCGGCCTGCACATCGTCAACATCAGCATTCCCGGCGCGCCTGTGCTGTCCAGCACCGTGGCCTTTGCCAGCGCTGCCACACGGGTGGAGGTGCGTGACGGTACCGCCTTCGTCACCACCGGCACCAGCCTGTCCAGTGTCGACCTCAATACCGGTGAATTGCGCCAGATGCTGGATTTGGGCGGCACCACGCTGACCGACCTGGCCATTGAAGGCAACACGCTGTACACGGTGGACGCCAACCGCGTGCTTCGCGTCATCACGCTGTCGGGCGACCTGCTCACCGCACGCGGCAGCCTCACGCTGGCTGCTGGCGGCGGCAGGTTGTTTGTCGGTGGTGGCATCGCCTATGTCGGCACCACCAGCAATTTCTCGCAGGGTTTCTCCACCGTCAACGTGGCCAACCCTGCAACGCCCGTGCTGCTCAGCGGCGTCGACGCCGTCAACATCGCCGGTCAGGCCCTGGCTGCCACCGGCTCGGGCCTGCTCGTCACCACCGGCAATCTGATTGGGCCGCTGGGTGGGTTGCTGAATTCGCTGGACGTCAGCAACGTCGCAGACGCAACTGTCACCAGCCGTTTCCTGACCCGTTTCAGCCTGCCCGCGCCGCCCAGGGACCTCGTGCTGGCCAATGGCCTGGCCTTCGTCGCCGACGGCAGCGGTGGCCTGCAGATCGTCAACTTCAGCAGCTTTGACAGCGCGGGTGTGGCGCCCACCGTCAGCATCGCCGCCAACGCGGTGGATGTGGACCCGACCAGGCCCGGCATCCAGGTACTGGAGGGCCGCACGGTGCGCGTGACTCCGACCGTGACCGACGACGTGCAGGTCCGCAACGTTGAACTCATCGTCAACGGCGTGGTCGTCGGCAACGACGTTGCCTTCCCGTTCGAGTTGTTCGCGCGGGCGCCAATCATTGCCACCGGTGGCAACCAACTGGTCATCCAGGTACGTGCCACCGACACCGGCGGCAACGTCGGTCTGTCCAACACCATCACGATGGAGGTGGTGCCCGACACCTTTGCGCCGGTGGTCACTTCGGTCAGTGTGGCCGAAGGCGATCGGCGCTTCTTCGTGCGCAACATCGACATCAGTTTTGACGAACCCTTGAACGTGCCCTTGTTGTCGCTCAGCGGTGTCCACTTGGTCAGGGCCGGTGCCGACGGCTTGTTCGGCACCGCCGACGATGTGCCGGTCAACGTGCGCCTGGACAGCCGAAACTTCGGCCAGGCCATCAGCGTGCTGCCCGATGGCCTGCTGCCACCTGGCGAGTACGAGTTCCGACTCGACCCGTCGGTGGTCTTCGACCGCGCCGGCAATGCGCTCGCCGCTGCCGTGGTGCGGCACTTCAGCATCCGGCCGGCCAGCGACGTGCGCGCCACCAGCGGCGTGCCCGAGGTGCCAACAGCGCCATCGGCCAATCCCGGTCAGCAGATCGGTATTGGTGTGCCGTTTGACCCGTCCACCGCCAAGGCACTTTTCCAACTGGTCGATGCCGGTGGCGCTGTTTCATCCACCGTGGTCAGCGTGGCACGCTGGGACAGCGCCCGAGGCGTTGCCTACTTCAACGTGCCATTGAACACCATCACCGCCGACGTCACCGTGTACGGCCTTGTCGGCTCGACGCGCACCGATTTTGCCGACGGCACGTTCCCGCTGCAGATGATTCCGGTGCTGTCCGACGTGCAGATCGAGTCGGTTGCCGCCGATGGCAGCAGCGCTGTGGTGCTGGTGCAGGGCATGGGCTTTGTCGAAGGCAACAACAGCGTCTACAACTTCGGCAGCGGTGCCGGCGCCCTGCAGGTGGTGGACACCAGCGCCAGCACCGGGCCGGATGTGCAGCAGGTCTACAACAGTGCACTGAACCAGTATGTAAATGGTCAGGTTCGCATCACCGTACCGCTGAGTGCGGGCGTGTTTGGCGCGGTGAGCGTGAAGACGGGCGGGGGCACGAGCGCGAGCTACAGCGTGAGCGTGAGCGGGGTGGCCAGCGTGGCGCTGTCGGGCACGCCTGCGGATGCGGGGCAG
>JANOWE010000202.1:0-34900 GCA_031417735.1 Betaproteobacteria bacterium
TTGCCGGGCATCGACACCGTGACGACGCTGGACAACGTGTCGGTGATGGAGCTGGACGCGGTGCCCGAGCACTTGGTGGTGATTGGCGGCAGCTACATCGGCCTGGAGTTCGCGCAGCTGATGCGCCGGCTGGGCGCCGCCGTGACGGTGGTCGAGCGCTCTGCGCGGCTGCTGCCGCGCGAGGACTCCGACGTGTCCGATGGCATCCGCGCGATCCTGGAGGCCGAAGGCGTGCACTTCGAACTGGGCGCGGAATGCCTGTCGCTCGCACGCGCGGACGATCGCATCGTCGTCGGGGCCGCCTGCGGCGGCGGCGAAGGCATCACCGGCAGCCATGTGCTGATGGCCGTGGGGCGCCGGCCGAACACCGACGGGCTGGGGCTCGAACGAGCGGGCATCCGCACCGACGAGCGCGGCTACATCGAGGTCGACGATCAATGCCGCACCAGCGCCGAAGGCGTCTGGGCTGTGGGCGATTGCAATGGCCGCGGTGCCTTCACGCACACGTCGTGGAACGACCACGAGATCGTGGTGGCGAACCTGTTCGACGGCGACCCGCGCCGCATCGGCGACCGCATCCCGTGTTACGCGCTTTTCATCGACCCCCCACTCGGCCGTGTCGGCATGACGGAGACCGAAGCGCTGGCCAGCGGCAAGCGCGTGCTGCGCGCGAAGATGCCGATGCAGCGCGTTGGCCGCGCCCGCGAAGCCGGAGAGACCCAGGGATTCATGAAGGTGCTGGTCGACGCCGACACGCAGCGCATCATGGGTGCCGCCATCCTCGGCATGAACGGTGACGAGGTGGTGCACGCGCTGCTCGACATCATGGCGGCCGACCAGCCGTACACCGTCATCTCGCGGGCCATGCACATCCATCCGACCGTGAGCGAACTGGTGCCGACCTTGCTTCAGCAACTCAAGCCGGCCTGAGCAGGCAGCGTGGCCCCGTCCGGCCTCCTGGTCGTGCGGCGCGTCCGCGTCAGTAGGATGGGGTCAAGTCACCCCACTACGACCCTTGGCTTGCCAGATTTCGTCTGGGACGTTCAAGCCGCCCTCACTCTCACACCGACAGGAAAAAAGTGACCTCTCAACGACGCGATGTTCTCAAGCTCACGCTTGCAGCGGCGGCTGCTTCGGCGCTACCCCGCGCCCAGGCGCAGCCGAACCCTGCCGCTGCGCCGGCCGTTGCCACCGCAGGCGCCGGCATCGACCTGCGCGACCGGGTGTTCATCACCAACGAAGACTCCAACACCGTGGTGGTGATCAACCCCGCCACGAACACCGTCGAATCGACGATCAACCTGACCAGCTTCGACGAGGACCCCAGGCCGCCGTTCCGCTACGTCACGGCCGGTGTGGCGCCCACCCATGCGGCGATGATCCACAAGCCGCTGTACCACGGCTGCATCGACGCGCACGGCGCCGTGCCCTCGCCCGATGGCAGGCTGCTGGCCACCAGCGGGCGGGGTTCCAGCAACATCTACCTGATCGACGCCGAGCAGCGCCGCGTCATCGGCAACGCGCCGAACCCGGCAGCCGGGCCGACGACCAACGCCGAGCGCCTGAGCAGTGGCCTGCTGGTGGGGCGCGAGCCGCACGAGCCGACCTTCACGCGCAGCGGCAAGGAGCTGTGGGTGACGGTACGGGGCGAGGACCGGATCGCCATCCTCGACGTCGACCGCGCGCTGCGCCAGCTCAAGGGTACCGACGGCGCTGGCGGCGCGGCCATCCGCCAGTATGTGCCCACGCTCAACGGCCCGGCGCAGGTGTGGTTCAACCGCGAAGGAACGCTGGCGTTCGTGGTGAGCCAGAAGGTGTCGCAGGTCGATGTGTTTCGCGTCAACGCAAATGCCGACGGCCACAGCCGGCCGCAGCGCGTGACCACGCTGGACATCAGCGCCCAGGACAAGCCGGGCTTCACGCCGTTCCTGAAGACCACGCCCGATGGCGCGGAGGTGTGGCTGTCACACAAGCTGGCCGATGCCGTGTCTTGCCGTTCGACGCAAGGCAGCTTCGAAGTCATCGACACCGTGCCTCTGGGTGCGGGCGCGCGACCCAACCACGTCGAATTCGTCAGCAACGCGCGCGGCAGCGTGGTCTACGCCAGCCTCGCCCGCATCGACGATGGCGGACCTGGCGGCGTGGCGGCCAGCCCGATCGCGATCATCGACCGCAGTGCGCCGGGCGGTCAGCGCAAGGTGGTGGGCACCTTCTTCAGCCACGGCCGCGAAGCGCACGGGCTGTGGACCAATCCCGAAAACACGCTGCTGTACGTGGCGCATGAGCAGGACGAGCTGCCCGGCACGCCGAACGCCGGCCAGACGGTGTGCAGCGCCTTCGATGTCAGCGACCCGCTGAAACCATCGTTCATCGCGCAAATTCCGTTGGGGGCCCTGGCGCTGCCTTCAGGTGCGCTGCGCAACAAGAAGAGCATCAACCTGGTTTATGTGCGCGTCGGTGCCAAGGGGCAGACGGCGTGACTGACCGCGTGAATGACGGCACGAAAGGCGCGCCCGCGCATGGCCATCATCACGGCACGGCGGTAGACGGCGCCGCATCAACCCAAGCAGATGCCTTCCAGCGCGAGATGGACGTGTTGATGGCTCGAATGATGCAAGACATGCACGGGCCGGGCTACGTTGGCAACGCCGACATCGACTTTCTGGCGATGATGATTCCGCACCATGCCGGCGCGGTCGACATGGCCCGGCTGGTGTTGCAACACGGCCGAGACCCGGCCACGCGCCAGCTGGCAGAGGAGATCATTGCAGGACAGACGACCGAGATCGAGAGCATGCAACGACGGCTGGTGGTCTTGCGCCAGCGTTCTCGGGGCGCTGCTGCGGCAGAGTTCCCATCCCTGAGCGGCACGCGCGGCCCGTAACGGCCGCCGCCACGACGCTTGCCCGTGAAGAGTGTGTCCAACTTCAGTGTGGCGGACGCCGCAGCGCCAGCCAACGACTGCTCTACGGCTGTCAAATTCAGAGGGCGGATGCCCGGTTTGGGTCGTTGCCGGCCCACACGACCGACCGTTGACCTGCACCCGATTCTTGTGGCTCTGGTTCTCCGAAACGGCCCTGAGGTGACTGGCAGCTTTCCGCTGCATCGCCGACGCCCACGCAGTCTCGGTCACCGGCAGCTGAGGGTCGCGAGGGGGTCTTCGGCTTGGCGGTTGGACCGCCGCAAAGCGGTCAGCGAGCGGCGGACGAAAATCGTCCGACGCTCGCTCAATCAGCGATCCCCATCTCGAGCATCGGACGCGTGGTCTGCGACGCCGAGATGCGCGCGCCGTCGCATCAAGATCGCGGAACACTGACTCGGTGCGATGAGGTAGCGCGACTATTGATCGCTTGCTCGGCGCCCGGAGGGGCTGACGCCCCTGGCTGCGTCACCGGTCTGCGCCAAACCTTGTCGATTGCTCCGGCGGCGTCCGACGCTCGCGATGCGGTTCAGGTCGCCTGTCTCCCTCGGCCCGCGGCCTCTCAGCGTAGGTCCTGCATGCGAGGGATATCAGACAAGTGTCTGATATTCGTAGGGTCAAAAAATAGAGAAGGGGTTAGGTTTTGTGAACCTAACCCCTTGATCTGCTTGGAGTTTTTGGCTCCCCGACCTGGGCTCGAACCAGGGACCTACGGATTAACAGTCCGGCGCTCTACCAACTGAGCTATCGAGGAAACGAAGCCTTGGAGTATAGCCGGCTTTGCAGGAGTCGATCAGAAGCTGATCTGAGCTGAAGCATGGGCTGTGCGCGGCGCCAGGGGGTAGAGGTAGGCGTGGCCGTACTGGAAGGGGGCTTCCTTCCAGGCCCGCCGGTTGGCCAGGTTGTCGATGCCTGCGCGCCAGACCACCGTCTGCCTGGCCATGCGCTGGGTGTAGCGCAGGCCCAGGTCGACGCGGGTCCAGCCCGGCGTGGCCACGCTGTTGTCGGGCAGCACCATGCGCTCGCCTTCGTGGCTGATGAAGCCCAGCAGGGCCAGGCCGGGCACGCCGGCCACGTTGTAGGCGGTCTGCAGTTTCAGGCTGCCGGCAGGCACGTTGGTCGGCCGCAGGCCGTTGGCGGTAGTGTCTGCCGAGCCTTCACGCCGGGCCTTGAGCAGCATGGCGCTGCCGCGCACCGACCAGGCGCCGGCGCGCCACTCGGCCTCGGCCTCGATGCCGCGGTGGCTTGCCTGGCCGTCGGCGCGGCGGGTGCAGGGCGCGCTGTTGCTGCAGCTGTCGGTGGGCAGGCCAGTGGCCAGCGCGATGTCGTTCCACAGCGGACGCTGGATGTCGAACAGCGCCACTTGCCAGTCCAGTTGTGCGCCCTGGGCCTTGATGCCGGCCTCGATCTGGCGGCTCTTCAGCGCCGGCAGGGCCTGGCCGGGATTGGTGTAGCGCGCGCGGTTGGGTGCGACTTCGGATTCAACGCCCTGGCCCCAGCTCAGGTAGGTCTGGCTGCGAGGGCCGAGCTGGTAGCTCAGCGCCAGCCAGGGCGTGTTCAGCGTCTGGCTGTAGGCGGTGGCACGTGTGCCGTCGGTGCGCACACTGTCACGCTGCAGATGGGTGCCGCGCAGGCCTGCCCACAGGCTCCACAGCGGGCTCAGTGTGATGTTGTCCTGTACGAACCACTCGGTGCTGCGTTCGTCGCGGTTGGTGTTCTCGTCGGTCAGGCTGGGGTCCGCCTGCACGGTGGCGCGGCCATCGACCGTGCCCACGCCCACCCAGTTGTAGGCCTGGCGGTTGAAGCGGGCCTGGTAGCGGCTGTGCAGCACGCCCGCGCTGTAGGCATGGCCCAGGCCCAGCCACCGGGCCTGGCCGTTGACGGCGATCTTGGCGGCGTCGGTGCTGCGGCGCTCGCCATCGCTGCGGTAGTCGTAGAGATCGAAGCTGCCGTCGCTGCAATAGCGGCTGTAGTCGTTCTCTGCGCTGCAACCGAAAGGGAAGGCGATGCGGTCGTCGCTGGCCAGACGCTGGCGCATCAGCTGAGCCACCAGTTCGGTCTGCTGACCCAGGCTGTGGGTCAGGCGCAATGAAGCAGTTTGCCCGGCCATCACCACCGGCAGGGTCCAGGCCTGATTGTTCAGGTTCAGCGTGGGTTCGACCTGTCCGGCGTCGGGCAGGCGCTGGCCCAGCAGGCTGAAGCCCGGTGTGCTGGGCTGGCTTTGGCGGCTTTGCTCGTACTCGGCCTGCAGCAGCGTGCCCGCTGCGAGCTGGGCGTCGACGGCAGCGGCCAGCATCCAGCGCTGGCCCTTGCTGTTGCGCGTCGTCGGCGCCAGGCGGTCGGCGTTGGCGTTGACGCGCCACGACACCGCCTGGCCCATCGCGTCGCCCAGGTCGACGGCGCTGGTCAGCGTGCCGTCCTGCTCCCAGCCCAGCGTGGCGCTGCGTATCCGGCCTTGCGGCCGCTTGACGACCTGGTTGACCAGGCCGCCCGGCGCGCTGGTGCCGGCCTGCAGGCCGCTGGTGCCTTTCAGGATCTCAATCGCCTGCTTGTTGGCCTGGGCTATCACCGTTTCGGCGTTGATCGGCAAGCCGTCGCGGCGGTAGTTGAAGCGGTTGTCCAGCGTGAAGCCGCGCACCGACAGCTGGCTCCAGTAACCGGGCGGGTTGTAGGCGTCGTTGATGCCGGCGTCCAGGCGGGTCAGGTCGCCGAAGCCGCTGATGCCAGCGTCGCGCAGCTGGTTGAGGTTGATCACCGTGGCCGAGAACGGCGACTGCCACAGCGGCGTGTCGCCAAAGCCGGCGATGCTGGCGGCGTTGGCGCTGCTCTTGCCGCTGACAGTGATGGTCTGTGCGGCAGGCTCGCTGGCCTGGGCCAGGGCCTGGCCGGTGATCAGCAGCAAGCTGGCCTGGGCCAGTGCCCGGCGTCGCAAGCCGCTGCGCCTGCGGGTTGGGGAATTGAAACGGGTTGCCATCTTGTGCCTACAAAGTGATGGCAGGTCGGCAAACACTGGGCTCAGACGGGGCGTGGCCCACGGCTTTTCAGGCTGCTTCCCTGCGCGAGGATTACCTCGAATCTGCACAGTAAAAAATCTACCGGGCCGACTCTGCCGCGTTTGCGGCAACAGGTTCAAAGGGACTTTCTCAGTCGCAGCCACATGCGTGGTGCAACACCCCTAGCGAAGTGTCGACGGCCCTTGGGGCCGTCGACGGGCTGAATCATAAGGCGACGTGATGCCGAGGTCCGGTGCGGCGTGTCATCGCCGCAACGCCGCAGCGCGGTTCAGTGGCTGCTGGGGCCGGCCGGCGACACCCCCAGCAAGCGGTGCAGACGGCTGCTGGTGGTGGTGTACTGCAGCGGCCCCTGCTGATCGGGGCGCACGATGGCGGCGGCCGCAAAGGCGGCCAGCGTGGCCTCGTGAAAGCCGCACAGCAGCAGCTTTTTTTTGCCCGGGTAGGTGTTGATGTCACCCACCGCAAACACGCCGGGCAGGGCGGTCTGAAAGCGCTCGGCGTCCACCGGCACCTGGCGGCGCTGCAGGTCAAAGCCCCAGTCGGCAATGGGGCCCAGGCGGGGCGACAGGCCCATCAACACCAGCATTTTGTCCATCGGCACGGTGCGGGTCTGGCCGTCCGGTGTGGCCAGTTCAAGCGCGGTGATGGCGGCGCCGACGCCATCTTCATCGGCGCAGACCAGCGCCAGCGGCTGGCCGGCGATGAACTGCAGTGCGCCGGAGTCGCGCAGCGCCTGCAGCTCAGCCACCGTGGCCTCGCTGGCGCGAAAGCTGTCGCGCCGGTGCACCAGGGTCACGCAAGCCGGTGCCAGGGCGCCGCCCTGGGCCAGGCTGATCGCGGCCCGCAGCGCCTGTTCCTCGTCACCCAGCACCAGCACCTGCTGGCCGGCCAGCGCGCCGGCATCGGGCAGGGCAAACAGCACCTGGCTGCCCAGGTGACGTTCGATGCCGTCGAGCTTGACGCTGCGCGCCACAAAGGCACCAGCACCCGCAGCGATGAACACCGTGCGGGCGATGAAGCGGCGGCCGGTGCTGGTCTGCAGTTGCCAGCGCCCGTCCCCGGCGCGCGCCAGTTCACTGACCTGCTGACCGAGATGCAGGCCAGGTCTGAAGGGCGCGGCCTGCTGCATCAATTGGTCGACCAGCTGCTGGCCACCCACCACCGGCAGGCCAGGAATGTCGTAGATCGGTTTGTCGGGGTAGAGCTCGGCACACTGGCCGCCCACATGGGGCAGGGCGTCCACCACCTGGGCATGAATGTCTTGCAGGCCGAGCTGGAAGACCTGGAACAGGCCCACGGGGCCGGCGCCGATGACCAGCGCATCGGTCTGAATCGGCGCTTCGGTCGCAGCGGCGCCGCTGGGCGTGGCGCCTGTCACCCGTCAGCGCACCAGTTCGGACAGCTTGCTCTTGACGTCTTTCCAGTCGTCGGCATCAGCCGGTGGCGTCTTGCGCTTGGTGATGCTGGGCCAGCCCAGCGCCAGCTCTGCATTGAGCTTGATGAAATGCAGCTGGTCGGCTGGCACATCTTCTTCCGGCAGGATGGCGTTGACCGGGCATTCGGGAATACACACCGCGCAGTCAATGCATTCGTCGGGGTCGATGGTCAGGAAGTTGGGACCTTCGCGAAAGCAGTCCACCGGACAGACATCGACACAGTCGGTGTATTTGCAGCGGATGCATGCTTCGGTGACGACATGGGTCATGGTGCGGGCGGGGTAAAAGAGAAAGAGACGGGGCCCAGGGCTGCAGCGGGTGTTGCCGCGCCAGGGAATGTGGGATTTTAGTCGGTGGACTCGCCGGCGGCGGCGGGTGGCCGCTCAAGGCCTGGGGTCTTCGCGCTGGTGTGGCCAGCGGCCACCGGGCGCGCGCCGGCGCCCACGGTGACCACGGCCGGCCGGCCAGCGTGCAGCGGTCCGGCCTGGGCCAGCGTGGCCACGCTGTGCTGGCTGTGCAGCGCATCGGGCCAGCCGGCGCGAGACAGCACCATCACCGGCGCTTCGGCCGGCCAGCCGGCATCACGCAGATGGGCCGAGAGTGCTGGCAGCTGGCGGCCGGCCATGTAGAAGACTTCGGTGTCGGCCGTGCGGCTGGCGTGCAGCGTGCCCAGATGGGTCATGGCGGTGGTCAGGCTCACGCTGCGGCCACTGCCTCGGCGGGTCAGGGGTCGGCCCGATTGGGCAGCGGCGGCCAGCGCGGCGGTCACTCCGGGCACGACCTCAAAGCTCAAGCCGGCCGCTTTCAGGGCCTGCATTTCTTCTTCCAGCCGGCCGAACACGCTGGGGTCACCGCCCTTGAGCCGTACCACCGGGCTGTGCAGCAGGGCCTGCTCCACCAGCAGGGCGTTGATCGCCGGCTGGCCCGTGGCATGGCTGAAGCCGCGCTTGCCCACGTCCAGCCATTTGGCTTCGGGCGCCATGTCGCGCAATGCGGGGTCGGTCAGCGCGTCGAACAGCACCACTTTGGCGCCGGCCAGCAGGCGCGCGCCGCGCAGGGTGATCAGGTCGGCGGCGCCAGGGCCTGCGCCAATGAAGATCACCCTGGGTTCGGCTGGGGGCACAGGCATGGGACAGCGGGCAGGGTGGTCGGCAGCCTGCTCAGTGTGCCAGCGCAGTCTGTACCAGCAATGCGCCGCTGGTGCGGTGGCTGCTGGGGTCGACGACGATCAGCGCGCCACCGACGCGGTTGCTGGCAAAGGACTCCAACGGCAGCGCCTGCTGCAATTCCACCGTGACCTCGCCAATCTGGTTCACCGCCAGCACCTGGGCCGGCTCGGGCTGCAGGTTGTTGATGTTCAGGCCATGGTGGATGGCGCTGATGCGGCCCTGCACCCAGCGGTTGCCATGGCGCAGCCAGTACTTGCGGCCGACGGCGGCGGGCTCGGTGTCCAGCCAGGCCAGCTTGGCGGTGAAGCGCTGGCTGGGCTGCAGGCTGCCGGGGCTGGCGATCCAGTCGCCGCGCGACACATCGAGCTGGCGGTCCAGCACCAGGCCGGCCGATTCACCGGCCGCCGCCGAGGCCACCTCGCTGCCAGCCCGGCGCAGTTCGGCCACCACCGCCAGTTCACCGCTGGGAAAGACCTGCACCGGGTCGCCCGGCTTGATCTGGCCATGGGCAATGCGGCCCCAGAACACGCGCGGTTGGTGGCCCACGCCTTCGGCCTCGTCGCCCTGGTCGCGGCTCACGTACTGCACCGGCAGCAGCAGACTGCCTTGCACGCGCTCTTGCGTGGTGGGTAGGCTCTCCAGCACCTGCAGCAGCGACGGACCGTTGTGCCAGGACTGACTCATGGGTCGGGTCACGTTGTCGCCACGCAGGGCGCTGACGGGCACGATGGCGGCCACGGTGCTGATGCCGGCCTCGGTGGCAAAGGCCAGCAGCGCGGCACGGGTGGCTTCATACGCAGCCTGTGGCTCGTCCACCGCATCCAGCTTGTTCACCGCAAAGACGATGCTGGGCACGCGCAGCAGGTGCGCCAGCAGGGCATGGCGGCGGGTTTGCGGCAACAGCGTCACCGGCGCATGGCGCCAGTCCAGCTTGGTGATGTCGACCAGCACCACGGCCGCGTCGCTGCCGGCCGCGGCGGTGACCATGTTGCGTGTGTACTGCTCATGGCCGGGCGCGTCGGCAATGATGAACTTGCGGCTGCGGGTGGCAAAGTAGCGGTAGGCCACGTCGATGGTGATGCCTTGCTCGCGCTCGGCTTCCAGCCCGTCGGTCAGCAGCGACAGGTCGATAGGTTCACCCGCAGCGCGCTGTTCCAGCGCATCGAGCTGGTCGGCCAGGATGGCCTGGCTGTCGAACAGCAGCCGGCCGATCAGCGTGCTCTTGCCGTCGTCCACACTGCCGGCGGTCAGGAAGCGCAGCGCGCGGTGGTCGGCGGGGGGCTGCGCCGTGGCGACGGCCTCAAACGACGGGGACTGAGCAGTTTTCATGCTGGCGGTGTGCATCAGAAATAGCCTTCCTTCTTGCGCCGCTCCATCGCGGATTCGGAACTGCGGTCGTCCATGCGGGTGGCGCCGCGCTCGCTGACGGTCACCGTCAGCGTCTCGGCCACGATCTCGGCGGCGTTGGCGGCCGTGCTCTCCACCGGGCAGGTGCAGGTCATGTCGCCCACGGTGCGAAAGCGCACGGTGGCGGTCTCCACCACGTCGTCGGCCGAGGCTGGCGTGACGGCCGTGACCGGCACCAGCAGGCCCTTGCGGCGCACCACCTGGCGTTCATGGGCGTAGTACAGCTCGGGCAGCGGAATGTTCTCGCGGGCCAGGTACAGCCAAACGTCGAGTTCGGTCCAGTTGCTGATCGGGAAGCTGCGGAAATGCTCGCCGGGGCGGTGGCGGGTATTGAACAGCGTCCACAGCTCGGGCCGCTGGTCCTTGGGCTGCCATTGGCCAAAGCTGTCGCGGTGGCTGAAGATGCGTTCCTTGGCGCGGGCCTTTTCTTCGTCGCGTCGCGCGCCACCGATCAGGCAGTCGTAGCGGCCCTGCTCGATGGCCTCGAGCAGCGCCACGGTCTGGTGGCCGTTGCGCGATTCGAGCGGGTGCGACAGACGCACCGTGCCTCGGGCGATGGAGTCTTCGACATGGCCTACCACCAGACGCTCGCCCATCTCGGCGACCCTTTGGTCACGAAACCGGATCACTTCGGGGAAGTTGTGGCCGGTGTCCACATGCAGCAGCGGAAAGGGCAGCCGGCCCTTGAAGTCATTGCCCGAGACGCGCTGTTTGAATGCTTTCTCGGCCAGGCGCAGCACGACGCAGGAGTCTTTGCCGCCTGAGAACAGCAGTGCCGGCCGCTCGAAGCTGGCCGCCACTTCACGCAGGATGAAGATGGCTTCTTCTTCCAGCCAGTCCAGGTGCTGGTGGTCCAGTGCGGGCAGCAACTGGTCGAGGTTGACGCGTGCGTTCATGCGGTGACTCCCAAAGGCTTGTTGCCAAGGTTGCTGAGGGCGGCGGACTTGAGGTGCAGGCCGCATTCCTTGCTGCTTTGTTCCCACCACCACCGGCCGGCGCGAAAGTCTTCGCCGACAGCGATGGCTCGGGTGCAGGGCTCGCAGCCGATGCTGGGCATGAACTGGTCATGCAGCGGGTTGTAGGGCACCGCGTTTTCGCGGATGTAGTGCCAGACATCGGCCCAGCTCCAGTCGGCCAGCGGGTTGAGCTTCTGGCGACCGGCCTCGTCCACGTCGTGGAAGGGCAGGTCGAGCCGGGCCTCGCTTTGCTCGCGCCGCATGCCGGTGACCCAGGCGCTGCGCCCGGCCAGCATCCGCGCCAGTGGCTCAAGCTTGCGGTGGCGGCAGCAGGCCTTGCGCAGGTCCAGGCTCTGGTACATGGCCTCGTCGCCGTGCTCGCGCACAAAGCGCATCACCACTTCGGCCTGGGGTGCAAAGCGCTGCACCGGCACACCGTAATGCTGGGCGATGGTGGCGATCAGCGCGAGAGTGGGCGCATGCAGCTTGCCGGTGTCGAGCGTGGCGATGTCCACGGCCAACTGGTGGCGGGCGATCAGGTCGGTCAGGACCATGTCTTCGGCGCCCAGGCTGGTGGCCAGCACGATGCGCCCGGCATGGTCAGTGGCGGCCGACTGCAGAACGGCCAGGGCATGGGCCACGCGCTCGTCAAAGCCGGGCGTGGCGCGGGCGTAGAGATCGATCGCGCCCATCTCAGATGCCCTGGCCGGCGTAAAGGTCGGCGATCTCTCGCTCGGCCTTGCCGCCTACTTCGTCGGCCAGGTTGCGGGCAAAGGCGGGCTGGGTCTGGTGGGTGTCGCCCTGGTAGTAGCCGGCAAAGCCCAGGCCGCCGGCAAAGTCCAGTACCCGCTCGGCCACGGCCAGCTTCTGGTCGGCGCGCAGGCGCGCGGCGGTAAAGCCGGTGCGCAGCAGCAGCGGCAGCATGTCCACCAGAACCTCGCCGCAGGCGCGCACTTCGCCGGCATAGCGGTGTCGGCTGGCCAGCAGCCGGGCCTGGCTGTAGGCGCGGCCGTCGACCCACTTCGGAAACTGCAGCGCCAGCAGTTGCAGCCGGGGCAGGTCGGCGACCAGGGTCTCGATGTCCACGTCGTTGGGCAGCATCACGCCGGTGGGCAGGCCGGCGGGCCAGGCTTCACGCACGGCATGCCATTGCTCGATGGTCAGCAACAGATGCGGCACCGGGCTGGGGTGGGGCATGGGGCCGTCTTCACCGCCCACGGTGTGCCAGGGATCTTGCTGGGGGTTGATCAGTTTCATGTCGGGTGCTCCTGCTCAGTGCGTCAGTGCGTTAGCGCGACCTGGCGCTGCTCGTCGGCGGCGGCCTTGAAGGGGCCCAGGCCGACGCGACGAACGGTGTGGATGAAGCGCTCGCCGGCCAGGCGCTGGGCGCGGTAGGTGTCGATCACCGCCTCGATCACGTCGGGCACCTCGTCGGCGGTGAAGGACGGGCCGATGACCTTGCCAGCCACCGAATCGCCGCTCAACGTCGAGCCGTCCGAGCCGCCCAGCGAGACCTGGTACCACTCGCGCCCGTCCTTGTCCACGCCCAGGATGCCGATGTGGCCACTGTGGTGGTGGCCGCAGCTGTTGATGCAGCCGCTGATGTGCAGGTCGATGTCGCCGATGTCATGCAGCAGGTCGAGCTCGTCGAAACGCTCATGGATGGCGGCGGCCACCGGGATCGACCGCGCATTGGCCAGCGCGCAGAAATCACCGCCCGGGCAGTTGATCATGTCGGTCAGCAGGCCGATGTTGGGCGTGGCAAAACCGGCCGCGCGGGCCAGCTCGTAGAGCGCCGGCAGCTCGGCCTCGCGGACCCAGGGCAGGACCAGGTTCTGGTCATGGCTGACGCGCAGCTCGCCCTGGCTGAAGCGCTCGGCCACGGCGGCGGCGGCGGCCATCTGGTCGGCGGTGGCGTCGCCCGGCGCCTGGCCGCCGCGCTTGAGCGACAGTGTCACCGCGCGCCAGCCCGGCACCTGGTGCGGGTGCACATTGCGTTCCAGCCAGCGCAGGTAAGCCTTGGGCGTGCTGGCGGGCAGGGCGGCCAGATCGAGCGACGGGGCTTCAGGCACCACGGCGGCGGGCCGCACGAAGCAGGCCGCCACACGCTCGAACTCGGTCTGCGGGATGAGGTGCAGGCTGCCGCCCACGTCTTCTTTCAGGATGCGGCCGAACTCGGCCTCCACCGCGTCGAAGTATTTCTGGCCTTCGCTCTTGACCAGGATCTTGATCCGCGCCTTGTAGGCGTTGTCGCGCCGGCCATAGCGGTTGTAGACCCGCACCACGGCTTCGAGGTAGCACAGCACCTGGGCCCAGGGCAGATACTCACGCGCCACGCTGGCGATGACCGGAGTGCGGCCCATGCCGCCGCCCACCAGCACCTTGAAGCCGACCTCGCCGGCGTCGTTCTTCAGCAGATGCAGGCCGACGTCGTGCCAGGCTATTGCCGCGCGGTCCTCTTTCGCACCCGTCACCGCGATCTTGAACTTGCGCGGCAAGAAGGCGAACTCGGGGTGCAGCGTGCTCCACTGGCGCAGCAGCTCGCAGTAGGGGCGGGGATCGATCAGCTCGTCGGCTGCCACGCCGGCCAGCGCGTCGCTGGTGATGTTGCGGATGCAGTTGCCGCTGGTCTGGATGCCATGCATGTCGACCTCGGCCAGGCGCTCCATCACCTCGGCGGCCTTGTCCAGCGGGATCCAGTTGTACTGCAGGTTCTGCCGCGTGGTGAAGTGGCCGAAGCCGCCCTGGCCGGCGTGCTCGCCTGTGTTTGGGCCACTCGGCTGGCGGTCGTACTCGCGGGCGATGGTGGCCAGTTGGCGCAGTTGGCGACTGCTCAGCTCGCCGTAGGGCACGGCCACGCGCAGCATCGGCGCATGGCGCTGCACATACCAGCCGTTCTGCAGCCGCAGCGCGCGAAAGTCGTCCTCGGGCAGATCACCGGCCAGGTGGCGGGTCAGTTGGTCGCGAAACTGGGCGGCGCGGGCATGCACGAAGTGGCGGTCGAAGTCGGTGTAGGCGTACATCAGGTGTTCTCGTTGATTCGGTTCAGGTGTTGTCAGTGTTCAGCCGATGACCTTGATTCCGGCGGCCAGCAGGCTGGTGCAGAGCAGGCCCCGCACCAGGCGCTCGGGCAGAGCGCGGGTCAGTTGCGCGCCCAGCCAGATGCCGGGCAGCGAGCCCACCAGCAGTGTGGCCAGCAGGGCCCAGTCGACATGGCCCAGCGTGGCATGGCCGATGCCGGCCACCAGCGTCAGCGGCACGGCATGGGCGATGTCGGTGCCGACCAGGCGCTGCGGCTGCAGTCGTGGGTAGAGCAGCAGGATCAGGGTGGCACCGAGGGCGCCGGCGCCGATCGAGGTCAGCGTCACCAGCACGCCCAGCAGGGCGCCGGCGGCCACGGTCAGCGTGGGCTTGTGATGCTCGGGCAAGCAGCGTTCGAGCCGCAGGCCCAGCGCCAGCCAGGCACTGCGGTAGGCCACGGTCAGCGCGGTCAGCAGCAGGGCCACACCCAGCGCCACGCTCAGCGTGCCGGCCCAGGCCTTGCCCAGGCCGGTGGCATGCATTACCGCAATCGTGGCCAGCGCCGCGGGCAGGCTGCCGGCGAGGAGCCGGCCCATGATGCGGTAGTCGACATGGCCCAGGCGGTGGTGGGCGACCGAGCCGCCCATCTTCGTCAGCGCGGCAAACCACAGGTCGGTGCCGATGGCCACCGCCGGGTTCAGCCGGAACAGGCCGATCAGCAGCGGCGTCATCAGCGAGCCGCCGCCCACGCCGGTCAGGCCGACAATGATGCCGATGCCCAGGCCGCTGAGCACTGCCAGTGAGATGTCCAAGATCGAGTCCAGGCCCAGGTTGGTGCCGGCGCCCACCTTGGTCGCGGGCTCGTCGGCAAAGATTGCTGCACAGCAACATGCTGCGATGGCTGCGGACTGTAAAGTCCGATCTTAGAAACCTGAACTACTTTATTGTTGAAGAGTTATAATAATTATGTCTAAAGAGCAGGCTGATTTGCCTCAGCCCCTGAGCCGCCGCAGCTTCCAGCGCGGGCTGCTGGCCGCTGCCCTGGCTGCGGGCTTGTCGGCCTGCCAGACCTCCCCCGTCGCGCCCAGCCCGCCGGCAGCCGTGGCGCCAGCGCCGCCCAGACCGCCTCGGCTGGGCCTGGCGCTGGGCGGCGGTGCGGCGCGGGGTTTCGCGCACATTGGCGTGATCCAGGTGCTGGAAGAAGCCGGCATCCGGCCCGATCTGGTGGCGGGCACGTCGGCCGGCAGCCTGGTCGCCGCGCTGTACTGTGCCGGGCGCAACGGTGCCGAACTGGCCAAGGTCGCGCTGGCGATGGACGAATCGGCCATCACCGACTGGTCATTTCCCGGTCGAGGGCTGATCCGGGGCGAAGCGCTGGCGCGCTATGTGCGCGAGCAGACCGGCGGGCGCACGATCGAGCAGTTGCCGTTGCCGCTGGGCATCGTCGCCACCGACCTGGACAACGGCCAGGCCGTGCTGTTCCAGCGTGGAGACGTGGGCGTTGCGGTGCGGGCGTCCAGCGCGGTGCCGGCGGTGTTTCAGCCGGTGAAGATCGGCACGCGTGAATATGTCGACGGCGGCCTGGTCTCGCCGGTGCCGGTGCGGTTTGCGCGCCAGATGGGGGCCGACCTGGTGCTGGCGGTCGACATCTCCAGCCCGCCCGATGGTGGCAACACGGCTGACCCGTTCCGCATGCTGCTGCAGACCTTTGCCATCATGGGCCGCAGCATCAACCAGTTCGAGTTGAAGGCCGCCGATGTGGTGGTGCGGCCTGGCCTGGTGGGCATTTCGAGCGCCGATTTCACCGCCCGCAAACGGGCCATCGATGCCGGACGTGAGGCGATGCTGCTTCAGCTGCCCGCACTGCGCCTGCGCCTGGCGGCGACGGCGCCATGAAAAAAGCCCGGTGGAAAACCACCGGGCTCAAGGTACCCGGCTTGCGCTGGGGGTACCGAGGAGACAAGCTTTGCCTCAGGCGCTGCGCTTGGCGGCGGCCTTGGTGGCGGTCTGGCTGGCCTTGACGGCGCTGTTGGTCACGGCCGTGAAGTTGGCCTCAGCCATGTCAGCGGCTTGCTTGGCGGCCTTTTGGGCGCTTTCGAAAGCGTTGTTGGCGGCGCTGATGGCCGACTTGACCAGGGTCATCGCGTTTTCGCTGCCGGCAGGAGCGTTCTTCATGGCGCCGTCAACAGCGGCCATGTAGTTCTTTTGCAGGTCACCGAACTGGGCTTCGGCAGCCTTGCTCACTTCGGAACTGGTGCTGGAGGCGATGTCGTACAGGTGGCGGCTGTAGGCAGCGGCTTTCTCGGCCGACGGCTGCAGCAGCGCGGCTTGCAGGGCCAGCAGTTCTTGCGCGTCCTTGGCCGACAGCACGGCCTTGGTGTTCTCGACGCTTTCGGCCAGGGTGGCCTTGGCGACCTGCATGTTCAGCTCGACCAGTTTTTCGATGCCTTCGAAGGCCTTGCTCGTCAGGCCATACAGGGTTTCGAGGTTGGCCTTGCCGGCGGCGGCGATTTGCTCAGGGTTCAGATAGGTCATGACAACTCCGATAGGGATGGGGGGACAGGGAACTCAAGCTGCGCTGCGGGCCATCGCCGCTTCGCGTTTTGCTACTTTGCTGCACTGCAACATGATTCGAAGTATAGACCAGCCGGCGGGGATTGCAAGCTTTTTTGTTGCGATGCAGCAAAGTCTTTGAAAATGTTGGCTGCATCCAGCTGCACCCAGCTGCACCCAGCTGCAGCGGGTCCACCGGGCAGAATGCGCCGCAGCATGCAGACCTTTTGCAACCAGCGCTTTGCCATGGGCCTGCCGCCCGGTCACCGCTTTCCGCAGCCCAAGTACGCCTTGCTGCGGCAGTTGGTGCAGGCCGAATGTCCGACGCTGCAGTTGCAGGAGGCGCAAGCCGCCAGCGACGGTGAGCTGGCGCTGGCGCACAGCCCGGACTACATCACCGCCGTCCGCGAGGGCTATCTGTCGCCTGCAGCCCAGCGCGAGATCGGCTTCCCCTGGTCTGAGCGCATGGCCGAGCGCAGCCGCCGCTCGGTCGGTGCCACGGTGGCCGCCGCCAGGGCCGCGCTGCTTGACGGCGTGGCCTGCCACTTGGCCGGCGGCACCCACCATGCCACGGCGGACAAGGGTTCGGGCTTTTGCGTCTTCAACGACGTGGCGGTGGCGGCCCGGCTGATGCAGGCCGAGGCGCACCGCCAGGCCGGACCGGATGGCCGGCGTCTGCTGCGGGTCTGGGTGATCGATCTGGATGTGCACCAGGGCAATGGCACGGCCGACATTTTTCAGCACGACGCCACGGTGTTCACGCTGTCGCTGCATGGTCAAAAGAACTTTCCGTTCCGCAAGTGCCCCGGCGATCTGGATATCGACCTGCCCGACGGCTGTACCGACGCCGCCTACCTGGCCGCGTTGGACCTGGCGCTGGCACATGGCTGGCAGCGGCAGCAGGCCGATGGTGGACCGGGCCTGGCTTTCTACCTGGCCGGTGCCGACCCGCATGAGGGCGACCGGCTGGGCCGGCTCAAGCTCAGCGCCCAAGGCTTGGCTGAGCGTGATCGGCGGGTACTGAACTACCTCCAATCCCGAGGTGTGCCGGTGGTGGTGCTGATGGCCGGCGGCTATGGCCGCGACCTGGCGGTGACCGTGGCGCTGCAGTTGCGCACGGTGCAACTGGCCTGGCAGTGCTGGCGCGACTGGCAGCGGCTGCCAGGCCAGCACAGCAAGGGTTGATCCCGGTCGCCGCCGACCGGGACCGGTCATCGGCGTCCCTAAAATGTCCGGCATGGCCAATTGCCGTGGAGACCTCTTGATGCAGATCGGCCGAGCACTGACCTTTGCCCTGCTGTTGTTCATGGGCGGCGCCGCCCACGCGGCCGATGTGGACGGTAAGAGCCTGGTCGTCTGGTGGGCGCTGCCCTTTGCCGGCGTGCTGCTGTCGATCGCGCTGATGCCGCTGCTGGTGCCGCATTTCTGGCACCACCATTTCGGCAAGGTGGCGGCGGGCTGGGCGCTGGCCTTCGTGGTCCCGTTTGCCGCCACGTTTGGTATCGGCACCGCCACGGCGGCCATGGCCCACACCCTGCTGGCCGAGTACATCCCGTTCATCGTGCTGCTGACCGCGCTGTTCACCATTTCGGGTGGCATCTATCTGCGCGGCAACCTGCATGGCAGCCCGGGGCTGAACACCGCCATCCTGGCGCTGGGCGCGGTGCTGGCCAGCGTGATGGGCACCACCGGCGCGTCGATGCTGCTGATCCGCCCGCTGATCCGCGCCAACGACAACCGCAAGCATGTGGTGCATGTCTATGTGTTCTTCATCTTCATCGTCAGCAACATCGGTGGCTCGCTGACGCCGCTGGGTGATCCGCCCCTGTTCCTGGGCTTTCTGAAGGGCGTGAGCTTCTTCTGGACGCTGGGCCATGTGTTTCCGGAAACACTGTTCCTGGTCGGCGTGCTGCTGGCGCTGTTCTTCGCCATCGACCGCTACTGGTACCACAAGGAGGGCGTGACGCGTGACGACCCCACGCCGGACCGCCCGAATTTCGGGCTGGACGGTGCGGTCAATTTCCTGCCCTTGCTGGCCGCCGTGATGCTGGTGCTGATGAGCGGCACCTGGAAGCCCGGCATCAGCTGGGTAGTCATGGGCACCGAGGTGGCGTTGCAGAACATCGTGCGCGACGTGTCGCTGGTGGCGGTGACCTTCGTCTCGCTGGCGATCACGCCGAAAAAGGTACGCGCCGACAACCAGTTCGGCTGGGGCCCGATGCAGGAGGTGGCCAAGCTGTTCATCGGCATCTTCATCACCATGCTGCCGGTGCTGGCCATGCTCAAGGCCGGGGCGGACGGGCCGTTTGCGGCGGTGACCCACGCCGTCACAGGGGTCGACGGCCAGCCGCTGCCGTGGGCCTATTTCTGGTTCACCGGCCTGCTGTCCTCGTTCCTGGACAACGCGCCCACCTACCTGGTGTTCTTCAACCTGGCCGGTGGCGATGCGGTCACGCTGATGGGCCCGTTGGCCAACACGTTGGCGGCGATCTCGGCCGGCGCGGTGTTCATGGGCGCGAACAGCTACATCGGCAATGCGCCCAACTTCATGGTCAAGGCCATCGTCGAAGCACGTGGCACGGCCATGCCCAGCTTCTTCGGCTACATGGCCTGGTCCTGCGCCGTCCTGCTGCCGCTGTTCGTGGTGGTGACCTGGATCTGGATGTGAGCATGGCCACCACCCCACAGCCCAAGCCCCGAATATTGGTCGCGATTCCGATGTTCGGCGAGGTGCTGGCCGCACTGGCCGAGCACTTTGACGTGGACGCGCCCTGCGGCACCGACCTGACCATAGCCTGGACCGCCCAGGCCCTGGCCGAACGCGCCCGGGGCTGCGCCGGCCTGCTGGTGGCCGGTGCGCCCGGCATCGACTCCGCGCTGCTGCGCGCCTGCCCTGACCTGCGCGCGGTGTGCAGCATGGCCGTGGGCTACAACAACATCGACCTGGCAGCCTGCACGGCGGCCGGCGTGCTGGTCAGCAACGCGCCCGATGTGCTGACCGAGACCACCGCCGACTTCGGCTTTGCGCTGATGATGGCCACCGCGCGCCGCATCACCGAGGCTGAGCACTTTTTGCGCGCCGGCAAGTGGCAGCACTGGTCCTATGACTTCTTTGCCGGTGCCGACGTGCATGGCCGCACGCTGGGCGTGCTGGGCATGGGCCGCATCGGCCAGGCGGTGGCGCGGCGCGGCGCGCTGGGCTTCGGCATGCCGGTGGTCTATCACAACCGCAGCCGGCTCGACGAGGCCACCGAGCAGCAACTGGGCGCGCGCTGGCTGAGCAAGCCGGACCTGCTGCGTCAGGCCGACCACCTGGTCATCGTCGTGCCCTACAGCGCAGCCTCGCACCACCTGGTGGGCGCGGACGAGCTGGCGCTGATGAAGCCCACAGCCACGCTGACCAACATCGCCCGGGGCGGCGTGGTCGACGACGCGGCGCTGGCCGACGCGCTGCGTGAAGGCCGGCTGGCCGCGGCGGGGCTGGACGTGTTCGAGGCTGAGCCCCTTGTTCACCCCGATCTGCTGGCTCTGCCCAACGTGGTGCTCACGCCGCACATCGCGAGCGCCAGCCTGCCGACCCGGCGGGCGATGGCCGACCTGGCCGCGCGCAACCTCGTCGCCGCGCTGGGCCAGGGGCCGCAGGCCGGTCGGCCGCCCACGGCGCTGAACGCCCAGGTTCTGCGCCGCGTTTGAGCGCTGCGGCGCCAGCGCACCCTGGGCCCGGTCGGGCCTGACCCAAGTTGGCCTTGGGTCGGGTGCAGCGATTTGGCGCAGCCGGCCCGGGTGGCGGGCAGGTTTGTCCGCTGACTTTCCGCCCCGGCGCTGGCCACGATGCGGGTTGGCTGGCAACACCGCCGCGCTGAAAGGGCGACGCAGCGCCCACCGGAGGAGACCTGCATGACGACCCAGTTCAAGCTCAGTGGCAAACCCGTGAAAGTGGATGCCGAAGCCGGCACGCCCCTGCCGTGGGTGATCCGCGACGAGATCGGCCTGACCGGCACCAAGTTTGGCTGCACCCGGCACCGGCCCAAGGCCTGGGTCCACATTGCCGACGACAACACCATCAGGCTGATTTCTGCCCGTGCCGAAATGGGGCAGGGCGTGGACACCTCGATGCCCATGCCCATCGCCGAGGAGCTCAAGGTCGCCAGCCGCAAGATCAAGGTCGCCCTTGCGCCTGCCGGCAAGGTTTAAGGCAATGCGCTGAGCCTTGGTCTGCAGCTCACGGGCGGCTCGACCTCGGTACGTGAAGGCTGGGAAAAATTGCGCCTGGCCGGCGCCCAGGTGCGCGAGATGTTGATCAGCGCCGCCGCCCAGCGCTGGAATGTCGAGCGCAGCACGCTGCAGGCCGTCGATGGCCGCGTCACCGGCCCCGGTGGCAAGCTCGCCAGCTACGGCCAGTTGGCCGAGGCGGCGTCCAGGCTGCCCGCGCAGAGAAGGTGGCGCTGAAGGACCCGATCGAGTTCCGCATCATCGGCAAGGCCACGCGCCGGCTCGATTCACCGGCCAAGGTCAACCGCACGGCCATCTTCGGCATCGACGTCAAGCTGCCGGGCATGGTCTATGCCTCGTTGGCGCAGTGCGATGTCATCGGCGGCACGGTCAAGTCTTTCGATGCGGCCAAGGCCAAGGCCATGCCCGGCGTGATCGACGTGATGCAGATCTCCGACGGCGTGTCCGTGGTGGCCAACAGCTGCTGGCGGGCGGGCCAGGCCCGCCAGGCGCTGAGCATCGTCTGGGACGAAGGCCCGGGCGCGGCGCTGAACACGGCGGCCATGCTCGCCGGCACCCGTGCCGCGCTGGCCAGCGTGCAGGGCGGCATTGCGCTGCAGCCACCCGTGGGCGCGCTTGCAGCGGCCATTGCCGCCTCGGCCAAGGTGCTGCGCGCCGAAGACATCACCCAGAACCTGGCCCATGCGCCGATGGAGCCGATGAACTTCATCGCTCATGTCGATGGCGCGCGGGTGCGCTTGATCGGCGGCAAGCAGTGGCTCGACGCGGCGCAGGGCGCGGTGGCCGAGATCCTGGGCGTGACGCCGGAAGATGTGTCGATCGAATCGACCTTTCTGAGCGGCGGCTTTGGCTGCCGCATCGACATCGACTTCATCATCCAGGCCGCGCAGATCAGCCAGGCGGTCAGGCGCCCGGTCAAGCCGGTCGCTTACGGGGCGTGGCGCCGATGGAGGGCTACGACACCTGCATGGCCGAGGTGGCGGAGAAGCGGCATCGGCGAGCCGGCCACCGCGCTGATCGCCCCGGCGGGGGCCAACGCGGTGTTCGCCGCCGCCGGCAAGCGACAGCGGCGCATGCCGTTCACGGCGCAGAGCGTGGCCAGCGCCAGCGCCAGCGCCTGGGCCTGGGCCTGGGCCTGGGCCTGGGCCGCTGCCTTTGGGCGCGGTGGCCCCTTGGCAATACCGCCGGCAGCGGCTGCAGCTGCGCAGAGCGGTACGCGGGCTGATGGGCGGCGACAATCCGGCCATGGCGCAGTGGTGGCAGTGGGAGCAGGGTTGGATGGGCAATCAGGCAACGGCCACCCTGGTGTTGGCCGCGCTGCTGTTGCTGCTGCTCTTCGCTGGCTCGCTCTTGCTGCTGCTGGCGCGCCGGCACCGAGCCCTGCGGCAGAGCCTGGTCGAAGCACTGGCGCCCCTGCAAGAAGGCCTGGACCGGCTGCATGACAGCCAGACCCAGGCCACCGAGCTGTGGCGCAGGCAAAGCCTGGACCAACGCGCCGAGCTCAACGACGGCGCCCGCGCTACGCGGCAGGAACTGCTGGCCGCGCTGGCCTTGTTCCAGCACGCCCTGATCGGCCAGAACGGGGACCTGGCGCGGACCCAGAACGAGCAGATCGCCGCGCTGCGCAGCCAGTTGGCGGCGCAGCTGCAGGCACTGGGCGACGCCCACCAGCGCCGCCTGGCCGAGTTGCAGGCGCTGGTCGACCTGCGCCTGGCCGCGCTGCAGGACGGCAACGAGAAAAAGCTCGAGCAGATGCGCGCCACCGTCGACGAGAAGCTGCACGCCACGCTGGAACTGCGCCTGGGCCAGAGCTTCCAGCAGGTGGCGCAGCGCTTGGAGCAGGTGCACCAGGGCCTGGGCGAGATGAAGACCCTGGCCCGCGACGTCGGCTCATTGAACCGGGTGCTGAGCAATGTGAAGACGCGCGGCCTGGTCGGCGAGGTGCAACTCGCCGGGCTGCTGGAGCAGGTGTTCACCCCCGAGCAGTACGCGGCCAATGTCGAAACCGTGCCGGGCAGCGGTGCGCGGGTGGAGTTTGCGATCCGCCTGCCGGGGGCGTCGGCGGGCAACGGCGGGCTGCCGCTGTGGTTGCCGATCGACGCCAAGTTCCCGCGCGAAGACCATGAACGCCTGCTCGACGCGCAAGAGCGCGCCGACGCGCCAGCGGCCGAAGCAGCGGCCCGCGCCATCGAGTCCCGGCTGAAGCTGGAGGCGCGCAGCATCCGCGACAAGTACCTGGCCGCGCCGCACACCACCGACTTCGCGATCCTGTTTCTGCCCACCGAGAGCCTGTATGCCGAGGCCTTGCGACGACCTGGCCTGGTCGAGGCGCTGCAGCGCGAGCACCGCGTCATGCTGGCCGGCCCGACCACCTTGCTGGCCACCCTGACCAGCCTGCAGATGGGTTTCAGAACTCTGGCGCTGGAGAAGCGCAGCGCCGAGGTCTGGCAGGTGCTGGGGGCGGTGAAAACCGAGTTCGGCAAGTTTGGCGATGTGCTGGCCAAGACACGGAAGAAACTGGACGAGGCCAGCCAGACCATCGATCAGGCGAGCGTGCGTACCCGCGCCATGCAGCGCCAATTGCGCGGTGTGGAGGCGATGCCCGAGACTGCCGCCGAAGTGCCCGCCCTGGCCGATGGCACGCCACAGCAGGAGGGCCCTTGAGCGAAGCAGGGCAGCCCGCCGGCGCTGCCCAGCCCAGCCCGCCGATGACCGCCAACCTGCTGCCCTTGCTGATCATCGGCCAGGTGGCCTTGCATGCGGCCATGGCCGGGCAACGGCTGGCGTCGCCCTTGCAGGCCCTGGCCCAGGGCCACAGCGCCTGGGTGGTGGGCATTCTGCTGGCCTTGTTTGCCGCCGCGCCGGTACTCACCGCGATGGGCGCCGGCCGCCTGTCCGACCGCCATGGCTACCACCGGCTGCAGCGGGTGGCGGTGGTCTGCACGCTGTTGGGCGTGGGCTGCGCCGAATTGGCCAGCTGGTTGTCGGCGACCCCGCAGCTGCTGATGCTGGGCGTGGGCGCCTGCTTCAGCGGCACGGGCGCCAACGCGGGGCTGATCGCGATCCAGCGCACGGCCGGCCAGATGGCCCGCACCAGCACCGAGCGCATGCGCGTGTTCAGTTGGCTGGGCATGGCCCCGGCGCTGGCCAATGCGCTGGGTTCGGTGTCGGCCGGCCTGCTCATCGACCATGCTGGGTTTGCCGGCGCCTACGCGGTGATGCTGCTGTTGCCGCTGCTGTCCCTGGCCTCTGCGCGGCGCGTGCCCGCCAGCCCGGCGCGGCCCCTGATCGCGGGCGGTCGAAGTGCTGCGGCTTGGGGTCTGCTGGCTGCACCGGGCCTGCGGCGGCTTCTGTTCGTGAGCTGGCTGTTGTCGGCGAGCTGGGATGTGCACAACTTTGCCGTGCCGGTGCTGGGCCATGCCCGAGGCTACAGCGCCACCACCATCGGCCTGGTGCTGGGTATTTTCACGGCGGCGGTCACGGTGGTGCGGCTGCTGATCCCGCTGCTGGCGCACCGGCTGGACGAGGTCCAGGTGCTGCGTGGCGCCATGCTGCTGGCCGGCGGCGCATTTGCGCTCTACCCCTTTGCCGGCACGCCCTGGCTGATGGCCGGCTGTGCCACGCTGCTGGGCCTGGCGCTGGGGGCGGTGCAGCCCATGATCATGAGCAGCCTGCACCAGCTCACGCCTGAGCACCGCCATGGCGAAGCCATCGCGTTGCGCTCGGTGGTGATGAATTTCTCCAGCAGTCTGATGCCGGTGGCCTTCGGCCTGGTCGGTGCGGCGCTGGGCCCGGGCGTGGTGTTCTGGCTGATGAGCGCGGCGGTGGGCGCGGGCAGCTGGGCCACGCCGGGACTGCGCAAGTCCATGCTCACCAGCGCGCTGCCCAGCGGCTGAGGCGCGCCTGGGACGGCGTTGCGGCTAAAACCGGATGCCGCTCGGAGAGGCAGGCGGCGGCTCGGTCCGCAGCGGTTCAGGTGGCGGCGCCTGGGCAGCCGGCACGGCGGGCGCAGGGCCGTCGGCCAAGCTGCCCGCCACCAGCGGCGTGGCCGGCGCGGGGGCATAGCTGCGCGGCAACAGCGACTCTCGTGGGTAGCCCGCCAGGTCCAGCGTGGCCAGCCAATCGGTTGGCTGAAAGCCGCGCAGGACCTGGCCACCCACGGCCAGGCTGGGCACGGTGCGCCCGCCTGTCAGGCGTTGCAAGGCGTCGATGGCGTCGTTGCCGGCCACCAGCCGCTCATTGAATGGCACGCCGCGCTGTTGCAGCAGCGTTCGGCCGCTGCCGCAGGGGCCACAGTCGGCTGCGGTGTAGAGCGTGACCGGGAAGCGTGCCACCGCCTGGCGCAGCGCCAGCGGCAGGGCGGCTACGGCGGCCGCGCCCGGAGCGATGGCCGCCGTGTCATCACGGCCCAGGGTGACGACACGTCCGCCCTCCGGGGCCACCGGCCGGTCGGTGTAGGTCACCCGACCCTGGGCGTCGATGACCTTGTACTGGGCCTGGCTGGCCCAGGGCCACAGCGCCAACATCAGCGCGAACAACAGCGCAAACAACAGCGCCGTAGCAGAAGGGGCGGGGCGGTGTGTCATGGTGGTCTGCTGCGAGGCCTTCAGCCCATGCCCTGGTGTCGAAGCATGGCGTCGATCCGGGGCTCACGACCTCGGAAGGCCTTGAAGCTGTCCATCGCCGGCCTGGCGCCGCCGGCCTCCAGGATTTCGCGGCGGAAGCGCTGGCCGACCTCGGTATTGAAGACGCCTTGTTCTTCAAAGGCCGCAAAGGCGTCGGCAGAAAGCAGTTCGGCCCATTTGTAGCTGTAGTAGCCGGCCGAGTAGCCGCCGGCAAAGATGTGCGAGAAGCTGTGCTGGAAGCGGTTGAACGCCGGCGCCCTGACCACAGCCACCTCTTGTCGCACCTCGTCGAGCAGGGCCTGCATGCGCTGGCCTGCGTCGGCGTCGGTGTGCAAGCGCATGTCGAACAGCGCCATTTCGATCTGGCGCACGGTCTGCATGCCACTTTGAAAGTTGCGCGCTGACACCATGCGGTCAAACAAGGCGCGCGGCAGCGGCTGGCCGGTGTCGACATGGGCGGTCAAGCGGCTGATGGCGTCCCACTCCCAGCAAAAGTTTTCCATGAACTGGCTGGGCAGTTCCACCGCGTCCCATTCGACGCCCGAGATGCCCGCCACCGCGAGCTCGTCGACCTGGGTGAGCATGTGGTGCAGGCCGTGGCCGAATTCATGGAACAGCGTGATCAGGTCGTCGTGCGTGAGCAGCGCGGGCTGGTCGCCCACCGGCGGGCTGAAGTTGCATACCAGGTGCGCCACCGGGGTCTGCACCTGGCCGGGTCGGTCGGGCCGGGCCCAGCGGTCGCGCTCACCGCTCATCCAGGCGCCGGGACGCTTGCCAGGACGGGCATAGGGGTCAAGGTAGAACTGGCCCAGCAGCGTGGGCGCCGCGTCGCCGGGTTCACTGGCAACACGCTCGATGCGGAAGAAGCGAACGCTGTCGTGCCAGACCGGAGCCTGGTCGGGCCGGATGCGCACGTCGAACAGGGTCTCGACAATGCGGAACAGTCCGTCCAGCACCTGGGGCTCGGTCAGGTACTGCTTGAGCTCTTGCTCGCTGAAGCTGTAGCGGGCTTGCTTGAGCTTTTCGGACGCGTACAGCAGGTCCCAGGCTTGCAGCTCGGCCAGGCCCAGCTCCGTGCGGGCAAAGTCGGCCAGTTCGGCCAGATCGCGCTCGGCATGGGGCTTGGCCCTGGCGGCCAGGTCACGTAAAAAGTCCATCACGTGTGCCGGTGACTCGGCCATCTTGGACACCAGCGACAGGCTGGCGTAGCTGGCGTGGCCCAGCAACTGCGCCTCTTCGGCACGCAGTTGCAGCAGTTCGGCCATCAGGGCCGAGTTGTCCTGCTCGGCCGGGCCCATTTCGCTGGCGCGGGTGACGTAGGCGCGGTACATCTGCTCGCGCAGCGCACGGTCGTCGGCGTACTGCATCAGCGGCAGATAGACCGGCATCTGCAGGCCCAGCCGGTGGCCGCTCTGGCCAGCAGCACTGGCCGCTACGGCGGTGCGCTGCAGCACATCGGCGGGCAGGCCGGCCAGGCGCTCGGCCGGGATGTCCAGCGAAAAGCCATCGGTCGCGTCCAGCACATGTTCGGAGAAGGCCTGGCCCAATTCGGCCAGCCGCTCCTGCAGCACGGCAAAGCGCTGCCTGGCTGCGCCCTGCAGTTCGGCGCCCGAGAGCACGAAGTCGCGCATGGCATGCGCAAGTGCCTGTTGGCGGGCGGGATTGAGCAGGCTCGCGTTCGAGGCCGAGGCCACAGCCTTGTACTTGGCGTACAGCCGCTCGTCCGAGCCCAGCCGGGTGTGGAACTCGGTGACGCGGCCCAGGTTGGCGTTGTAGGCCTCGCGCAGTGCCGGGCTGTTGGCCACGGCATTGAGGTGGCTGGCGGCGCCCCAGGCGCGCGACAGGCGTTCCAGCGGCACGTCCAGCGTAGCCGACAGCGCGTCGTAGTCGGCGGCGGTGGCCTCGCCCACCGCAGAGTCCAGTGCGGCATCGGCATTGGCCAGCAATTCGTCCATTGCCGGGCCGATGTGCTCGGGGCGGATCAGCGAGAACTCAGGCAGTTCAGCGCTGCTCAGCAGGGGGTTGCTCATGGCTTGACAGTTCACAGGCAGTGGGTTGGCGCCGCAACGCGTGCCCTGACGGACGGCTGCAAGCGCTGGCCCGCAACCGGCGTGGTCAGGCTTTGGCCGGTGCCGAGGTCGGGGCCGGGGTGACGGCGCCCAGGGCAATTTTCAGCAGGTCGGCCACGGTGTTGGCGTTGAGCTTTTCCATGATGTTGGCGCGGTGCGCCTCCACCGTCTTGATGCTGATGCCCAGGTCGTCGGCAATCTGCTTGTTCAAGCGGCCGGCAACGATGCGCTCGAGCACCTGGCCTTCGCGGGTCGTCAATCGCGACAGCAGCGCGTCGCGGCTGGCCTGCTCCTGGTGCTGGCTGAAGGCCGACCGCGCCTGGTCCAGCATGCGCTCGACCAGGCCCAGCAGGTCGTCTTCCTTGAAGGGTTTCTCGATGAAGTCCATCGCGCCCTTCTTCATCGTCGTCACGGCCATCGGCACGTCGCCATGGCCGGTGATGAACACCACCGGCAGCGGGCTCTTGCGCTCGAGCAGACGGTCTTGCAGTTCCAGCCCGCTCATGCCGTCCATGCGGATGTCGACGATCAGGCAGGCGACCTCGCGCGGATCGAAGCGCGACAGGAAGCTCTCCGCCGAGTCGAAGCACTTGACGCGGTAGTCCTTGCCCTCCAGCAGCCACTGCAGAGAATCGCGCACCGCCTCGTCGTCATCAACGACATAGACCGTGCCCTTCTTGGGAATCAGGCTCATAGGGGGCTCATCGGGGTTGTGGCTGAGGTGCCGCCGGCGCTGGGGGCGCCGGCGTTGGCCGCTGTGCCACCAGATGGGCGTGACAGCGTGGTTTCCTCGGGCCGGACAGGGGTTTCGACGGGCAGGGTGAAGGAGAACCGGCACCCCGACAATGTCGTGCCATTGTAGAGGTTCTGGGCCTTGATTCGGCCGCGATGCGACTCCACGATCGAGCGGCACAGCGACAGCCCGATGCCCATGCCCTCGGGCTTGGTCGAGAAGAAGGCCTCGTACAGCCGGCTGATCATTTCTTCCGGCAGGCCGGGGCCCTTGTCGGAGACGCTGAATTCGATGACCCCGCCTTCTTCGGGCGTGTGGCGGGGCACCACGCGCAGTTCGATGTGGCGGCGTGCCGGTGGCAGGCCGGCGCCGTCGATGGCCTCGGCGGCGTTCTTCAGCAGGTTCAGCAGCACCTGCTCGATCAGGATCGGGTCGCATTGCAGCACCGGCAGGCGCTGCGCCACATAGTGCTGGATGGCCACATTGCGACGGCGCAGCTCGATGCTGGCCAGTTCCACCGCGTCTTCGACGATGGCGTGCGCCATGGCCGGCTGGCGCTGCGGCTCGCTTTTCTTCACGAAGGCGCGGATGCGGTGGATGATCTGCCCGGCGCGCTCGGCCTGGCGTGAGGTTTTCTGCAGCGCGGCGACCAGCGCCTCGGTGTCGATGGTCTGGGCCTTGACCCGCGAGACCATGCCGTTGCAGTAGTTGGTGATGGCGGTCAGCGGCTGGTTCAGCTCATGCGCCACCGACGAGGCCATTTCGCCCATGGTGATCAGCCGGCTCGATACCTGCGCCTTTTCGGCCTGCTGCGCGGCCAGTTCCTCGGCGCGGCGGCGGGCGGTGACGTCGGTGGCGATCAGCATCTGCGCCAGGCGGCCGTCGGTCCACTGCAGGTAGCGTGAGCGCACGTCGAACCACTTGTCCAGCGACGGGGCATAGACCTCACGCGGGTTGGCGCCTATCCCGGTCAGTTCCTGCGTGGGCAGGCCGGACAGGCCGTCCACATCGTCGGGCTCGATCGGCAGCGGCAGGCTCAGTGTGGTGCCGCTGGCCAGCAGCGCATGGCCGCGCGCATCGGCACCGAACCACAGCCGGTACGAACGGTTGGCAAACAGCAGTTCACCCTGCTGCACCGACAGCACCGACACCGCCGCTTCCAGGCCTTCGAGCACGGTCGTGAAGCGCTCATGCGAGGCCGAGAGCTGGTCACGGATGCGCTTGGCCTCGGTGATGTTGGTCATGCTGGTCATCCAGCCCGTCTGCTGCCCGCGCGAATCGACCAGCGGACTGACGTACATGCGTGCGTCGAACAAGGTGCCGTTCTTGCGCATGACCTTGACCTCGATGCCGCCGGCCGGGCTGCGGCCCTGCAGTTCCTGCTGCAGCAATCGGGCGTTCTCATCAACCCGGTCATGCGGCCAATAGGGGTAAGGCGGCAGCCGGCCGATCAGCTCATGCTCGGCAAAGCCGGTCATCGCGCTGAAGGCGGGGTTGACGTAGGTGACGCGGCCTTCGATGTCCATGGCCCGCATGCCGGTGAGCATGGAGTTTTCCATCGCCCGGCGGAAGTTGGTCTCCTGCACCAGCGCGCCCTGGATCTGCGCCCGTCGGCGCATGTGGCGCCAGGTGCCCAGCAGCATCCATACCGTGAGCACCGACAGCGCCACCACCATCCAGAACAAGGTGTTGCCAACCAGGCCCACCGAGGTACGGTAGCCGCTGCCTCGCAGCACCACGCCGTTGGCCGCGGGTGCCAGCGGTACGTCGTGAAAGATGGCGGCCCGCTGCGACACCAGTCCGGGCATCGGCAGCACCGTGCTGGCCAGGGTCAGGCCACGGTCGTCCAGCACCGCAATGGCGTGCCGCCGGGTCACCTCGCTGGGAATGAAGTGCCGCACCAGGGCATCGATCGAGTAGCTGGCCACCAGCGCGCCGACGAAGCGGCCTCGGTCGAGCATGGGCACATAGGCCTGGAACAACGTGACGCCATGGCTGTCCTTGAAGGGCCGTGAATAGACCGGCTGACGCAGGTCGCGGGTCGCGATGAAAGCCCATTGCCCTGCGCTGCGCGGAGACTGTCCGGTGGTCAGGTCGCCCTGGATGGCGGGCGAGTACGGCTCATTGGCGCTGCGGTCGATGTCTTCCGGGTGGCGGCCCCGGCTGCTGCGGTCGGCGGCCAACCATTCCAGTTGCAGCAACTCGGGCCGGTCGGCGCTGAAGCTCCTGGCCTGGGTGTTGAACTCGCCCGGCGCGAGCTCTCGGCTGGCGAATTCGCGTGCCATGCGCACCAGCTGCTCCTGGTTTTCGATCAGGCGCAGGCGAATCTGCTGTTGAGCGATCTCGGTGTCGCGGCTCACCGCTTCGGCCGCGCGCTCCAGTTCCTCGTTGCGCAGGTACCAGAAGGCGGAAATGATCGCCGCCAGGAACAAGAGCACCGAGGCCAGCGGGGCCAGCGTGGCGTAGCGGTCTTGCCGCGCAGGTGACTGGCGGCGCCACCAGTGCCCCAGGGGGCGTTTGGCGCGTGTGGGCAGGCTGCGCCCGGCCGACCCGGAAGGCTCAGGATTCATGCCCCGATTATCCTGGCTCGGGCTTGACGCGCCTTGCACCAGCGCCGCCAAGAACTGGCAGCACGTGGTCCGGGCAAGGCGCGAAATCCGCAATATGAAATGCGTTCGCACTATTTGAAATTCCGCGGCCCTTGTGGCACACTGCGCGCTGCACCGTAACCCAACATCCGACAAGCCACAAGGAGACTGCCGATGCCCGCACAGCCCACCAACCTGACCGGCACGCCCGAACAGGACACCGACGCCCAGGAAACCCGGGAGTGGCTGGACGCACTGGACGCGGTGATCGGTGCCGAAGGCCCCGGGCGCGCGCACTACCTGCTGGAGCAGTTGATAGAGCAGGCCCGCCAGAACGGCATCGACCGCCCGTTCTCGGCCACCACCGCCTACGTCAACACCATCGAACCGGTCGACGAAGAGCGCAGCCCCGGCAACCTGGAGCTGGAAGGCCGCTTGCGCGCCTACATGCGCTGGAACGCCATGGCCATGGTCGTCAAGGCCAACAAGCATGAGCCGGCCGACGGCGGTGACCTGGGCGGCCACATCAGCTCGTTCCAGTCGCTGGCGCACATGTTTGCCGCAGGCTTCAACCATTTCTGGCATGCCGACGACACCGACAAAGGTGGCACCCACGGCGGCGACCTGCTCTACATCCAGGGCCATTCGGCGCCGGGCGTGTATGCCCGCGCCTTCATGGAAGGGCGGCTGAGCGAAGAGCAGCTGATCAACTTCCGGCAAGAGGTGGACGGCAAGGGCCTGTCGAGCTACCCGCACCCGAAGCTGATGCCCGAGTTCTGGCAGTTCCCGACCGTGTCGATGGGCCTGGGCCCGATCATGGCCATCTACCAGGCCCGCTTCCTGAAGTACCTGCACGCGCGCGGCATTGCCGACACCGCCCAGCGCAAGGTCTGGGTCTTCTGTGGCGACGGCGAGATGGACGAGCCCGAGAGCCTGGGCGCGATCGGCCTGGCCGCGCGCGAGAAGCTGGACAACCTGATCTTCGTCATCAACTGCAACCTGCAGCGCCTGGACGGCCCGGTGCGCGGCAACAGCAAGATCGTGCAGGAGCTGGAGGGCGAGTTCCGCGGCTCGGGCTGGAACGTGATCAAGCTGCTGTGGGGCAAGCAGTGGGACGAACTGCTGGCGCGCGACAAGGACGGTGCGTTGCGCAAGATCATGATGGACACGCTGGACGGCGACTACCAGGCCTTCAAGGCCAACGACGGTGCCTTTGTGCGCAAGAACTTCTTCGGCCGTGACCCGCGCACGCTGGAGATGGTGTCCAAGATGAGCGACGACCAGATCTGGGGCCTGCGCCGTGGCGGCCACGACGCCGGCAAGGTCTACGCCGCCTTCCACGCCGCCAACAGCCACCAGGGCCAGCCCACGCTGCTGCTGATCAAGACCGTCAAGGGCTATGGCATGGGCCGCGCCGGCGAGGGCAAGAACACCGCCCACCAGACCAAGAAGCTGGGCGACGACGACATCCGCTATTTCCGCGACCGTTTCAACATCCCCATCCCCGACAGCGAGCTGGCCAAGATTCCGTTTTACAAGCCGGCCGACGACACGCCGGAAATGAAGTACCTGCACGAGCGGCGCGAAAAGCTGGGCGGCTACCTGCCGCACCGCCGCACCAAGGCCGACGAGAGCTTCACGGTGCCGGCGCTGGAGGTCTTCAAGGCCGTGCTGGAACCCACGGCAGAAGGGCGCGAAAACTCGACCACCCAGGCCTATGTGCGCTTTCTGACCCAGTTGCTGCGCGACAAGGCCCTGGGCCCGCGCGTGGTGCCCATCCTGGTCGATGAGGCGCGCACCTTCGGCATGGAAGGCCTGTTCCGCCAGATCGGCATCTACAACCCGGCGGGCCAGAACTACACCCCGGTCGACAAGGACCAGGTGATGTACTACCGCGAGGCGGTGGACGGTCAGATCCTGCAGGAAGGCATCAACGAGGCCGGCGGCATGTGCAGCTGGATCGCTGCGGCCACCAGCTACAGCACCAACAACCGCATCATGGTGCCGTTCTACATCTACTACTCGATGTTCGGCCTGCAGCGCGTGGGTGACCTGTGCTGGGCCGCGGGCGACATGCAGGCGCGCGGCTTCCTGCTCGGTGGCACGTCGGGTCGCACCACGCTGAACGGCGAAGGCCTGCAGCATGAGGACGGCCACAGCCATGTGCTGGCCGGCACCATCCCGAACTGCGTGTCCTACGACCCGACCTACTCGCACGAGGTCGGCGTGATCCTGCACCATGGCCTGAAGCGCATGGTGGAGAGGCAGGAGAACGTGTACTTCTACATCACGCTGCTCAACGAGAACTACCCGATGCCGGGTCTGGTCGCTGGCACCGAAGAGCAGATCATCAAGGGCATGTACTTGCTGCAGGACGCCAAGGCCGAGAAGAATCAGCTACAGGTCAACCTGCTCGGCTCGGGCACCATCCTGCGTGAGTCGATCGCCGCCAAGGCGCTGCTCGAAGCCGACTGGGGCGTGGCGGCCAAGGTCTGGAGCTGCCCCAGCTTCAACGAGCTGGCGCGCGACGGGCAAGAGGCCGAGCGGCAGAACCTGCTGCACCCCGAGGCCGAGCCGAAGTTGCCGTTCGTGGCACAGCAACTGGCTGCGCATGACGGGCCGGTGGTCGCGTCCACCGACTACATCAAGGTCTATGCCGAGCAGATCCGCGCCTACCTGCCCAAAGGCAGAACCTACAAGGTGCTGGGCACCGACGGTTTTGGCCGCAGCGACTTCCGCTCCAAGCTGCGCGAGCACTTCGAGATCAACCGCCACTACATCGTGGTCGCCGCACTCAAGGCGCTGGCCGACGACGGCACACTGCCGATGGCCAAGGTCAGCGAGGCGATCAAGAAGTACAGCCTGAACGTGGACAAGATCAACCCCCTGTACGCTTGAAGCGCACGACCGAAGCAACAGACGGAGACAAACAACATGGCAATGGTGGAAGTCAAGGTCCCGGACATCGGCGACTTCAAGGACGTGGCGGTGATCGAGCTGCTGGTCAAGCCCGGTGACACGGTGGCGGTGGACCAGAGCCTGGTCACGGTGGAATCGGACAAGGCGTCGATGGAAATCCCGTCCTCCCATGCCGGCGTGGTCAAGGTGCTGAAGGTGGCGCTGGGCGACGTGGTCAACCAGGGCAGCCTGCTGCTGGAACTGGAGGCCGCTGGCGACGCCGCGGCTGTTGCGCCGGCACCCGCATCAGCACCCGCATCAGCACCCGAGCCTGCAGCAGCCGCCGCGCCGACAGCAGCAAGCGCAGCAGCGGCGCCAGCGCCGGCCGCTGCTGCAACTGGCAGCGTCAGCCTGATCGAGGTATTGGTGCCCGACATCGGCGACTTCGACGAGGTCGCGGTGATCGAGGTCATGGTTCAGGCCGGTGACCAGATCAAGCTCGAGCAAAGCCTGATCACGGTGGAGTCGGACAAGGCGTCGATGGAGATTCCGTCGTCCCACGCCGGCCGGGTCAAGGAGATCAAGGTCAAGCTGGGCGACAAGGTGGCCAAGGGTTCGCTGGTGGTGGTGCTGGAAGTGGCCGGCGCCGCTGCACAGCCCGCGGCGCCGCAGGCAGCGGCAGCGCCCGCCTCGGCGCCGGCCGCGAGCGTTGCGCCTGCCGCCGCCGCACCTGTGGCCGCCGCCGCAGCGCCGGTGGCCGCAGCGGCAGGCCATGAGCCGACGCAGCTCAAGGCCGGCCAGCCGCATGCCTCGCCGTCGATCCGCAAGGCCGCGCGTGAACTGGGCGTGCCCTTGGGCGAGGTCGCGGGCAGTGGCCCCAAAGGCCGCATCACCCTGCACGACCTGCAGGGCTTCGTCAAGGGCGTGATGTCAGGCGCGGTGGCGACCTCCGCACAGTCATCCGCGCAAAAGGCCAAGGCGCCGCCAGCCACAGCCGTCGGTGGCGAGGCCTTCTCCGGCCTGCTGCCCTGGCCCAAGGTCGACTTCGCCAAATTCGGCCCGGTCGAACGCAAGGACTTATCGCGCATCCAGAAGATCAGCGGCGCCAACCTGCACCGCAACTGGGTGGTGATTCCGCATGTCACCAACCATGACGACTGCGACATCACCGAGCTCGAAGCCTTCCGCGTGCTGCTGAACAAGGAGAACGAGAAGGCGGGCATCAAAGTCACGATGCTGGCCTTCATGATCAAGGCTGCGGTGGCGGCGCTGAAGAAG
>JANOWE010000203.1:0-38985 GCA_031417735.1 Betaproteobacteria bacterium
GCATAACTCAGACGGTGGGCGGCGCAGGGGCCATGCAGGTTCAGCGCGGCCAGATGCTCTGCGGTGGGGTAGCCCTTGTGACCGGCAAAGTTGTACTGCGGATGGGCCTGGTGCAGCGCCATGCACAAGCGGTCGCGATGCACCTTGGCCAGGATGGACGCGGCCGAAATCGCGGCCACTTTGGCGTCGCCCTTGACGATGGCCAACGCCAGCATGGCCAGGACGGGCAGGCGGTTGCCGTCGACCACCACCCTGTGCGGACGCAGGCGCAGTCCATGCACGGCACGCTGCATGGCCAACAGCGTGGCCTGCAGGATGTTCAGCCGGTCGATCTCTTCGACCGAGGCCTGGGCGATGCTGCAGGCCAGCGCGCGGTCCCGGATCTCGTCGAACAAGCGCTCACGCCGAGCCGGGCTCAGCACCTTCGAGTCGGCCAGACCGGCGATGGGCTGCTTGTCGTCCAGGATCACGGCTGCGGCCACCACCGGCCCGGCCAGCGGGCCACGGCCGGCCTCATCCACCCCGGCGACCAGGCCGGGGCGTTGCCATTCGGGGCCCAGGTCAGCGAGCTTGAAGGACTTGTTCGATGGCATCGCCGGCTCTGCGGGCAGTGTCCTGCCGCAGCAGTTGGTGGAGGTCGTCAAAGCGCCGGCGCAGCGCCTGCTGCCGCGCGGCATCGTCCAGCCAGGCCAGGCCCTCGCGCGCCAGCGCCTCGGGCGTGGCGGCGTCCTGGATCAGCTCAGGCACCACGAACTCACCGCACAGGATGTTGGGCAGGCCGAACCAGGGCTGGTAGGCCATGCGCTTCATGCGCTGCCAGTTCAGCCAGGCCAGGTGGTAGGTGATGACCATCGGCCGCTTGAACAGCGCCGCCTCCAGCGCGGCTGTGCCGCTGGCCACCAGGGTCAGGTCGCAGGCCGCCAAGGCCGCATGCGACTGGCCATCGAGCAGCGAGACCGAGGCCTGGCCGGCCGACTCAGCGACCAGGGGCTCGACCAGCGAGCGCAGCCCTGGCGCAACCGGCAGCACAAACCGAAGTCCGGAACGGCGCTGATGCATCAGCGCCGCGGCGGCCAGCAAGCGGGGCGCGATGTGGCGGATTTCGCTGACCCGGCTGCCTGGCAGCAGCGCCACCACGGTGTCGGTATTGGCCAGCCCCAGCGACATGCGCGCAGCATCGCGCGGTGGCTGCAGCGGTATCGCGTCGGCCAGTGGGTGGCCGACAAAAGTGGCGGCCACGCCTTGCCGCTGCAGCAGCGCCGGCTCGAACGGAAACAGGCACAGCACATGGTCGGCCGCGCGGGCCAGGCTGCGCACGCGCTAACCGCGCCAGGCCCAGATCGACGGGCAGACGAAGTGGATGGTCTTGACGCCGCGCTCGCGCAGTCGCCGCTCCAGGCCGAAATTGAAGTCGGGTGCGTCGATGCCGATGAACGCCGCCGGGGGGTCAGCCAGCAAGCGCTGCGCCAACTGCCGGCGCATGCGCAGCAATTCAGACAGTCGCACCAGCGCGTCGACATAGCCAAACACCGACAGCCGGTCCAGCGGCCACCACGACTGAAACCCTTGGGCCGCCATCCTGGCCCCGCCTATGCCCACGCTGGACATTTCGGGCCAGCGCTGCCTCAAGCCCTGGAGCAGCAGCCCGCCCAACAGGTCACCGGAGGCCTCACCGGCAACCAGCGCCAGTCGGGGCGCTTCAGCGGCCAGCATGGCGGCGGCTCAGCGGACGATGCCGCGTTCGGCGCTGGCCAGGAAGCCCAGCATCAGCGCCACGTCGGCGTCGCCCTCTGGCAGTGCGCCGCTCAGCGCGCTGACCTGCTCGATGGCTGCGGCCAGGGTCAGCCCTTGGCGGTAGATCAGCCGGTGCAGCTGTTTGACCTGGGCGATGCGCTCAGCCGAGAAGCCACGCCGGCGCAGGCCTTCGGCATTGATGCCGGTGGCCGCAGCCGGGTTGCCGGCGGCAGTGACAAACGGTGGCAGGTCTTGTGACAAACGGGTCTGGAAGCCGGTCATCGCATGGGCGCCCACGCGAACGAACTGGTGCACGCCTGAGAGGCCGCCGACAAAGGCCCAGTCGCCCAGATGCACATGACCACCGAGCTGGGTCGCATTGGCGATGATGGTGTGGTTGCCAATATGGCAGTCATGCGCGATGTGCACATAGGCCATGACCCAGTTGTCGTCGCCAACCTCGGTCAGCCCACCGTCCTGCACCGTGCCGGTATTGATGGTGACGAACTCGCGGATGGTATTGCCGTCGCCGATGTGCAGCCGCGTAGGCTCGCCGGCGTACTTCTTGTCCTGCGGCTCGCCGCCAATGGCAGCGAAGTTGAAGATGCGGTTGTTGCGGCCGACGCGGGTGTGGCCCTCGATCACGGCATGCGCACCCACGCTGCTGCCAGCGCCGATCTGCACATGGGCGCCGATCACGGCACCTGGGGCCACCGTCACGTCGTCGGCCAGCTCGGCCTGGGGATCAACGTGGGCACTGGGATGAATGCGGGGCATGCTCTCAACGGACCTTGCGCATGGTGCACATCAGTTCGGCTTCGACCGCTGTCTCGCCGTCCACGCTGGCGCGGGCCTTGTACTTGTAGATGCCGGCACGGGCCCGCTCGATGCTCACATCCAGCAGCAGTTGGTCGCCGGGTTCGACCACCCGCTTGAAACGGGCTCCGTCGATGCCGACGAAATAGACCACCATGTCATCGTCCAGTTCGGCGTCCATGGATTGGAACGACAACAGCGCAGCGGCCTGGGCCAGCGCCTCGAGCATCAGCACGCCCGGCATCACCGGCCGATGCGGAAAGTGGCCCGCAAAGAACGGCTCGTTGATGGTGACGTTCTTCAGTGCCTGGATCGACTTGTTCTTCTCGAATGCCAGCACCCGGTCGACCAGCAGGATGGGGTAGCGGTGCGGTAGCTTCTTCAGGATCTGGTGGATGTCGAGTACAGGGCGGGTCATATCGGTTTCACAATCTTTTCCAGCGCACGCAGCCGGTCACGCAACTTGTGCAACTGTCGCAGCGAGGCGGCGTTTTTCTCCCAGGACGCATTGTCGTCGAAGGGAAACAGGCCGCTGTACTGGCCAGGCTTGAGGATGGAGCGCGTGACCACCGTGGCCGCGCTGATGTGCACATGGTCGACCAGTTCCAGGTGACCCAGGATGATGGCGCCACCGCCGGCTGTGCAGTGACGGCCAATGCGGGCCGAGCCGGCGATGCCAACACAGCCGGCCATCGCGCTGTGCGCGCCGATCTGCACGTTGTGGCCGATCTGGATCAGGTTGTCGAGCTTGACACCGTCCCCGATCACGGTGTCGTCGAGTGCGCCACGGTCGATGCAGGTGTTGGCGCCAATCTCGACCTCGTCACCGATACGCACGGCGCCCAGTTGCTCGATCTTTGCCCACTGCGCCAGGTCACCGCGGCCGTCGGGTGCGAAGCCAAAGCCGTCGGCACCGATGACAACGCCGGCATGCACGATGCAACGCGCACCGATGACGCAGCCCTGGCCCAGCGTGACCCTGGCAGCCAAGCGGGTGCCTTCGCCCACCACCGAATGCTCGGCCAGATGGGCGTGGCTGCCCAGCACCGCACCCGGCCCGATTCGAGCGCCCGCGCCGACGTAGCACAGCGGCCCCACCGAGGCAGATGGGTGTATCAAGGCACCCGGCTCGACCACTGCGCTGGCGTGCACGCCTGACACCGGTGCAGGCCGGGTCCGCGCTGCCCACCACTGGGTCAGGCGGGCGAAGTACAGGTAGGGGTCAGCGGCAACAATGGCCGCGCCGCGCGCCAAGGCAGCAGCTGCCATGTCAGGGCCCACCACCACGCAAGCAGCCTGGCTAAGTACCATCTGCGCTGTGTAGCGCGGGTTGGACAAGAAACTCAGGCTGCGGGCGTCGGCGCTGTCCAGCGGCGCCAAGCGGTCAATGGGCAATTCGCCATCGCCCAGAAGCTGGCCCCCCAGCGCGGCCACCAACTCAGCCAGCCGTACCGGCTCGGCCATGGTCAATGCTCGGCGATGGCCCGCGACGCCGGGCCTATTTGGCCGCAGGCGCGGCGTTCAGCGCCTTGATCACCTTGTCGGTGATGTCCACGCGTGCGCTGGCGAAGACCACATCTTGCACGATGAGGTCGTACTTCTCGCCTTCGAAGATCTGCTTGATGACCTTGTTGGCGCGCTCGACGATGCCGGCGGTCTCTTCGTTGCGGCGCTGGTTCAGGTCTTCCTGGAACTCGCGGCGCTTGCGCTGCAGTTCCCGGTCTTGTTCCAGCAGATCACGCTGACGGCGGTTCTTCTCGGCTTCGGACAAGGTGGGCGCGTCCTTCTCGAGCTTGTCGGCCGCAGCCTTGAGCTTGCCGGCCTGATCGTTCAGGTCTTTGTCGCGCTTGCTGAAATCGGCTTCCATGCGTGCCAGAGCCGCCTTGGCTGGCACAGCTTCGCGCAGAACGCGCTCGCTGTTGACATAGCCGATCTTGATTTCCTGCGACATCGCGCCGGGGGCGCTCAGCGTCAGAGCCAACACACCGGCCGCAGCCAGCGCCTTCAACATGGGGGTCATCATCAGAACGCAGTCCCGATCTGGAATTGGAAGCGTTGGATTCTATCCGTGGGCTGCTTGCGCAAGGGTACGCCCCAGCTCATCTTCAGTGGCCCCACAGGCGAAACCCAGGAAAGGCCCAGGCCGGCAGATGAGCGCAAGCTGCTGGCAGTGATTTTTTCGCCGTCGCGCCAGACGTTGCCGGCGTCGGCAAAGGCGAACAAGCGCAGCGACTTGTCGTTGCCTGTACCCGGCACCGGCACGTACAGCTCGGCATTGAGGTTGACCTTCTGCGCACCACCGACATAGGCACCGGTGGGGTCGATCACGCCCAGCGAGTTCTGCTCGAATACCCGCACCGAACCCAGGCCACCGCCATAGAAATTCTTGAACACCGGGTACGGTCGGCCACCCTGGCCTTTGCCGATGCCCAGTTCACCGTTGAGCATCAGACTGAAGCGCTGCCAGAACGGGAAGTACTGCTGGTACTGCAAGTTGGTGCGCAAAAAACGCACATCACCGGCCACGCTCCACTCCAGGTTTGCACGGGCGTAACGGCCGGCGGTGGGGGCGATGGCGCTGTCTCGCTGGTCACGCGCCCAACCTATGGTCAGCGGCACCGAGGTGGACGTGGCGCCATAGCGGAAGCGGTAGTCGAAGTACTGGTTCGGAATGCCGGTGTTGGCGCCGATATTGGTCTGCTCGACGCCCACACCGAAGAACACGGTGTCGTACTCGGTGAACGGCACGCCAAAACGCACCGCGCCGCCCGGGTTGGCGATCTGGTACTGGTCACCCAGGCTGTTGTAGGGCCGCGAGGTACGGTAGAACAGGTCGACCGCGCGTGAGATGCCGTCCACCGTGAAGTAGGGGTCGACGCTGCTGAAAACCAGACTGCGCGCAGTGCGGCTGGTGTTGACCTCGATGCCCAGATAGTTGCCCGAACCGAACACGTTGTCCTGGCGTACCGACGCGGTCAGGGCCAGCCTGTCGGCACTGGAAAAGCTCACGCCGAGCAAGAGGTTGCCGGTGGGCTTTTCAGTCACATTGACCTGCAGGTCGACCTGGTCGGCGGTGCCGGCAACCTCATTCGTGTCGATGGCCACTTCCTTGAAGTAGCCCAGGCGATCTACCCGCTCGCGCGAGAGCTTGATGCGCTCGCTGTCGTACCAGCTGGATTCAAGCTGGCGGAACTCACGTCGAACCACCTCGTCACGGGTGCGGGTGTTGCCGGCCACATCGATACGGCGTACATAGACCCGGCGCTGTGGTTCTGCCGCGAGCACCACTGAAACCTGGCCGGTGGCACGGTCGATGACCGGGCGCGCGTCGACCCGGGCAAAGGCATAGCCATAGCTGCCGAACAGATCGGTGAAGGCCTTGGTGGTGTCGGTCACCGCGCTGGCACGGTAGGGCTCACCGGCACGGATGCCGATCAAGCGTTTGAAGTCGTCGTCCTTGCCCAGGTAGTCGCCCTGCAGGCTGATGCCGGTGACGGTGTAGGGCTGGCCCTCGGTGACGCTGATCGTGACAGTGATGGTCTGCTTGTCGGGCGAGATCGTGACCTGCGCGCTGTCGACGTTGAACTCGAGGTAGCCCCGGTTGAGGTAGTAGGCCCGCAGCGTGTCGAGATCGGCATTGAGCTTGGCGCGCGAATACCGGTCGTTCTTGGTGTACCAGGTCAGCCAGCCGCTCTTGGTCAGGTCCATCAGGCCCGTCAGCGTGCTTTCGCTGAAGACCTTGGCACCGACGATGCGGATGCCGGCGATCTTGGCCGCATCACCCTCGGTCATCGTGAAGCTGACATTGACGCGGTTGCGCTCGGTCGGCGTGATGGTGGTCACCACCTCGGCGCCATAAAGGCTTCGCGACAAGTACTGGCGCTTGATTTCCTGCTCGGCACGGTCGATCAGGGCGCGGTCGAAGGGCAGGCCTTCGCCAATGCCGGCGTCCTTCAGGCTCTTGACGAGGACGTCCTTGTCGAACTCCTTCAGGCCGACGAAGCTGACCGATTCGATCACTGGCCGCTCTTCGACCACGACCACCGCCACCTTGGCATCGATCTCGATGCGCACGTCCTTGAACAAGCCGGTGGCAAACAGTGCACGCAGCGCGGCAGCGGCCTTTTCGTCGGTGTAGGTGTCGCCAATGCGGAACGGCAGCGCCGCAAATACCGTGCCGGGGTCGGTACGTTGCAGCCCCTCGACCCGGATGTCCTGCAGCACAAAGGCTTCGACCGCCTGGGCCACCGGACTGACAAGCACGGCAGCCGCTGCGATGGCCACAGCCACAGCACGCGGCCGAAAAGAATATTCGGTAAGGAGAGGAAGCATCGGAGAGTTCAGTGCAGGCCCAGCAAGCGGGCGACATCGTTGAAGAGGGCAACCGACATCAGCAGCAGCAGCACCGCGATGCCACCGCGCTGCAGGCGCGCGAGCCACAGGTCGGAAACCGGGCGTCCGGTCAAGCCCTCAAAAAGATAATACATCAGGTGTCCGCCATCGAGCATGGGCAGAGGCAGCAGGTTCAGCACGCCCAGACTGACACTGACCAGGGCCAGAAAACCCAGGTAGTAGGCCAGACCCTGGGCCGCCGACTGCCCGGCGTAGTCGGCTATGGTCAACGGGCCGCTGAGGTTGCGCACCGAGGCTTCGCCGATGAGCATGCGGCCGATCATCTTGACCGTCAGCGCCGACATTTCCCAGGTCCGCTTGGCACCCAGCCACAAGCCGTCCAGCGCACCAGACTGCACCGTGACCATGGTCGGTGCCGCGCCGACAAAGGCGTCGATCCGGCCCACGCTGCGCTCGCCTTCGCGCACCAGGCGCGGCGTGACCAGCAGCGAAAGTTGCTTGCCGGCGCGATCGAGTTGCCAGCGCTGAGCAACGATGCGGGGCGCAGTGCCGGTGTCGCCGGCCTTGGCCGCTGCACGGATGCGCTCGCGCAGCAGTTGCGCGTCAACCATCGGCTGCTCGTCCACGGCCAGCACCCGGTCGCCCTGTTTCAGGCCAGCCAGTGCCGCTGGTCCGCCGGCCTTGACCTCACCCAGCACCGCCTCGCTGAAGGGCGCACCCAGGCCGATGCGCTTGACCAGCGCGGCGTCCACGTCCTGGCCTTCCAGCACATCCAGCGCCAGGCGCAACTGGCGCCGGCCACGGCCTTGATCGTTGCTGACCTGAAGCGTGAGCGGCTGTCCGCGCAGCGCATGCTGGGTGACCTGCCAGCGCAACTCGGTCAACGAGCGCAATTCGATCCACTCGCCGGCATCGTCCTGCCAGGCCTGGACCCAGTCGGCGCTGCGCATGCCGGCCTGTTCGGCCAGACTGCCAGCCACGGGCGAACTGAGCACGGCCTTGGGCTCCTGCACGCCCAGCCAGTGCGAGGCAGCGTACAGCAGCACGGCCAGCAGCAAGTTGGCCAGTGGCCCGGCAGCTACCACCGCCACGCGCTGAAGCAGCGGTTTGCGGTTGAAGGCCTGGTCGAGTTGGTCGGGCGCGACCGGGCCCTCGCGCTCGTCGAGCATGCGCACATAGCCGCCCAGCGGAAGCGCTGAGAGCACGAATTCGGTGTGCGCCGGTGAGCGCTGGTGACGCCAGATGACCCGGCCAAAGCCCATCGAAAAGCGAATCACCCGCACACCGCAGGCCACGGCCACACGGTAGTGGCCCCACTCATGAACCAGGATCAGGATCGCCAGGGTGAGCAAGAAAGCCAGCAGCGTGGTGATCATGCGGCCACCCTCAGCGCCAGTTTCCGGGCGAACTGCCGTGCCTGCGCCCGGGCGCGTTCGTCCAGCGCCAGCAGGTCACTCAGTGAGCCCACATCGGCCGCGCCAGGCAACACCTGTTCGACGCACTGGGCGTTGATGTGGTGGATGTCGGTGAAGCGAACCCGGCCGGCCAGAAAAGCCGCCACCGCCACCTCGTTGGCCGCATTGAGCACAGCGCTGCTGCCCTCAGGGCCCCGCAGCGCCGCATAGGCCAGACCCAGGCCAGGAAAACGCACCGGATCAGCGGGCTCGAAGGTGAGTGCGCCCAGACGCAGAAAGTCCAGTGCATCGGCGCCGCAGGCCATGCGCTCGGGCCAGGCCAGACCCACGCTGATCGGCACCTTCATGTCCGGCGTGCCCAGTTGGGCCAGCACCGAGTTGTCGCGGCAGACCACCATCGAGTGAATGATGCTCTGCGGGTGCAACACGACGCGGATGCGCTCGGGTGGCAGGTCGAACAGCCAGCGCGCTTCAATGACCTCCAGCGCCTTGTTCATCATCGTCGCCGAATCGACCGATATCTTGCGGCCCATGACCCAGTTCGGGTGCGCACAGGCCTCGTCGGGCGTGACCTGGTCCAGGCTGGCCGCCGGGCGGTTGCGAAACGGACCGCCCGAAGCGGTGAGCACGATGTGGTCGATGCGTCGGTCCCAATCGGCGCGGTCGGGCGGCAGGCATTGAAAAATGGCCGAGTGCTCGCTGTCTATGGGCAGCAACTGGGCCCCGCCCAGCTTCACCGCGTCCATGAACAGGCGCCCGCCGACCACCAGCGCCTCCTTGTTGGCCAGCATCAGCCGCTTGCCTGCGCGCGCAGCCGCCAGGCAGGGCGCCAGGCCGGCAGCGCCAACGATGGCCGCCATCACGCCATGCACGTCGGGGTGCGCCGCCACGTCCTGCAAGGCGTGGGGGCCGTAGAGCACCTCGGTGCGCAGGCCGTCGGCGGCCAGTTCAGCGGCCAATGCGCTGGCCTGATCGGCCAGGTCAACCACCGCAAACCGAGGTCGCCAGCGCCGGCACAGCGCCGCCAGCTCGGCCATGCGCTGGTGCGCGGTCAGAGCAAAGACCTCAAAGCGATCCGGGTGCAAGGCCATCACGTCCAGCGTGCTCGCGCCCACCGAACCGGTGGCGCCCAGGATGCAGATGCGTTGGATCATGGCCGATGGTAGTGGCTGCGACGACATGGGCAAGGCAGCTGGTTCACAGGCTGACCAGCGCCAGCGCCGCCGGCAGCAAGGGCAGCAGCGCATCGACACGGTCGAGCACGCCGCCATGGCCTGGCAACAAGCCGCTCGAATCCTTGGCACCCGCCGCGCGCTTGACCAGCGATTCAAACAGGTCGCCCATCACGGTCATGCCGGTGAGCAGCAGCACCGACAGCACCAGCCCCACCCCGCCCAGGCGCTGCTGCAGGAGCAGGAACAGGCTGGGTGAATCAAGCGCCAGCTGCGCATCGGCCATGGGCCACAGCCAGGCCAGCAGCAGCACGCCCAGCATGCCGCCATACACGCCTTCCCAGCTCTTGCCGGGGCTGATGGCGGGCGCGAGCTTGCGGCGGCCAAAGGCGCGGCCGCTGAAATAGGCTGCGATGTCTGCGACCCAGGCCACGCACAGCACCGAGAGAAGAAAGTTCACGCCGATGGTCCGCGCGTGCGCCAGCGCCGACCAGGCCAGCCAAAGCAGCAACAGACCCAGAGCCCAGCGCAGTTGCGCCGGCCACTGCAGCCAGCCCGATGGGCCACGGCGCAGCACCAGCGCGCCACCAATCAGCCAAGCGAGGCCACCGGCCAGCCACAGCCCACCAGCCTGGCCGACCACACTGGGCCAGCGCAAGCTCAGGCCGCAGGCCAGGGCCAGCAAGGCGCCTGTGGCCAGGGCCGGCAGCGTGGCACTGACGCCGTTCAGCCGCGCCCATTCCCAGCCCGCTGCACTGATCAGCACCAAGGTCAGCAGCGCAAAGGGCAGCGCGCTGGCGGCCATCATGGCCGGCAACAGCAGCGCCAGCAGTGCCACGGCGGTGATCACGCGCTGCTTGAGCATGGCCGCGCTCAGCCCGGCCGATCGGCCAACTGTGCCGTGCATGACGGCAGCGGTGAAACCGTCTTGACGGCACCAAAGCGGCGGTCGCGGCCCGCATAGTCGGCCAGCGCCGAATCCAGCGCAGCAACATCGAAGTCCGGCCACAGACAATCGGTGAACACCAGTTCCGAGTAGGCCACCTGCCAGAGCAGGAAATTGCTGATGCGAAGCTCGCCCCCGGTGCGGATGAACAGGTCGGGGTCGGGCGCATGCTGCATGGCCATGAAGCGGCCCAGCGCGGCTTCGTCCAGTTGCTCAGGCGTCAAGCCTGCGGCCATGGCCCGGCGACAGGCCTGCACGATGTCCCAACGGCCACCGTAGTTGAAGGCCACCGACAAGGTGATGCGGGTGTTGTTCCGGGTGGTGGACTCGGCCTCTTCCCAGGCCGCGCGCAGCCGGTCGGACACCGCATCGCGGTCGCCGACGATGACGATGCGCACGCCGTCCTTGGCCAGCTTGCCCAGGTACTTGGTCACGGCCACCAGCACCAGGCCCATCAGACCCGAGACCTCGTCCTCGGGCCGCTTCCAGTTCTCGGACGAGAAGGCAAATACTGTCAGGTACTCGATGCCCCGGTCGGCGCAGGCGTTGATGACCTTGACCAGCGTATCCACGCCGGCCTTGTGGCCAAAGAAGCGCGGCAGATAGCGCCGGTTGGCCCAGCGACCGTTGCCGTCCATGACCACAGCCAGGTGGCGCGGAACGGCGGGCGCGGTCTTGGCGGAATGGCTCATCGAGCAGGTGACGGCATGGCCATGCCCTGGACATTCAGTCGCGCAAGGCTTTGGCAAAGCGAGCGCCGTGAAACCGGCTTTGTCGGCTCGCTGGCGCTTCGTGGGGGCGCCATCACACCGCCATGATGTCGGCCTCTTTGGCCTGCACCAAATGGTCGACTTCGGCCACCGTCCGGTCGGTGAGCTTCTGCACGTCGTCTTGTGCGCGGCGCTCATCGTCCTCGGAGATGAGCTTTTCCTTCAGCAGCTTCTTCAGGTGCTCGTTGGCGTCACGTCGCAGATTGCGCACCGCCACCTTGCAGTCCTCACCGGTGTGGCGCGCGATCCTGGACAGGTCGCGGCGGCGCTCTTCGGTCAGTGCCGGCATGGGCACGCGCAGCAGGTCGCCTTGCGAGGCCGGGTTCAGGCCCAGGTCACTTTCGCGGATGGCCCGCTCGATCTTGGCGCCCATGCCCTTTTCCCAGGGTTGCACGCTGATCGTGCGCGCGTCCATCAAGGCCACGTTGGCGACCTGGCTGATGGGCACCATGGAGCCGTAGTAGTCCACATGCACCTGGTCCAGGATGCCCGGGTGGGCGCGGCCGGTGCGAATCTTCTGCAAATCGCCCTTCAGCGACTCAACGGACTTGGCCATGCGGCCTACGGCGGACAGTTTGATCTCGGCAATGCTGATGTCGGTGCTCATGGTCTCAAGGCTCCTCAAACGTGGACTAGCGTGCCCTCATCCTCACCCATGACCACGCGCTTGAGTGCACCGGGCTTGAAGATCGAGAACACCTTGATGGGCAGTTTCTGGTCGCGGCACAACGCAAACGCGGTGGCGTCCAGCACCTGCAGGTTGCGCGAGATGGCTTCGTCGAAACTGATGCTCTGGTAGCGCGTGGCCGTCGGGTCTTTCTTGGGGTCGGCGGTGTACACACCATCGACCTTGGTCGCCTTGAGCACAATCTCGGCGCCGATCTCGGCCCCGCGCAATGCGGCGGCGGTATCGGTGGTGAAGAACGGGTTGCCGGTGCCGGCGGCAAAGATCACCACCTTGCCCTCCTCCAGGTACTGCAAGGCCTTGGGCCGCACATAGGGTTCGACCACCTGCTCGATGTTGATGGCCGACATCACCCGCGCTGTCACGCCTTCGAGCCGCATGGTGTCGGCCAGCGCCAGCGCGTTCATCACCGTGGCCAGCATGCCCATGTAGTCGGCGGTGGCGCGATCCATGCCCACCGAACCGCCGGCCACGCCGCGGAAGATGTTGCCCCCGCCGATGACCACGGCCACCTCGCAGCCCAGCTGCGTCACCTCTTGCACCTCGCGCACCATGCGCACGATGACGGCCCGGTTGATGCCGTAGGCGTCGTCGCCCATCAGAGCTTCGCCCGAGAGCTTCAGGAGGATGCGTTTGTAGGCCGGCATGCTGCGGTGTCCTGTTGTGGCTGAGGGCGGATTTTAGGCTGGCCCGAGGCAAGGTCTGCTGCCTCGGGCCACGCAGCCGCAGCGGCGCTGCGGCTGCGCCTGTTCAGGCGCCTTTGGCTGCGGCGACCTGGGCAGCGACTTCGGCGGCGAAATCGTCAACCTTTTTCTCGATGCCCTCGCCCACCACGTACAAGGTGAAGCCTTTGACTTCGGTGGCCGCGGCCTTGAGCATCTGCTCGACGGTCTGCTTGTCGTTCTTGACGAAGGTCTGATTGAACAGCGAGACCTCTTTCAGAAACTTCTGCACCGAGCCTTCGACCCGCTTGGCCACGATCTCGGCCGACTGCACCGGCTTGCCCGCCGCGCTGGCGGTGGCGGCGTCTTCGGACGCCTTCTCCGCGGCAATCTTGCGCTCTTTCTCGACCAGTTCGGCCGGCACCTCGGCCGACGACAGCGAAACCGGCTTCATCGCTGCCACATGCATGGCCACGTCTTTGGCGGCGACTTCGCTGCCGCTGTACTCCACGACCACACCGATGCGCACGCCGTGCAGGTAGCTGGCGAGCTGGGCATCACCGGCAAAGCGCTTGAAGCGGCGTACGGCCATGTTCTCGCCGATCTTGCCGATCAGGCCCTTGCGCACGTCTTCGACTGTCGGGCCGAAGCCGCTCTGGGCCAGCGCCAGCGCCGACAGCGCGGCCACGTCGGCCGGGTTGTGCTCTGCCACCAACTGGGCACAAGACTGGCAAAAAGCCAGGAAGGATTCATTCTTCGAAACGAAGTCGGTTTCGCAGTTGATCTCGACCATGGCGCCGGCGCTGCCGACCATGGCCACGGTGATCACACCTTCGGCGGTCACGCGGGAAGCCGCCTTGCCGGCCTTGTTGCCGAGCTTGACGCGCAGGATTTCTTCGGCACGGTCCATGTCGCCGTCGGCCTCGGTCAAGGCCTTCTTGCATTCCATCATCGGGGCGTCGGTCTTGGCGCGCAGTGCGCCAACCATGCTTGCAGTGATCGCGGGCATTGGGTGTTCTCCGTTCAGTGCGTTGGTATGACGAGGCTGCCGCGCCGCATGCGTCGGCTCGGGCGGCGGCCTCAGGTCGGGCTCGGCGTGAAAAAGGGGCCTTGCAGCCCCTGATTCAAGGCCAAGCGGCGAGGTTTCAGGACTCGTTCTTGACTTCAACAAACTCGTCGCCACCAGCGGCGACCTGGGTCACCACCTCGTTGGCGGCGTTGTTGCGGCCTTCGATCACTGCGTCGGCCACCGCCTTGGCGTACAGCGCCACGGCCTTGGCCGAGTCGTCGTTGCCGGGGATGACGTAGTCGATGCCGATCGGCGAGTGGTTGGTGTCCACCACGCCAATCAGCGGGATGCCCAGCTTCTTGGCTTCGGCCACGGCGATCTTGTGATAGCCCACGTCGATGACAAACATCGCGTCGGGCAGCGCAGCCATGTCCTGGATGCCGCCGATGTCCTTCTCGAGCTTGGCCAGTTCACGCTCGAACATCAGGCCTTCCTTCTTGGACAACTGCTCGAGGCCGTTTTCCTTCGTGGCCTGCATGTCCTTCAACTTCTTCAGCGAGGCCTTGACGGTCTTGAAGTTGGTCATCATGCCGCCCAGCCAACGCTGGTCGACATAGGGCTGGCCAGCGCGCTGCGCCTCCAGTGCCACCACGTCACGCGCCTGGCGCTTGGTACCGACCATCAGGATGGTGCCGCGCTTGGCGCTGAGCTGGCGCACGAACTTCATCGCTTCCTCGAACTTGGGCAGCGTCTTTTCGAGGTTGATGATGTGAATCTTGTTGCGATGACCATAGATGTACGGCGCCATCTTCGGGTCCCAGAAGCGGGTTTGGTGGCCAAAATGGACGCCGGCTTCCAGCATTTCACGCATCGTTACTGACATATTTCACTCCAGAGGTTGGGTCTAGAATCCGGCTCGAATCGACCATGGCAGCGCAGCGGCTTGCGCCCTGCAGGGGTTGAATGAACAAGGCCCGAAAGACCTCGAGGTTCAGCTCCAGGCGCCCCACAGGGCACCCACGCCATCGACGACACCTGTTGAAAGCCGGTTCGCGATTTGTTCATCTGAGGCCTGGCAAGCCGAGGACTGGAGCCGCGAAGGCTGATGACGCTCGGTCAATCACCGATCACCACCCACTGCCCCGAAAAGGGCAGCATCCTTGACCTGGGCCCGATGGACTTCCAGATAAACTCGCAGATTGTAGCATCCGGTCAAGCGCCCGACCTCTGCGCGGCGGCGGCGGCGATGGCTGCCGAGCAGGTCAGCGCGCCGGGGCTGATGTCGCAGTCGCTGGCCCTGGCCGACAGCCCGGCCAACGCCCACGCGTTCATTCGCCGCTTCGACGGCCAGGCCCGTGCTGCGGCACAGGCGGTGGCCCTGGCCCAGTCCGCAGGCGCGCCGCTGCCGCCGCTGGCCGGCCTGGCGGTGACCGTGAAGGACCTGTTCGATGTGTCCGGTCAGACCACCACCGCCGGGTCACGGGCGATGTCGGATGCGCCGGCCGCAGTGGCCGACTGCCCCGCCGTGGCCCGCTTGCGTGCTGCCGGCGCGGCTTTGATCGGCCACACGAACCTGAGCGAGTTCGCCTATTCAGGCGTTGGCCTGAACCCGCATTTCAACACCCCGGTCAACCCTGCCGCGCTGTGCGTGAACAGCACACCGCGCATTCCCGGCGGCTCGACCTCGGGCGGCGCGGTGTCGGTGGCCAGCGGTGCGGCCTGGGCTGCACTGGGCTCTGACACCGGTGGCTCGATCCGCATCCCCGCCGCGCTGCAAGGCCTGGTCGGCTTCAAGAGCACACAACGCCTGGTGCCGCTGGCCGGCGCGGTGCCACTGTCACCCACCCTGGACACCGTCTGCGCCATCACCCGCAGCGTTCGCGACGCGGTGCTGGTACATGGGCTTCTGGCCGCGCGCGCACCTCGCCCATCACGGCGCCCTCTGCATGGGCTGCGCCTGGCCGTGGCCCAGACCGTGATGCTCGATGGCCTGGACGGCGAGGTGGCGCGCGCCTTCGAGCAGGCCCTGGCCACACTGCGTGACCAGGGCGCACTGATCGAAGACCTGCGACTGGCGCCGCTGGCCGAGCTGGCTGGCCTGCAGGCCCAGGGCGGCTTCACCGCCGCCGAGTCCTGGGCCTGGCACCGTGACCGTCTGACCGATCGCGGCGCCGAGTACGACCCGCGCGTGGCCCAGCGCATTCGCCGGGGTCAGGCCATGAGTGCGGGCGATTACCTGGACCTGCTGGAAGCACGCAAAAGATGGATAGGCGTTGTCGAGGCCGAACTGGACGGCTTCGACGCGGTGCTCTCGCCCACGGTGCCCATGGTGGCGCCGGCACTGGCGCCGCTGCTGACCAACGACAACCGCTTCTTCGCCATCAACGCACTGCTGCTGCGCAACCCATCGGTGGTGAACATGCTTGACGGCTGCGCGCTGTCCCTGCCCTGCCAGTCCATCGGCCAGTTGCCGGTGGGCCTGATGCTCTGGGCGCCGGCCCTGTGTGACGACCGGCTGCTCGGTGCGTCGCTCGTGGTCGAGGCCGCCCTGGCTCCCGCGCGTGGCCTGGGTCAGCATGCATGAGCCGGCCGCCGCCCTTGGCCCGCCCGGCCTGTCTTGAAAAGCGCTGAGATGCGTGTTGCCGTGATTGGCGCCGGCATCGTCGGCGTGACGACTGCGTTCGAGCTGGCCCGCGATGGCCAGCAGGTGACAGTCTTTGAGCGTCGCGCCAGCGTGGCCGAAGAGGCCAGCTTTGGCCATGCGGGGCTGCTGTCAATGGCCGACATTGGCGCATGGGCCTCAGCCAGCCTGCCAGCCACATGGCTCAGGCAGCTGATCGGCCGGCCCGGCGCACTGCAACTGGCAAGGCCTTGGTCCGGCCAGCAAATGGCTTGGCTGTGGCGATACTGGCGCGCCCGCAGCGCCGAGCAATTGATGGCCAATCACCAACGCCTGCACCGGCTGGCCAGCTACAGCAAAGGCCGCATGCAGGCCCTTGCCGCCGAGCTTGAACTGGGCCATGAACAGTCACAGGGCTGTCTGGTGCTGTTGCGCAGCGCTGGCGACCTGGCCGCTGCGCGCAGCGGCCTGAAACTGATGGCCGATCTGGGATTGCCGTTTGAACTGGTCGACGCCCCGCAGGCCCGCCAGTTCGAGCCCGGTCTGAATTCGCAGATGGCGCTTCATGCCGCCGTGCATCTGCCGCAAGACGGCGTGGGCAATTGCCGCCAGTTTGCGCATCTGTTGCGCGCCCAGGCTCAGTCGCTGGGCGCCCACTTCCAGTTCCAGCGCTCGGTGCGCAAGATCACCGCCGGGCCTGAGCCTGTCGTGCACCATGCAGGCAGTCAGCCCGATTCGCCCGTGCTGCAGGAAGAATTCGACGCGGTGGTGATCTGTGCCGCGCTGGGCTCGGTCGACCTGCTCAGGCCTTTCGGTCTGCGTCTGCCGCTGGCTGCCGTGCACGGCCACACCATCACCGCGCCGCTGCAGCAGGTGGACCAGCAGCGTCATGGCGGGCCCCGTTCGGCGGTGCTGGATGATCGCCACCAGATCACCATCAGCCGCTTGGGCGACCGCGTGCGAGTGTCAGGCGGGGCTGAACTGGGCGGGCCCCTGCAGCAAGCCCGCGAAGCCACCATCAAACGCTTGTACAAGGTGCTCGACGACTGGTATCCGGGTTGCGCTCAGATGTCAAAGCTGCAGCACTGGAATGGCGCCCGACCCAGTCTGCCCGACGGGCCACCGCTGGTCTGCGCCAGCACGGCCCAAGGGGTGTGGCTGAACCTGGGCCATGGTGCCAACGGCTGGGCGCTGGCCTGCGGTTCGGCGCGGATCCTGGCTGACAAGTTGGCTGGCCGCAGCGCCGAGATCGATACCGAAGGTCTGAACCTGTCGAGGCTGTTGCCGACTTGAGGCAGGATGGCGACCCAAGCGGCGCCAGCCGCAACCTTCGACCTGGCCCCATGCCCGACCTCCTTCCCCCAGGCCCGCTCGCGGTGCTGCCCAGTGGCCGCAGATGGCCGCTGCATGGTGTGGCTGCGTCGCGCGCCATCGAACATACCGCGCTGGCCGGTGCGCCGCCCCATGCACTGATGGAATTCGCCGGCCTGTCAGTGGCACGCCTGGCCATGGCCGTGGCGCCCATGGCGGGCAGCGTCTGGGTTGCCGCCGGCCCGGGCAACAACGGCGGTGACGGCCTGGTAGCAGCGCGCTGGCTGCGGCAATGGGGTCGCCATGTCCAGGTCAGCCAGCTGACCGCGCCGGCTGCGTTGCCGGCCGATGCAGGCTGGGCGCTGCTTCAGGCGCAACAGGCTGGCGTGGCCATCCACCAGGGCTTGCCTGGGCAGCCTGAACAGCGGGCAGGCGACCTGGCCATCGACGCTCTGCTGGGCCTGGGCGCCAGACGGCCACCACAGGGCGCGTTGGCCGAGGCGATCGCCCTGCTCAATGCGGGCGCTGCATCGGTGCTGGCGGTGGACATGCCTTCAGGCCTGCATGCCGACACCGGCGCCTTGCTGGGCCAACAGGCCGTTCAGGCCACGCATACCCTGTCGCTGCTGACCCTCAAGCTTGGCCTGTTTACCGCCCAGGCCCGCGACCATGCGGGCCGGGTCTGGTTCGATGCCTTGGGGCAGACCGTGACGGCTTCCCATCTGCCGCAGGCCTGGCTGGCCGGCCCGCCCCAGCGGCGCCAGCGCCGGCATGACCAGCACAAGGGCAGCTTTGGCGATCTGCTGGTGGTGGGTGGCGCCGTCGGCATGGCCGGCGCTGCCCTGCTTGCCGCCCGCGCCGCGCTGGCCGCCGGCGCGGGCCGTGTCTACCTGGTGCGCCTGGATGGCGCAGCGGCAGAGGCCGACGGGCTATCGCCCGAACTCATGTCGCGCCGGCTTGACCAGGTGCTGCTGCCCGAACTGCTGGCCCAGGCCACCGTCGTCTGCGGCTGCGGCGGTGGGCAAGCCGTGCGCCAGCCGCTGCCAGCCTTGCTGCACCATGCCGCCCGCCTGGTCCTGGACGCCGACGCGCTGAACGCATTGGCTGCCGACCCGGCACTGCGGCAAGCCCTGCGTGCGCGCAGCCGTGCCGGTCTGGCCACGGTGCTCACCCCCCATCCGCTGGAAGCGGCCCGCCTGTTGGCCTGCGGCGTGGCCCAGGTGCAGGCCGACCGGCTGCGTGCCGCGCAGACCCTGGCCGACGACCTGGGCAGTACCGTGCTGCTCAAGGGCTCGGGCACAGTGGTCTGCCACAGCGGCCGACCACCATGCATCAACCCGACCGGCAACGCGCGGCTGGGCAGTGCAGGGTCGGGTGATGTGTTGGCCGGCTGGATCGGTGGCAGTTGGTCGGCCACCGATCAGGCTGACGGCCTTGAGGCCGCCGTCGGCAGCGCCTGGCTGCACGGGCGGGCGGCCGAAGTCGACGCCGCCGCGCAGCGCGCCGGCTTGCCTCTGTGCGCGTCCGCACTGATCCCGGCGATGGTGCACGCCGCTGCGTTGCTGTCGAATCTGGGCTGAGTCCGGCTGAGTCGCACCACTGCGGGCTGCCCGGCTCTGGCCGAGCGCCGGCTCAGCGCTTGGTCCGGGTCTTGGGCGGGCGGGCCGACCGGATCTTCTTGCCGGCCACAGCCTTGGCGCGGCCGGCCTTGACCTCGCGGTCGCGTGACTTGACCTGCTTGAGCACCTCGGTGGCACTGCCCGCGACCACCGGAGCCTTGCGGCCCCGCGTTTGCAAGGCCTCGGTCTCGTCCTGCCGCACCATGCGGAAATCGATCTTGCGGCTGTCCAGATCAACCCGGCTGACCTGCACGCTCACCCGCGTACCCAGCGCATAGCGCACACCCGTGCGCTCGCCACGCAACTCCTGACGCACCTCGTCGAAGCGGAAGAAGTCGCCGCCGAGCTCGGTGATGTGAACCAAGCCCTCGACATACAGCTCGTCCAGCGTGACGAACAGGCCGAAGTTGGTCGCCGAGCTGACGGTGCCGGCGTACTCTTCGCCCAGGTGGTCGCGCATGAAGCGGCACTTGAGCCAAGCTTCGACATCGCGCGAGGCCTCGTCGGCCCGACGCTCGTTGGCGCTGCAGTGCACACCGGCAGCGTCCCAAAGCGCGCCTTCATGGCCGCTGGCGGCGGCCTTGGGCATCGCCTTGCCGCCCTTGGGCGGCAAGCGCATTGGCGGCGGCGGCGTGTGTTCAACCGCGCTGCCAGCCAGGTTGTAGCGCTTGCCCAGCAACAAGGCCTTGATCACCCGGTGCACCAGCAGGTCGGGGTAGCGGCGGATCGGGCTGGTGAAATGGGCATAGGCCTCGTAGGCCAGGCCGAAATGGCCCGCGTTCTGTGCCGTGTAGATCGCCTGCTGCATCGAACGCAGCAACATGGCGTGGATCTGCAGGGCGTCCACCCGGTCCTTGGTGGCCAGCGAGATGGCCTGCAGCTCACTGGGCAAGGGCTCTTCACTGAGCGGGAAGTTCAAGCCCAGCGCGCGCAGGTAGTTCTGCAGCGTCAGGCGCTTCTCGGGCGTGGGCCCCTCATGGACGCGGAACAGGGCGGCATGCTTGTGGCTCTCGATGAAGCCGGCGGCGCAGACATTGGCCGCCAGCATGGCTTCCTCGATCAGCTTGTGGGCCTCGTTGCGGGTGCGTGGCACGATTTTCTCGATGCGGCCGTTGTCGTCGCAGATGATCTGTGTTTCGGTCGACTCGAAGTCGATCGCACCGCGAATGCCACGCTGCTTGAGCAGGGCACGGTAGACCTCGTGCAGGTGCAGCAAATGGGGCACCAGATCGCTGCGGCGCTCGGCCTGGGCGCCGCGCGTGTTGATCAGAATGGCCGCCACCTCGGTGTAGGTCAGCCGCGCAAACGAGCGCATCACCGCCGGAAAGAACTGGTAGGCGCTGATCTCTCCGTCAGCCGACACCAGCATGTCGCAGACCATGCACAGCCGCTCCTGCTCGGGGTTGAGCGAACACAGCCCGTTGGACAGCTTCTCGGGCAGCATCGGGATCACCCGCCGCGGGAAATAGACCGAGGTGGCACGCTCGTAGGCGTCGTCGTCCAGAGCCTCGCCGGGCTTGACGTAATGGCTGACGTCGGCAATGGCCACCACCAGCCGCCAGCCGCTGAAGGCAGTCTTGCCGCGGCCCTTCTTGAACGGCTCGCAGTACACAGCGTCGTCAAAGTCGCGCGCGTCCTCGCCATCGATGGTCACCAGCGGCACGTCGGTGAGGTCGATGCGGCCGCGCTTGTCGACCGGACGCACATGGTCTGGCAGGGTCGCAGCCTGGGCCAGGGTCTGCGGCGAGAACTGGTGCGGCACCTCGAACTTGCGCACCGCAATCTCGATCTCCATGCCGGGGTCGTCAATTTCACCCAACACCTCGGTGACGCGTCCTACGGGCTGCGAATACATCGACGGCGGCTCGGTCAGCTCGATCGCTACCACTTGGCCGACCACCGCATTGGCGGTGGCATTCTTGGGCAACAGGATGTCCTGGCCATAACGCCTGTCTTCAGGGGCCGCCAGCCAGACGCCGTTCTCATGCAGCAGGCGGCCAATGATGGGCGTCTTGCGGCGCTCGACGATGTCGATCACCCGGCCTTCGGGCCGCCCCTTGCGGTCAAGGCGCACCACCCGCACGCGAACGCGGTCACGGTGCAGCACCGAGCGCATTTCTTGTGGTGCGAGGTAAATGTCGGCCTCGCCATCGTCGCGGCGCACGAAACCATGGCCGTCGCGGTGTCCGATCACCTGGCCTTCGACCTCGCTCATCAAGGCCGCGCCCAGGGCCGGCGCGGTTGATGTTTGAATTTTTTTGATGCTATACTCCTAGCTTGCACTTGCCCAGGTGGCGGAATTGGTAGACGCACTAGTTTCAGGTACTAGCGCTTAGCGGCGTGGAGGTTCGAGTCCTCTCCTGGGCACCAAGACAAGTACAACTTCAACCTCATGTTTTGGTTGTAGGCAACAAGGATCAGCAAGATCCTGGACGCAAGGCCGACACGAAAGTGACGGCCTTTTTGTTTTGGCGACGCCCTTTTTGGCGACGCCCTTTTTGGCGACGCTCTTTTTGAGAAAACTGTTTCAGGCTGGGCAGTTTCGCCTGATATGCCTGTAATTGAAGGTTCGCTTGCCGGAAGCAGGGACGGCGCACCTGCATCGGCCCGGTCATTGCGCCCACCAGTGAAGGCGTCCGGCAGGGACTGCAGGATCAAACCGAGAACTTCTTGGCCAAACCTTCGGGCCGCAGGTTGTCGTAGTCTTCGAACGGCTGGTGGATCCAGGGGCTGGTGGGCAACATCTCCACATAGTACTCAGGCGTGTAGCTCGACATGCCCTTGACCCAGATCACCGCCGAACGCAGTTCGGTGATGGCGGGCACACCGCGAAGTCGATCGACCACCGCACGCAGGGTCACACCCGAATCGGCCAAGTCATCGACCAGCAGCACGCGGCCGGCCAAATCGCCCTGGGGCAGCGTGATGTACTTGGCCATGTCCAGACGGCCCTGAATGGTGCCTGCCTCGGCGCGATAGGAACTGGTGGACATGATGGCCAGGGGCTTGTCGAGAACGCGCGACAACACGTCCCCCGGGCGCATGCCGCCACGGGCCAGGCACAGGATCTGATCAAACTGCCAGCCCGAATTGGCCACCCGCAGCGCCAGGCGCTCGATCAGCAGGTGGTATTCATCCCAACTCACATAGAGGTGCTTGCCATCGTCGGTGAGCATGTGCGGTCCTTGCCCTGCGTTGTCGGTATCGAATGGTGGTCAAGCGCCCTCAGCGCTTGTACGGGTGCTGCAGCACGATGGTGTGATCGCGGTCGGGACCGGTCGAGACCATGGCGATGGGCACGCCGATCATTTCTTGCACCCGCAGAAGGTAGGCCTTGGCATTGGCCGGCAGGCGGTCCCATTCGGTCACGCCGAAGCTGCTCTCCATCCAGCCCGGGAAGGTCTCAAACACCGGCTCGCAGGCGGCGATGTCGTCGGCGTCCAGCGGCAGGATGTCGATGTCCTGGCCGGCCAGCCGATAGCCGACACAGACCTTGATCTCCGGCAGCGTGTCGAGCACGTCGAGCTTGGTGATGCACAGGCCCGAAACACCATTGATGATCATCGAGCGCTTCAGCGCGGCCGCGTCCAGCCAGCCGCAGCGACGGGCCCGGCCGGTGACCACACCGCGTTCCTGGCCCACGGTGGACAGGTGGTAGCCCACGGTGCCAGGCTGCGCCATGTCGAGTTCGGTCGGGAACGGGCCACTGCCCACTCGGGTGGTGTAGGCCTTGGTGATGCCCAACACGTAGTGCAGCATGTCGGGCCCGACGCCGGCGCCGGCGGCGGCATTGCCCGCCACGCAGTTGCTGGAGGTGACAAAGGGGTAGGTGCCGTGGTCGATGTCCAGCAGCGTGCCCTGCGCACCCTCGAACAACAGGTTTGCACCCCGAGCATGGGCCTTGTGCAGGGCGTAGCCCACATCCGCCATCATCGGCTTGAGTGCCTCGGCGACCTGCATCGCCTGGTCGTAGAGGGGCTGAAATTCCAGCACCTCGGCCTGCAGGTATCCGCTGAGCGCATGGTTGTGCAGCGCCAGCAGTTCGCGCAGCTTGGCGGCAAAGCGATCCGGGTGTTTCAGATCCTGCACGCGCAGCGCGCGGCGGGCCACCTTGTCTTCGTAGGCCGGCCCGATGCCCTTGCCTGTGGTGCCGATCTTGCCGACGCCACTGGCCTCGCGCAGCACCTCGCGCGCTTTGTCCACCGCCACATGGAAGGGCATGATCAACGGACAGGACTCGCTGATGTGCAGGCGCGAGCGCACCTCCACACCGATCTTCTCGAGCCGCTCGATCTCACCCAGCAGGTGGATCGGATCGACCACCACGCCGTTGCCGATGTAGCAGGGCACGCCGTCGCGCATGATGCCCGACGGGATCAGCTGCAACGCCGTCTTCACGCCCTTGATGACCAGCGTATGGCCGGCGTTGTGCCCGCCCTGGAAGCGCACCACGCCTTGGGCATGGTCGGTCAGCCAGTCCACCACCTTGCCCTTGCCTTCGTCACCCCATTGGGTGCCCACCACCACCACGTTGCGGCCCGCTGCGGCGCGCTGATCTTGTTGCATGTTGCGTTGCTTCCAGTTTGTTGCGTCAAGGCTGCGGGGCGCTCGCAGCGCGCGCAGCACCCATTGCCCGTCCACCGCGACCAGTTCACGGTCGCAATCGAATTCATCGCTTTCCTGCTCATGGCCCGGCAGCATGCAGACCACCGCCTCGCCCTGTCCACGCAGCAGGCGAATGGCCACACGCAGCTCGGCATCGTCTCGCCAGGGCGCGCGCACAGCCATGCGCAGCGGCGGCGGCGGCGCGCAGCCGGCAAGCACCTTCAGGTCGGTGGAAAACCCCACTGCGGGCCGGTTGCGGCCAAAGACTGCACCGACCTCGTCGTAGCGGCCGCCTCGCAACAGCGCGTCGGCCGCGCCAGGTGCGTAGACCGCGAAGCGCACGCCCGAGTAGTAACCATAGCCACCCATGTCGGCCAGGTCGAAGCCAATGCGAAGCTCGGGGTGGCTGTGGGCCAGCTGCCCGGCCAGCCAGTCCAGGTCGGCCAGCGCCGCATGGATCAGCGGGCGATCGGGCAATTGCTGGCGGGCTCTGTCCAACACCGACAGGTCACCGTACAGGCCCGGCAAGGCCAGCAGGCCGGCACGCACCTCGGCCGGAAATGAGGTGCACAGCTGCTGCAAACGTGCGCTGTTCTTCTCGGCCAGCGCTGCAGCCACTTCGGCCAGCACCTGGCCATCGACCGGCAGGCCGACGAGCACGGCGCGAACAATGCGCGCATCGGCCATGTCCAGGACCAGTTCAGTCAGGCCTGCGGCGTGCAGGCTGTCCAGCGCCAGGTCCTGTACTTCCAGGTCGGCCTCCAGGCCGGCATGACCGAAAATTTCCGCCCCCAGTTGCAGTGGTTCTCGGGTGGCCATCGGGGCCTGCGGCAGGGTGTGCAACACCGGCCCGCAATAGCACAGCCTGGTCACGCCGACGCGGTTGAGCAAATGAGCGTCTATGCGCGCGACCTGCGGCGTGGTGTCGGCCCGCAGGCCCAGACTGCGGCCACTGAGCTGGTCAACCAGCTTGAAGGTGCGCAGATCCAGCTCGCGGCCGGTGCCGGTGAGCAGGGCTTCAAGATGCTCCAGCAGCGGCGGCATCACCTGCTCAAAACCGAAACTGGCAGCCTTGGCCAGCAGGTGGCGCCGCAAGTCTTCCAGCCGTCTGGCCTGGGCCGGCAGCACGTCAGCGATGTGCTCGGGCAGCAGCCAAGCTGAGGACATAAAAATTCAGGTGGATTAAAAAAAGCATTGTACCGGCCGGCATGTCGACGGCAGCTGCCGATATAGACCGGTGATGGGTCAGCGCAGCAGGGCCAGCAGCAGCAAGCCGGCGAGCATGCTGGACAGTCCGATGAAGCGGATCTGCCCATCAGACAGACGCAGCGCGCGCTCGAACATTTGCCGCCAGAGCGCAGGACTGAGAAACGGCATCAGGCCCTCGATCACCAGCATCAGCGCCAATGCGCCAAGAATCCAGTCGCTCATCACAGGCACCCAGGCCTGGCCGGATTCGCGCTCAGCGCTTTGCCGCCGGCGCAGGCGTGGTGGCCACGCTGCCGCTGCCGCTGCCGCTGCCGCTGCCGCTGCCGCGCATGGTCTTGAAGAAGTCGCTGGACGGATCAATCACCATCAAGTCGGTCTTGTTGCGGAAGCTGCTGCGGTAGGCCTCCAGACTGCGGTAGAACTGGGCGAACTGGGGGTCGCGGCCAAATGCGTCGGCATAGAGTGCTGATGCTTTGGCGTCACCCTCGCCCTTGAGCTTCTGCGCATCGCGGTAGGCCTCGGCGATGATCACCTCACGCTGCTTGTCGGCGTCGGCGCGGATCTTCTCGCCGTCTGCAGCGCCTTGCGAACGCAATTCATTGGCCACGCGCTTGCGCTCGGATTCCATGCGCCGGTAGACCGAGTCGGTGATGTCGGCAACAAAGTCGACCCGCTTCACCCGCACGTCGACAATCTCGATGCCGAACGAAGTGGCTTCGTCTTCGAGCCGCTTGCGCACATCCTGCATCACCTTGTCGCGCTCGGCCGACAGCACACCGCCGACCGTGCGGCGGGTGATCTCTTCGTTGAATGCGGCCTGCGCCACCGGGCTGAGCCGGCTTTCAAGGTTGCGGATGTCGGTGCCGTTGTTGCGGATGAACTGACGCGGCTCGGCAATGCGCCATTTGATCAGCCAGTCGATGACCAGGCTCTTCTTCTCGGCGGTGAAGATCGGCCTGGTCTCCGGGCTGTCCAGTGTCTGCACCCGCTTGTCCAGGAACACCACGTTCTGGAACGGCGGCGGCAGCTTCCATTTCAAGCCAGGCTCGCTGATGACTTCCTTGATTTCACCCAGGGCGTAGACCACGGCGAGTTGGCGCTGGTCGACCACAAACAGCGTGGAACTCAGCAGCATCAGCGCCATCAGGGCGCCGGCGACGATCAATCCGATTCGGTTCATGTTCATCTGCTGCCTGGGTTTCAGCGGCTGTCGCGGTCACGGCCGCGTGTGCCGTCGCGCGAGCGCGCGTCGGCGGATGTGGTAGCGGCCGGGTCGTTGGGCACGGACGCTGCGGGCGGCGATTGCGCTGTCGTGGGCGCCACCGGCGCGCCTGTGGCCTGCATCAACTTGTCCAGCGGCAGGTACAGCAGGTTGCTGCCGTTCTTGCTTTCCACCAGCACCTTGCTGACGTTGCTGTAGACCTGCTGCATGGTGTCGATGTAGAGGCGGTCGCGGGTGACCGTGGGCGCCTTCTGGTACTCGGCCAGCACCGATCTGAAGCGCTGGGCATCACCATCGGCCTGGGCCACCACGCGCTGGCCATAGCCTTCTGCTTCCTCACGCAGGCGGGCCGCCGCACCACGGGCCTTGGGGATCACGTCACTGGCGTAGGCCTGGCCTTCGTTCTTGAAGCGGTCACGGTCAGCGCCGGCCTTGACCGCGTCGTTGAAGGCGGCTTGCACCTGCTCGGGCACCTGCACGTTCTGCACGTTCACCGCCACCACCAGGATGCCGGCCTTGAGGCGGTCGACCTGAACCTGGATCGACTTGACGAGGTCGGCAGCCAAGGCGTCGCGGGCTTCGTAGAGCACCGAGTCGACCTTGCTCTTGCCGACGATTTCGCGCACCGCCGATTCGCTGGCCTGCTCAACCGCCTTGTCGGGGTCGCGGTTCTCGAACAGGTAGTTCTTGGCGTCTTTCAGCCGGTACTGCACGGTGAAGCGGATGTCGACGATGTTCTCGTCCTGCGTCAACATCGACGAGTCACGCAGGCCAGTGGCCGCAGCCACATTGTTGCGACCAACCTCGACCGAGCGAAGCTGGGTCACTGCCACCGTCTCGTGGGCCTGGAACGGGTAGGGCAAGCGCCACTGGAAACCGGCGTCCACCGTGGCGCTGTAGCGGCCAAAGGTGGTGACGATGGCCTGCTGGCCTTCCTGCACGATGAAGAATCCGCTGCCGGCCCAGACCACGGCGACGACAAAGGCAATCAGCCCGACGCCAATGCCTGCGCTTTTCATGTCGGGTTGGAAAGACGGACCGCCCTGCCCTGGGCCGTTCGGCTCACGCGGTGGCTGACCGCCGCCCTTGTTGCCAAACACGCCGCCGAGTTTGCGGTTGAAATCACGCCACAGCTCGTCAAGGTCGGGCGGACCATCGTTGCGACCAGCCATTTGCATCGGCTGCACCTGGCCCGCTGCATCTGTGCCGACCTCACGACCGAGGCGCCGTCCGAACAGCCCGGCAACCAGGGCCTGGCTGGCCTGGCCCAGTGCAGAGAGCCGCCGGCTCAGCGCCGGCCCGGATCGGGAAGAGGTGGGAATGACGTGCATGCTCATGGGTGGACCGATGGTAACGTGGCACTGTGCGGGGTTTGGGGTTCCGGCGCCGACTCAGGGCCGTCTTCGATGGGCGAAGCGGACGTCAAGTCCAGCGCGGCAATGGGGGTCTGACCGGGCGGTTTCAAGCCTTGTTCCGACGCAGCCTGCGCTATCAGCTGGCGCAGCACATCCAGGCCCGTGCCGTGCAAGCCGCTGACAAACACCCGGGCCACCGGTGCAGCACCTGAGCGCTCGATCCAGTCGGTGACGCTGCGTGGCGCCGCGGGCATCAGGTCGAGTTTGTTGCAGACCACGATCTGCGGCACGTCGGCCGCGCCGATTTCGGCCAGCACGCGTTCAACCTCGTCACGCTGCTCGCGCAAAAGCGGGCTGGAGGCGTCCACCACATGCAAGAGCAAATCGGCGTCGACCGTTTCCTGCAGGGTGGCCGCGAAGGCCTCGACCAGTTTGTGCGGCAGCTCACGGATGAAGCCCACCGTGTCTGACAGCGCGATGCTGGCGCCCAGCGATTCCAGGTACAGCGACCGGGTGGTGGTGTCCAGCGTGGCAAACAACTGGTCGGCGGCAAAGCTGCGGGCCTTGACCAGGGCATTGAACAAGGTGCTCTTGCCGGCATTGGTGTAGCCCACCAACGAGACGCGGAAGGCGCCGCTGCGGTGGCGCTTTTCACGCTGTGTGCTGCGCTGGCGCTTGACCTTGATCAGGCGCGATTTGAGCGCCTTGATGCGCTCATCGATCATGCGGCGATCAAGTTCGATCTGCGCTTCACCCGGCCCGCCGCGGTGGCCGACGCCACCGCGCTGGCGCTCAAGATGGCTCCAGCGCCTCACCAGCCGAGTCGACAGGTACTGCAACTGCGCCAGCTCGACCTGCAGCTTGCCCTCGTGACTTTGCGCGCGCTGGGCAAAGATTTCCAGGATCAGCGCGGTGCGGTCGGCGACAGCGACACCAAGATGGCGCTCCAGGTTGCGCTGCTGCGCGGGCGACAGGGCCTGATCGAAGATCACGCCCTCAGCGCCATGCAACTCGACCAGGGTCTTGATCTCGTCGGCTTTGCCGCTGCCGACGAACAGCGCCGCATCCGGCGCCTTGCGCCGCGCCACCACCTTGGCGACGATGCGGTCCCCTGCCGACTGGGCCAGCAACGCCAGTTCGTCCAGTGTGGCGTCGAAGAAGCCGCCTCGGCCGAAGTCCACACCGACCAGCACCACCGGCGCCGGCGCGCCGTCGGGTGACGCGGCGAGGTCCCGAGTTTCGGGTTTCAAGGCAGGCGCAACGAACGCTGCAGCGGACGGCGGTGCTGCCGTGTCAAGCTGCGTCAGCCGGCTCGCTGGCGTGGAAGTTGACCGGACGGCCAGGCACGACGGTGGAAATCGCGTGCTTGTAGACCATCTGGGTCACGGTGTTTCGCAGCAGCACAACATACTGGTCGAAAGACTCAATGTGCCCTTGCAGCTTGATGCCGTTGACCAGGTAGATCGAAACGGGAACATGCTCCTTGCGCAGCAGGTTCAGGAATGGGTCTTGTAGCAGTTGCCCTTTGTTGCTCACGATATGGCTCCGTGTTGAAAGAATCGATCAGTGGGAAGCTCACCTTATCACATCAGGGATTGCCCTGAGTGCAGGTGAAATGAGCGGCAGTCAGTGCCTGACGCCGAGATCTGAGGCCTCATTCGTCAAAAGGGTTCCGTGACGATTTGAACTGGATCAGCAGTGGGGTGCCGACCAGCTTGAAGTGCGCGCGCAACCGGGCTTCCAGGTAACGCTTGTAGGCCTCGGTGACGTTCTCGAGCGAGTTGCCGTGGATGATGACGATCGGCGGGTTCTGCCCGCCTTGGTGGGCGTAGCGCAGCTTGGGGCGGCCCATGCCAGAGCGTTTGGGACCCTGGTGCTCCACCGCATCCTGCAGAAGCCGGGTCAGCACCGGCGTGGACATCTTGGCCGTGGCCGACGCATGGGCCGCCGAGATGGCCTTCCACAGCGGTGCCAGGCCCTGACGTTTCAGCGCCGAGATGTGCAGTACATCGGCAAACTTCAGGAAGCCGAGCCGGGTCTCCAGCGAGCGTTCGAACATCTCACGCTGGTAGGCATCGGTCGCGTCCCATTTGTTCACCGCGATGACCACCGCGCGGCCGGCCTCGAGGATATAGCCCGCAATGTGCGCGTCCTGGTCACTCACGCCCTGGGTGGCGTCCAGCAACAGCACCACCACATTGGCGTCGGCCACCGCCTGCAGGGTCTTGACGACCGAGAACTTTTCGATCGCCTCGAAGACCTTGCCCTTGCGGCGCAGTCCGGCGGTGTCGATCAGTTCGTAGTGCTGGCCGTTGCGCTCCAGAGGCACATGGATGGCGTCGCGGGTGGTACCCGGCTGATCAAAGGCGATCAGCCGCTCCTCGCCCAGCCAGGTGTTGATCAGCGTGCTCTTGCCCACATTGGGCCGGCCGGCCACCGCCAGGCGGATCGGTCCGGCAGTGGCGTCGGCATCGGCGTCTTCTTCGGGCTCGGGGAAGTCGGCCAGCGCGGCCTCGACCAGGCTGCGGATGCCCTGGCCATGCGAGGCCGAGATCGGGTGGGGCTCACCCATGCCCAGTTCATGGAACTCGCCCAGGACCGGTGATTCGGCCATGCCCTCGGCCTTGTTCACGCACAGGAATACGCGCTTGTTGGCTGTGCGCAGGTAGCGCGCAATGTCATGGTCTTGGCCGCTCACACCTTGACGGGCGTCGACCACAAACACCACCGCGTCGGCCTCGGCCACGGCCTGGCGCGTCTGGCGCGCCATCTGGGCGACGATGCCGGTGGGCTTGTCGGGCTCGAAACCACCGGTGTCGATGACGATGAATTCACGCCCGCCTTGCTTGGCGTCGCCGTAATGGCGATCGCGGGTCAGGCCAGCGAAGTCGGCGACGATGGCGTCACGGCTCTTGGTCAGGCGGTTGAACAGGGTGGACTTGCCCACATTCGGACGGCCCACCAGTGCGATGACCGGTTTCATATCAGTTCAGCAGCAGTGGTCGTCAAGGCCGCGTCAATCAATCTGAAAGGCGAACAATCCGCCCTTGCTGGTGACGACAAGAAAGGTGTTGCCCGACGCCACCGGTTGGCCGACCACGGCCGAGCCATCGGTGGGCAGGCGCAGCAGCAGGTGGCCGTCGTCGCGGGCCATGAAGTGCACCTGACCCTCCATGTCACCAAACACCACGGCCTTGGCCAAGGCCAGCGGCGCTGACAGCACGCGGTACAGCAGGCGCTCATTGGTCCAGGCCAGGTCGCCGTTGGCCGCACGCCAGGCGCTGACGCGGTCAGAGGCGTCGGCACCGACGACCAGACCGGCATCGCCGCCCAGGGCCTGGAAGCCACCGCCGCTGCGGCTCCAGGACAGGGTGCTGCGCGCAGCGTCGATGCAACCCACCGCTGTCTGGAAGGCCCGCGCGCACAGCACATCGCCCACCCGCAGCATCGGACCGACGAGGTCGTTCAGTCGCTCAACCTCGTTGGTGCCGCGCGGCGAGGTGAGGGCCACTTCCCAGCGCACGGCACCCTTGGTCGGGTCGATGCCCACCACCACGGCGCCCAGGCCAGCGACCAAGGTGTCCTTGTAGGCCATCAGTACGCCGGGCTGGGCCAGCGTGAGTGCCTCGCCCGGGCGCTGCAGGGCCCAGAGGCGGCGCCCATCCAGCGCGTCGAAGGCGTGGACCACGCGGTCGACGCCCATCACGAAGACCCGCTCGCCGGCCACCAGAGGTGCCGTGGTGGTGCGCGAGGCCAGGCGCGTCGACCAGCGCTTGACCCCTTGTTCAAGCACGATCAATTCGTTGTCAAGGCTGACCACGGCGGCAAAACGGCCGTCGCTGCCGACACCTGCTGACAGCTTCGCGCCCGCCTGGCCAGCCCACTTGACGGCGCCGCTGGCCACATCCAGCGCCTGCACCGTGCCGTCGCTGCCGGCAACGACGAAGCTACCGTCCCGCTGGCTCACAGCCAGCGGAAACTGCACGGCGTCCAGCTTGGCCTGCCAGACCAGCCTGGCCGAGAGCTGCGGCGCCACTGTGTCCAGCGGCGTGGGTTTGGGCTTGTCGGCGGCGCAGCCCACCAGCAGCGCCAGTGCCAAGGCGGGCATGCTGCCCAGCCAGCGGCGCGCGGACCAGCGCCTGTCGGTGCAGGCATGCATCATTTGGCAGCTCCTTCCGACGGGGTGGCTGCCGGCGGGGCACCCATCGCGATCAGCTTGGCTTCGACCAGGCGGCGGTAGTCGATGCTGGCGTCAAGTGCCTTGTAAGCAGCCTGGAACGCGGCCTTGGCCTCGTCCGGCTTGCCCTGGGCCATCAGCACATCGCCGCGCCGATCGGCCAGCAGCCCGGCAAAGGTCGGCGACGTGGCGGCCGCCAAGGCTTTCAGCGCATCGTCGTAGGCCTTGCTGTCCATCAGCACACCGGCCAGGCGCAGATTGGCCACCACGCGGTACTCGTCTTCCTTGGCATTGCCGGCAACCCAGCCCAGGCTGGCCTTGGCGGCATCGACCTGACCTTTTTCATGCTGCAGTCGGGCAGCGACCAGGCCAGCCTGCTGCGCGATCGCGGTGCGCGGGTAACGGTCCTTGAGGTCGTTGAAGACCCGGCCGACCCGCTCGGCATCACCGGCCATGGCGGCCCGGTCCAGTTGTTCGAACAACACGGCGGCCTTGGCCGCCTGGTCGCGCTGGTACCAGCCCCAGCCGTTCCAGCCGGCAAAAGCCAGTAGCACGGCTGTCAGCGTCCAGGTCAGCGGGTTGCCCCACTTCTTCCAGAACGCCTTGAATTCTTCGACTTGTTCCTGCTCCTGCAGGTCTAGCGCTTTCGCCATGAACAGCCTGTGATGATCGGGTGGGGGATGGGTGCGGGCGGCGACTGCCGGTGGATCGGTGTGCGCCAGGGTTGTTCAGCGCCGCAAGTCAGTGCGCACCGGCGGCGGTGACGACGGCAGGTATGGCACCGTCGGCCCAAACCGGGGATTATGCGTTGCGCAGTTCGTGGGCCCAGGAAGCGACCTCGGCCAGGGGACGCAAGCGCTGTGCGGCGCCCGCCTCGCGCAGCGGCTTGACGGTGACCATGCCCTGGGCCCGTTCGTCGGCACCGAATACCAGCGCATGGCGCGCACCGCTGGCGTCGGCGCGTTTGAACTGCGACTTCATGCTGCCCAGGCCGTCCTTGCCGGCGGCATGGGTCAACACCGCCACCCCAGCCGCACGCAGTGCTTCGATGGTGGCCACCGACGTCGCTGCAGCTGCCGCGTCGGGCAGCACGGCATAGGCATCGGGGGCCGCTGCGGGGTGCGCAATGCCGCATTCCTGCAACAGTTCGAGCACCCGCTCGATGCCCATGCCCCAGCCCACGCCGGGCGCGGGCTTGCCGCCGATCATCTCGACCAGCCCGTCGTAGCGGCCACCGCCACAGACCGTGCCCTGCGCACCCAGGCGCGTGGTGACCCACTCGAACACGGTGTGGGTGTAGTAGTCCAGCCCGCGCACCAGGCGCGGGTTGACGGTGTAGGCCTGGCCCACCGCGTCCAGCGCGGCGCGCACCGCGCCGAAGTGCCTGAGCGAGTCTTCGCCCAGAAAATCCATCAACCTGGGCGCCGCTTCCACCAGTAGCTGCAGGGCCGAGTTCTTGCTATCCAGGATGCGCAGCGGGTTGCTGTGCAGCCGGCGCTGGGCCTCGGCATCCAATTCGTCACGCCGTGACTCGAAATACGCCACCAGCGCGTCGCGGTGGGCGCGGCGCTCGGCCGGCACGCCCAGGCTGTTGATCTGCAGCTGCACGTCGGTCAGGCCCAGGTCCTGCCACAGTGCGCGGCCCATCAGGATGACCTCGGCGTCCAGCTCCGGCCCGGCAAAACCCAGGGCCTCCACGCCGACCTGGTGGAACTGGCGGTAGCGGCCCCGCTGCGGCCGCTCATGGCGGAACATCGGTCCGGTGTAGTACAGGCGTTTGCCGCCGTCGTAGAGCATCGAATGCTCGACCACCGCGCGCACCACGCAGGCCGTGGCCTCGGGCCGCAGGGTCAGCGCGTCGCCGTTCATCGCGTCGGTGAAGGAATACATCTCCTTCTCGACGATGTCGGTCACCTCGCCCAGCCCGCGCACGAACAGCGCGGTGGGCTCGACGATGGGGGTGCGGATGTTGAGGTAGCCATAGCGGCGCATCAGCGCACGCACGGTGTGCTCGAACCATTCCCAGCGCGCCGATTCGGGCGGCAGGATGTCGTTCATACCTTTGACGGCTTGCAGGGCTTCGGCCATATCAGGGGTCGGCCCCGTGGCGGGGCCTTGTTCAAGCGGGTATCGGGGCCGGGCAATGCCGGCGGCGGCTGCGTTGGCGGTGGTGGCGGGCGTCAATGCCCGGAAGTGACCGTGCCGTACCGGCGTTCGATGTAGTCCTCGACGATGCGGTGGAACTCTTGCGCAATGCCTTCGCCGCGCAGCGTCATCGCCTTCTCGCCGTCGATGAATACCGGTGCGGCCGGCGCCTCGCCGGTGCCGGGAAGGCTGATGCCGATGTCGGCATGCTTGCTCTCGCCGGGGCCGTTGACGATGCAGCCCATCACCGCGAGCTTCAGGTTTTCCACGCCCGGGTACTTGGTCTTCCACACCGGCATCATCGCGCGCAGGTGGTCGTCGATCTGCTTGGCCAACTCCTGGAAGGTGGCGCTGGTGGTGCGGCCGCAGCCCGGGCAGGCGGTGACGCTGGGGTTGAAATGGCGCAGGCCCAGCGCCTGCAGGATTTCCAGCGCAATGGCCACTTCTTGCGTGCGCGCCTCACCGGGCTGCGGCGTCAGGCTGACGCGGATGGTGTCGCCTATGCCCTGCTGCAGCAGCGTGCCTATGGCCACGGCCGAAGCCACCGTGCCCTTGGTGCCCATGCCGGCTTCGGTCAGACCCAGGTGCAGCGGGTAGTCGCAGCGTGCGGCCAGGGCCTGGTAGACCGTGATCAGGTCCTGCACGCCGCTGACCTTGCAGCTGATGATGATCTGGTTCGGGTTCATGCCCAGTTCCACCGCCGCGGCGGCCGACTGCAGCGCCGACTGCAGCAGGGCCTGGGCCATCACCTGCTTGGCTTCCCAGGGCGTGCTGCGGCGGGCGTTCTGGTCCATCAGGCCGGCCAGCAACTCCTGGTCAAGGCTGCCCCAGTTCACGCCAATGCGCACCGCCTTGTCGTGGCGGCAGGCGGCCTCGATCATGGCCGCGAACTGACGGTCACGCTTGACACCCTTGCCCACGTTGCCCGGGTTGATGCGGTACTTGGACAGCGCGGCAGCGCAGTCTGGATGTTCGGTCAGCAGCGTGTGGCCGTTGTAGTGGAAGTCGCCCACCAGAGGCACGTCAATGCCCATGCGGTCGAGTTGCTCGCGGATGTGCGGCACGGCCTTGGCCGCCTCGGCGGTGTTGACGGTGATGCGCACCATCTCCGAGCCGGCGATGGCCAGTTCCTTGACCTGGATCGCGGTGCCGATCACGTCCACCGTGTCGGTGTTGGTCATCGACTGCACGCGCACTGGTGCGTCGCCGCCAATGGTCACCACCCGGCTGCCCCAGACCACACGGGCCTGGCGGCTGCGGCGGGCCAGTGGCTTGGCCAGGGCGATCAACGGCAGGTCGTCGCCGGGATCCGGTGGTGTTTGTTCGCTCATGTCAGCCGGGCTCAGGTTGATGGCTCAGGGCAGACTCAGGCTGGCCATGTTGTTGCGATTGGCCGGGCCCAGGTCAACGGTCTTGCCGCGGAAACCGAGCTCGGTTCCCGCCACGTTGCCGATGCGCACCTTCAGCGGCAACACCCCGTCAACGACCGCGGTCTCGCCCTGGGCCACGGTACGTGACAACAGGCTGCGGCCCTTGGCGTCGGAGACCTGAACCCAGGTTGACTGCAGACCGCGCACGCTTAAGGCGTCGGCCATGGCCGCGGCCGCAGCACTGGATTCGGCGACGGGGCTGGCCTGGGTCGGCATGGGCGTCGTCGCGGCCAAGGCCGCAGTCTCGACCGCAAGCACTGGGGTGGCGGCAGCAGACGCCGCCGCTGCCGACGCCGGCTCAGCGGCCTGACCCGCGCTGTCAGGCAACACTGCCGATGCGGCAGCGTCGGCTGGTGGCATGGGCTGGGTGGCACCGGCATCGTCCAGTCCGGTGCTGCGCGGCAGCAGCAGGAAGGCCGCAGCCGCCAGCAGCAGCACCGCCACCAGCCAGGGCACCGGGCGCTGCCAGGGCAGCCAGTCCTGGGCGTCCATCAATCGGCCCGAATGCTCGCGGAACGGTGTGTTGAGGCCTTCGTCGACCCGCTCAAGCCGGCTCTGCCGGTTGCCCGGCATCAGCGCCAGCACTGGCGCAGCGTCGATCTTCAGCGCGCGGCACACGGCCTGGGCCAGGGCCCGCGCAAACGTGGCGTCCGGCAATTGCTCGATGCGGCCGGCCTCCAGCGCCTCCAGCTTGACCGGCAATACCTTGATCAGCGTGGCCAGCGCTTCCAGCCGCAGGCCTTGCTTCTCGCGCGCCGCGCGCATCAATGCGCCGGCCTGAGCCGGGTCGCCCTGGCTTGGCACAGACGTGGCGGAGTCTCTCGGTTCAGTCATCAAAACGTCCGCTGTCGGCTTTCATCGCCTCCGCCGATTGGGGAAACTGGCTGCGCAGGCGTTCGCCGAACTGGCGCGCAGCCTGGGCGTTGCCGCTGCGCTGCTCGATGCGTGCGGCCAGCCACAAGGATTGGGCATTGGTGGCCTCGGCCAGGCTATTGACGCGGGCGATGTAGAAGCGCGCGCGCTCGAAGTTGCCTTCGCGGTACAGCACTTCTGCCAGCGTGAAGCCGATGCTGGGGTTGCCGGGGTCTTGCTCGAAGGCGCGCATCAGCGAGGCCTCGGCCAGGGCCCATTGCTGGTTGCGGCCATGGCACAGGCCACTGGCCAGCCAGGTACGGCCGGGATCACGGTACTGCGCCAGGGCCAGCGCCGCCGAAAACTGGGACTGGGCCTGGGCGAAGCGGTCGCGCTGGCAGTGGAACCAACCCAGGTTGTGCAGCGTTCCGCCGTCACGCGGGTTGATCTGCAGCGCCCGGCGGAAGCTGTCCTCGGCCAGCCGGTCTTCACCCATCGCGCCATAGACCAGGCCGCGCAGGTTGAAGGCGTCAGCGTTGCTCGGGCTGGCCACCAGCGCCAGCTTGACCTCGTCCAGCGCGGTCTCGAACTGGCCTCGCGCGAAGTAGGCGCCGGCCAGTTCCAGCCGCACGCGGGCGCGGCGATCGGCGTCGGTCTGGTCCGACGCGGTGGTGATGGCGTTGGGCTGGTCGGCGGGCAGGCTGCCCGGCGCGGCACAGGCGCCCAACAACGCGACCAGCGCCGCGACCAAGGCCCAGCGCGGCGGCACGCCGCGGTCGCCGCGAAAGCATCTGTCCATCAAGTTCCCACCCCTGGCGAGACCGGCTCGATACGGATCACGGGCCGGGTCAGCCGCCGCTCGACACGGGTGCGATCCTGTACCTCGCCGGCCAGTTGCCCGCAGGCCGCGGCGATGTCGTCACCCCGCGTCTTGCGCACCGTGGTGACGATGCCGGCGGCCTTGAGCACATCGGCAAAGGCCTGCACCTGTGGCCCCGGCGAGCGCAGCAGGCCAGAAGCGGGGAATGGATTGAACGGAATCAGGTTGACCTTGCACGGCACACGCGGCACACCGGCCTGCCCACTGACCAGAGCCACCAGTGCCCGCGCCTGCTCGCGCGAATCGTTGACACCATCGAGCATGCAGTACTCGAAGGTGATGAAGTCGCGCGGCGCGGCGGTCAAATAGCCGCGGCAGGCGGCCAACAGTTCGGCCAGCGGGTATTTGCGATTCAGCGGCACCAGTTGATCGCGCAGTGCGTCGTCGGGCGCGTGCAGGCTGACGGCCAGCGCCACCGGGCAATCGGCCTGCAGGCGCTCGATCATCGGCACCACACCCGAAGTGGACACCGTGACCCGCCGCCGCGACAGACCATAGCCATGGTCGTCGAGCAAGACCCGCAGCGCGGGCAACAGCGCGGTGTAGTTCTGCAGCGGCTCGCCCATGCCCATCATCACCACATTGCTGATGATGCGTTCACCGGCCGGACGGCCCAGCCGGCGGCGCATCTCGAATTCGGCAAACCAGAGCTGGGCGACGATCTCGCCGGTGCTCAGGTTGCGGCTGAAGCCCTGGTGGCCGGTGGAGCAAAAGCGGCAACCCACCGCACAGCCGGCCTGCGACGAAATGCACAGCGTGCCACGGTCGGCTTCAGGGATGAATACCGCCTCGACCGCGTCGCCGGCACCGACGTCGAACAACCATTTCACGGTGCCGTCGGTCGAGGCCTGCTCGCTCAGCACGGCCAGTGGCCGCACCACGGCCTGGCCCTGCAGCTTGTCGCGCAGGCTTTTGGCCAGGTTGCTCATCTGGCCAAAATCGGCCTGGCCCTGCTGGTGAATCCAGCGGAACAGCTGCACCGCACGGAATCGCTTTTCACCCAGCCCGGCACACCAGACCGCCAAGGCGTCCAGGTCGAAGTCGAGCAGGTTGACCGGCGTCATCTCCACCAAGGCTGAACTGTATGGCTGGCCGCGATCAGCGGCTGAAGACGGCCATGCCGGGGAAGAAGAAGGCGATTTCGGCGGCCGCGGTTTCTGCAGCGTCCGAGCCGTGCACGGCATTGGCGTCGATCGAGTCGGCGAAGTCGGCGCGGATCGTGCCCTTCTCGGCCTTCTTCGGGTCGGTGGCGCCCATCAGGTCGCGGTGCTTGATGATGGCGCCTTCGCCTTCGAGGGCCTGGATCATCACCGGGCCGGAGATCATGAAGCTGACCAGGTCGTTGAAGAACGGGCGCGCCTTGTGCACGGCGTAGAAGGCCTCGGCCTCGCCGCGCGACAGGTGGGCCATGCGTGCGGCCACCACCTTCAGGCCGGCGCCTTCAAAGCGGGCGTAGATCTGACCGATCACATTCTTCGCCACGGCGTCGGGTTTGATGATCGAGAGGGTGCGTTCGGTGGCCATAAAGTGCTCCTGAATCAATGACTTAAAAGGTTAACCGCCTATTCTAGCGTGGCCCGGCCACAAGCCCGGCCTGGGCCTGAAGCGAGAAGCCGGCGACCGGGCCAGTCAGGCGCTGGCCGCTCAGCGCCCGCTGCGGCGCTTGCCGCCTCGGTTGCCGCCACCGCCACCGCCACCGCCACCGCCACCGCCACCGCCACCGCCACCGCCACCGCCGCCCCGGCCCTGGAATTTGCGCACGAAGGCGTCGGCGCCGATGTAGCCCATCGCGGTCTTCATCGGATCAGGCTGGCCGCCGCCACCGCCGCCACCGCCGCCCTTGCGGCCGATGCCCTCCGGTTTCTGCACAAAGCGCTTGTCGTAGGTCTGCTCCAGCGGGTTCGGAATCGGGCCGTCCTCGGCGTACTCGCGCCGCTTCTGGGTCGCCTCGCGGATCGCCCGCTTGTCGAAGGTCTGCATCAGCGGGTTGGGGATGGA
>JANOWE010000204.1:0-2069 GCA_031417735.1 Betaproteobacteria bacterium
TCCTGCAGTACTCGGCCCAGCCGCTGCCCGGCGCCAACCTGCTGCAGCAGGGCGCGGGCTACCTGAACGTGGCCGGCGCGGTGGCACTGGCCAGCGCGCTGCGCACCGACATCAACAGCGCGGTCGAGGCCGGCACGCTGACGGCTGGCAGCAACCTGCTGGCCAGCGGCAAGACGCTGCCGGCCACGCGCTCCACCATCAACGGCCAGGGCTTCGACTGGAGCCGCATCGTCACGGTGGGCGGCAACCGCATCGTCAGCGGTGAGGCGCTGTTCACGCAGTACCAGCCGATCTGGGACCAGCGCCTGGTCTGGGCCGGCGGTACCGCCAAGCGCCTGGGCGTCAGCTACTGGCCGGCCAGCACCGGGGTGGCCGCCAACACCTACGTCGCCACCATCAAGGACGTGCCGTTGGGCAACCATGCACTGGTCACGGCCGGTGTCATCGATGCCACCGCGCTGGCCGGAGCCAACTCCTGGACCGGGCAGACCGGCGCCTTCATGCCCAGCGCCACGCTCAGTGCCTGGCTCAACGCCGGCAGTGGCGTCACGCTGACCCAGGGTTTTGTCCTGGCAGAGGGTTTCATCCTCGGTGAGGGTTTCGTCCTGGCAGAAGGATTCGTCCTCAGCGAAGGCTTCGTTCTGAGTGAGGGTTTCGTCCTCAGCGAAGGTTTCATCCTGGCCGAGGGCTTCGTCCTGAGCGAGGCCGGCGGGCCGCAGGTCAACCTGGCCACCGAAGGCAGCCTGGTCGGCGAGCGCTGACCACCCGTCCTGGCGGCATCCAACCCGCCGCTCAACGGTCTTCAATTCGCGCTGGCCCGCCACGGTCACCGCCAGCGCCCGTACCGATGTCGCTACCCGAAAGGCCAATCGCCATGATCCGCAAGTCCACCTCAACCGCTGTCTGGCCGGCGGCATGGCAGCCCCTGCGCAGGGCCTTGGCGCAATGCGCAGGCGCGCTGGCGCTGTTGGCCGGTGTGTGCGTGGCCGGACCGGTCCTGGCCGCGGGCGGGGCCGGCGCCAAGGTGGCCAGCGACCTGCGCCTGGTGATCGCCGCACCGACCACACCCAAGATCAGCTGGGCCGCCGACAAGCATGGCCGGCGACTGGTCAAGGCCTTGATCGTGAGCAACAGCGCCGACCCGGATCTGAACGATTTGCGGGCCGAGGTGCTGGCCCGGGGCGGTGCGGTCTACCTGCGCTATGTGTCGGTGGCCGCGCTGTCGGTGATGCTGCCGGCCGACCAGGTCGACGCCCTGGCCGCGCGTGCCGATGTGCTGAGCATCTCGCCCAACCGGCTGACTGCGCGCACGGCCAGCACGCTGGAACTGGCCACCGGTGCGTTGTCGCCCGAGGTGCGCCGCGCCGTGGGTGCGACGGGCTACAGCGGGCTGGACGGCAGTGGCGTGGGCATCGCCGTGCTGGATTCGGGCATCGAGAAGAACCACGCCAGCCTGCTCGCGGTCGACGGCAAGACCGGGCGCGTGCAGCACGCGGTGGACTTTCAGCGCGTGGGCGACGCCAAGGCGGTGAGGGCCAGGGACTGGACCGCCGGCGTGGACGGCTCGGCCTCGCTCTACCCGGGATCGAGGTCGATGGAAAGGTATGAGCAGGCGATCAGGGCTGTCACCAGCAGGCGCCCCGACCCCTATGGCCATGGCTCCCATGTGGCATCGGTCGCCGCCGGTCGCCACGCCGGCCAGGCGGTTGACGCCGGCGGCATCGCCCCGAACGCCAGCGTCTACGACCTGCGCGTGCTCGACGACCAGGGCTACGGCCAGATCAGCGACGCGCTGGCAGCCATTGACTGGGTCATCTACCACGCGCGGGAATACAACATCCGCGTCATGAACCTGAGCCTGGCCGCCGACTCCACCGAGTCCTGGCTGACCGACCCGCTGGCCCGCGCCGTGCGCAGCGCGTCGGCCGCAGGCATCACCGTGGTGGTGGCGGCAGGCAACTTCGGCAAGGGCGGGGGCAAGGAGCGCTACGGCAGCATCAGCTCGCCCGGGCATGAGCCTTCGGTGATCACCGTGGGCTCGGCCAACACCAGGGGCACGGCCAGCCGCA
>JANOWE010000205.1:0-11136 GCA_031417735.1 Betaproteobacteria bacterium
TGCTGGCGCAACTGTTCCACCTTGGCCAGGGCCAGCATCTGGTTGGCCAATTCAATGGCGCGGTCCACCGTGCCGGCGATTTCGGCCAGCGCCTGCCCGGCTTCCACATCACCCCGGCGTGCCGACTGAACCTGCGTCTTCAGCACCGCCAGCGGCGTGCGCAGCTGGTGGGCGGCGTCGCGCACAAAGCGCTTCTGGTGGGCCAGCAGGTCGGCCGAGCGGGCCATGGCCTCGTTGGTGGCGTCGAGCAGCGGCTGCAGCTCGCGTGGCGCGCGCAGCGCGGCAATGGGCGACAGGTCGTCGGTGCGGCGCGCACTGATCATTGCGCTGAGTGCATGCACCGGACGGGTCGCATGCTGCACCACCAGCCACACCACCAATGCAATCACCGCCAGCAGCGCGGCCTGGCGGGCCAGGGTGGACAACAGCAGTTGGCGGGCCAGGCTCTGGCGCAGTTCCAGGGACTCGGCGACCTGGATCGTGGCCATGCCCAACCCAACCTGGCTGGTCACCGGTTGCAGCAGCACCGCCACGCGCACCGGCTCGCCCTGGTAGGCGTCGTCATAAAAGTGCACCAGTGCAGCGTAGGCACCCCGGTCAGGCAACTGGCCACGCCAGGCCGGCAGCGCCGGAAAGCCCGACACCATCTCGCCCTGAAAGCCGGTGACGCGGAAGTACATGTTGCTGCGGTTGTCGGCCTCGAAGGCTTCCAGCGCCGAGTAAGGCACATTGGCCATCAGCCGGGGCAGGTCGGGGCTGCCGGTCACGTCCAGCAACTCGCCAATGGCCTTGGCCGAGGCCAGCAGCGTGCGGTCGTAGGCGGTGTCGGCGGCGGCGCGTGCCTGCTGGTACAGGCTGAAGGCATTGACCAACACCACCAGGCCCACCGGCAGCAGGATGCCCAGCAGCAGCCGGCCGCGCATGGACAGGCGCTGCAGCCAGCCCTGCCGCAGCGCGGCAGACGCGGGTGCCGTGCGGGTGGCGGTGGTGATCGGCCTCATGCCACCGGCTTGAGCAGATAGCCCAGGCCACGCAGCGTGACGAGTTGCGCCTGGCCGCCGGCCAGCTTCTTGCGCAGTCGGTAGGCCACCACCTCGATCGCATCGGGCTGCACCTCGGCCTCGCCGGCAAAGACCAGATCGAACAGCCGCTCCTTGGCCACCGCCTGTCCAGGCCGCTGCAGCAGCGCACGCAGCAGCGCCGCCTCACGCGGGGCCAGTTCCAGCGGCTGGCCCTGCTGATAGACCGCGCCGCTACTGTCGTCCAGCCGCAGGCCGCAGTAGGCCGGTGCGGCGGCCAGGCCGGCGCTGCTGCCTGTGCCATTTTCGCGGCCCCGGCGGCGCACCAGGGCCTGCAGCCGGGCTTCCAGCTCATCCAGGTCGAAGGGCTTGGCCAGGTAGTCGTCGGCACCGGTGTTCAGGCCCAGGATGCGGTCGCCAACGGTGCCACGCGCAGTGAGGATGATCACCGGCGTCGCCAGGCCTTCGGCGCGGGCGGCGGCCAGCACCTCCAGCCCGTCCAGCCCTGGCAGGTTCAGGTCCAGCAGCACCACGTCGGGCACGGCGGCGCGCCAGCGGTCCAGCGCGCGTGCGCCGTCGTCGCACAGGCTGACCTGCATGCCCCGGCGCTCAAAGGCCCGCTGCAGCGTGGTGCGCATGGCCGGGTCGTCTTCGATCAACAGCAGTTTCATCGGTGGGTTGGCGACGGCAGGCGGGTCGGTGGCCGGGCGGGCAGGTGTTTTCCCCTAGCCCTTGGACAGCCGATCGACAGCCAGCGCTGCGACGATGCGGATTCTGTCTGCAATCCAGATTGGGCCCGGCACAGCGCCGATGTCGAATCAACCTCAGGAGACCCCCGATGCGTCGTGACACCTTCCTCCGCTCGATGGCCGCGCTGGCCGCTGCCGGCGCCCTGCCGCTGGCCGCACGCGCTGCTGGCGCGAACATCAAGATGATGGTGCCGGCCAACCCCGGCGGCGGTTGGGACACCACCGGCCGCGCGCTGGGCAAGGCGCTGCAGGACAGCGCCCAGGCCGCGTCGGTCACCTACGAGAACAAGGGTGGCGCTGCCGGTGCCATCGGCTTGGCGCAGTTCGTCAACGCCAGCAAGGGTGACGGCAATGCGCTGATGGTCATGGGCGCGGTGATGCTGGGCGGCATCATCACCGGCAAGCCGCCAGTGACCATCACCCAGGCGACACCGATCGCGCGGCTGACCAGCGAATACAACGTGTTCGTGCTGCCCGAGAACTCGCCCTTCAAGACCATGAAGGACGTGGTCGAGGCGATGAAGAGAGACCCGGCCAGCGTGAAATGGGGCGGCGGTTCACGCGGGTCCACCGAGCACATCGCTGCGGCCATGATCGCGCGTGAAGTGGGCGTGGACGCGTCCAAGATCAACTACGTGCCGTTCCGCGGCGGCGGTGAGGCCACGGCGGCCATCCTGGGCGGCAACGTCACGGTCGGCGGCAGCGGCTACAGCGAGTTTCAGCAGTACATCGAGGCCGGCAAGATGCGCGCCATCGGTGTCACCAGCGAGGTGCGGTTGAAGGGCATCAACATTCCCACGCTGAAGGAGCAGGGCGTCAACGTGGTCATCGGCAACTGGCGCGGTGTTTACGCCGCGCCCGGCATCACGGCCGACCAGCGCAAGGCGCTGACCGACCTGGTGGTGGCCGCGACCAAGCACAAGGCCTGGGCCGAGGCGCTGGAAAAGAACAACTGGACACCCGCGCTGATGACCGGCAAGGCCTTCGAAGACTTCGTCGACAACGAGTTCGCCAGCCTGCGCGCCACCATGGCCAAGGCCGGAATGATCTGAGCTCCATGCTGTGGCCGCCGCAGCCAACCGAACCGGACACACCGCGATGGACCATTCATCCCGTTCCACCCGCCACCAGGCCTTGATTGGCGTGGGCGTGTTCGTGCTTGGCGGCCTGCTCGCCTTCGGCGCGTCGGGCCTGCCGGCCGGTGTCGGCTATTCGGGCGTCGGTCCGGCCGTGCTGCCCTGGTTTGTCTCAGGCGTGCTGCTGCTGTGCGGTGTGCTGCTGGTGGTGCAGGCGCTGCGTGGCGGCTACCTTGAGTTGGAAGAAGGCTCGGGCTCCCTGCGCGGTGACTGGCGGGCCATGGCCTGGGTGGCGGCCGGCATTCTGGCCAATGCCGCGCTGGTGACCAGGATCGGCTTTGTGCTGAGCTGCGCCCTGTGCTTCACGCTGGCGGTGCGCGGCCTGCGCCTGTCCGAAGGCAAGCCCGCTGGCGGCGCGCGCCAGGTGCTGGTCGACGCGTTCACCGGCTTTGCGATTGCCGCGCCGGCGTTCTGGCTGTTCACCAAGCTGTTGGCCATCAACCTGCCGGGGCTGACCAGCACCGGCTGGATCTGAGCCCCTAGGGTATTAAGGGAGTAGAAGATGGGCGACATTCTTGGCCTTCTGGCCGGTGGTTTTGCGACCGCAGGCACCCCGATCAACCTGATGTGGGCCTTCATCGGCTGCGCACTGGGCACGGCCATCGGCGTGCTGCCGGGCATTGGCCCGGCGGTGACGGTGGCCATGTTGCTGCCCATCACCGCGCAGGTCGAACCCACGGCGTCGATGATCTTCTTCGCCGGCATTTATTACGGCGCGATGTACGGCGGGTCCACCACCTCCATTCTGCTCAACACCCCCGGCGAGACCGGCACCATGGTGACCGCGCTGGAGGGCTTCAAGATGGCCAAGAACGGCCGCGCCGGTGCGGCCCTGGCCACCTCGGCCATTGGCTCGTTTGTTGCGGGCACCATCGCCACCATCCTGGTCACCCTGTTCGCGCCGGTGGTGGCCAAGTACGCCATCCTGCTGGGCCCGCCGGAATACTTCTGCCTGATGCTGCTGGCCTTCACCACCGTCAGCGCGGTGCTGGGCAAGAGCACCTTGCGCGGCATCACCGCGCTGTTCATCGGCATCGCCATGGGCCTGATCGGCATCGACCAGATCAGCGGCGCCACCCGCTACACCATGGGCGTGCCGGAGTTCTTCGACGGCATCGAGGTGGTGTTGATCGCCGTGGGCCTGTTCGCGGTGGGCGAGGCGATGTACACCACGCTGTACGAGGGGCGGTCTGAAGCGCAGCTCAACACCACCGGCAAGGTGCACATGACGGCCACCGAGTGGCGCAGGTCCTGGCCGGCCTGGCTGCGCGGCACGGCGATCGGCTTTCCCTTCGGCACCATTCCGGCCGGCGGTTCGGAGATCCCCACCTTCCTGAGCTATGCCACCGAGCGCAAGCTGAGCAAGCACCCGGAGGAGTTCGGCACCATCGGTGCGATCGAAGGCGTGGCCGGTCCCGAGGCGGCCAACAACGCGGCGGTCACTGCCACGCTGATCCCGTTGCTGACCCTGGGCATCCCGACCTCGGTCACCACCGCCATCCTGCTCTCGGCCTTGCAGAACTACGGCATCAATGCCGGGCCGCAGCTGTTCACCACTTCGTCGGGCCTGGTCTGGGCGCTGATCGCCAGCCTGTACATCGGCAACGTGATGCTGCTGGTGCTGAACCTGCCGATGGTCGGCCTGTGGGTCAAGCTGCTGGCCATCCCGCGGCCGCCGCTGTATGCCGGCATCCTGATCTTCGCCACCGTGGGTGTGTACGGCATGCGCCAGAGCGCGTTCGACCTGTTCCTGATGTTCGGCGTCGGTCTGTTGGGCGTGATGATGCGGCGCTTCGACTTCCCCACCGCGCCGGTGATCATCGGCCTGATCCTGGGCCCGCTGGCCGAGGCTCAGCTGCGCAACGCGCTGTCCATCGGCGAGGGCCACTGGAGCGTGTTCGTCACGCGCCCGATGTCGGCGGCGCTGATGGCGGTGGTGGTCCTGGTGCTGGTCTTGCCGAAGTTGATGGCTTGGCGCAGGCGCTCGGGCTGAGCGTTTTCCTGCCCCGCGAGTCGGGGGTTGAGGCGGGTTGCGGCACGGCTATCCCTAGTTCCGTTGATGAATTCTTGACCACCGTCATGCCACCCTGAGGCACTTCACCTCAGGAGTGCCCCATGGCGCTGTCAACACGCTCCCAAGCCCCTGTTCCCATTTGGCTTGTCACGGGGCTACGGCCCTTGGCGCTGGCTGCACTGTTGGCATGTGCGCTGCCGGCGCAGGCGGTGATCACTGCCAGCGGGAACATCGGCGTCGGGCCGGTGTTCAGCGCCCTGGGGCCGGGCGACACCAGCTTGCCCACGTCCACGGCCAACATCGGCACTTTGGGTCTGGGTGGGTTGACGGTGGATGCCGGCAGCTTTTTGCAACTGGCACGGTTGAACTTCGGTACGGGTGGCACGGGTGTCGGTGACGGGCTGGTCTCGGGCGCCGGAACCCGCGTCGAACTGCTGGGCAATGGCACCGGCGATCAGGTTCAACGCCTCTCGGTAGGCGCTTGGGGCAGTGGCAAGTTGACTGTGAAGGCCGGGGCGGTCATCGACACCCGGGGCAACCAGACGCCCTGCCTGCTGTCATTCCACTACTGTGACAGCTTCGTCGGCAGCGCCGCTGGCGACAACGGCCTGCTCAACATCGACGGTGCCGGCACCCAGGTGCGCATCGGCCAGAACCTGTTCATCGCCCAGCCCGGCCTGGCCATCCAGGGTCTGGACGGCTACACCTATGGCGTTCCTGGCGGCACTACGCGTGGCACGGTCAACGTCACCAACGGCGGCTTGCTGAGCACCGATCGGGCGCAGATTGGGCCACGCCACTGGAGCACGAACGCGACTCGCTTCGAGCGCAACATTGCCGAGGTCAACATCAGTGGCGCGGGTTCGCGTTGGGTCGTCACCGGTGGGCAGACGGTGCTCAACCATGCCACCGGCGCGGTGGGTGAAGGAGGCGCTGGTGTACTTACCGCCAATGACCGCAATGCACTGGCATTCATCAACGTCAGCGACGGCGGCCGGCTGGAGATCCAGGGTGTTGACAGCGTCAACAACTACCTGATCCTGAGCAATGGCGGCGGTCGGACCGACATGCGCGTCACCGGTGTCGGTTCTGCAGTGGCCTTCACCGGCGACGGGGCATCGATGCAGGTTGGACGGCGCCTTGGCAGCGCACGCCTGGACCTTCTGGCTGGTGCTGCGATCACGGGTGTCTGGTATGGGGTGGTCGGGCGCGACGGCTCGTTCGGCGAGATGGTGGTCGATGGCGCAGGAACGGTGTTTTCGCTGAGCGGAACGGCCAGCGCCTCACTTCCGGCCTCGGGTCGACCAGAAAATGCGGTCTTGGACTTGGGCCGCAATGGCACAGGTGTTCTCAGCGTCAGCAACGGCGGCCGGGTCGAGGTTGTCGCGACCGAGTCGCGCAACAACGGGCCGCACCTGAACCTGGGCCGTGAAGCCGCGTCCGCCGGCACCTTGAACATCAGCGGCGCCAACTCGGTGGTCTCACTCAGCGCGCAGTCGGTACTGCCCGGTGGCGGCGCCGCCGAATCCTTCAACCCCTTCGTGCGGGTAGGCCGCGACGGCAACGGCAGCCTCAACATCACCGGTGGCGGCAAGCTGTTGATCGACGGCAACGCGGTATCCACCGTGGTCGACAGCCGCAGCACCAACCTGTTCATCGGCGGCACCGGCGACACGACCAATGGCGGCAAGGGCATCGCCCTGGTCAGCGGCGCCGGCTCCGAGATCCGTCTGACGGGCAGCGACACCTACATCGGCGTCGGCCATGGCCCGCAGAGTTTCGGCCAGCTGACGGTGAACAACCAGGCCAGCATCAGTGCCATCGGCATCAACGTCGGCCGCTCGGGCGGTGTTGGCGTGCTGGCGGTGGACAACGCAACGTTGAACTTCAGCGGCCAGCAGACCGGCAATATTCAGGCCGGCGCGTTCATGTCGATTGGCCGATCTGGCGGTATCGGCGTGGCCAACATCGGCGGTGGCAGCGTGGTCACACTGCACAACATGGGCAGTTCGGGTGCATCGCTGAACCTGGGTGGCACCGGTACCGGACCGACCGGTGACGGCTCGCTGACGCTGTCCGGCGCATCGCGCATCAAGATCGAAGCCGCAGCCGGTCTGGCCTCCGCAACCATCGGCCGCGACGGCAGCGCGCTGATGCGCATCCGTGGCGCCAGTTCACTCGACGTCGGTGACGGCAACCTGGCCATCGCCCGCTTGCCAGGCTCGGACGGCACCTTGCTGGTCAGTGACAGCTCCACCGTCACCGCCGGCTGGGTCGGCGTCGGCCGCAACAAGACGGCCACTGGCGATGTGGACGGCGGCACCGGCACCCTGGTGCTGATCAACAGCACGCTGACGGCGGCCAACATCGTCATCGGCAGCAACGGCTTTCTGGGCGGCACCGGCACCATCACCGGCAACGTGGTCAACCATGGCATCTTTGCGCCCGGCAACTCGCCGGGCACGATGGAGATCGGCGGCTCGTTCACCGCTGCGGCCGGCAGCCGCATGATTCTGGAGGTGGCCAGCAACGGGGCCGGCGGCTTCAACACCGACCATGTGATCTTCACCAGCGGCCGGGCGCTGGACCTTTCAGGGTTGAACGTGGAATTCCGCTTCCTGGGCACGGCCAACCCGAACGCCTTTGCACCGATGTTCACGCTGGACACCTTCTTCCAGTCGCGCCAGGCCGATGGCAGCATGGCGGCGCTGGCGCCCGCGCTGTTCCAGACCGCCAGCTTCAGCGCGCAGTCAGATGGCTACCAGATCAGCAACTTCAGCTTCAGCCCCAGCACTGGCGCCACCTTCACGGCCACGCCGGTGCCGGAGCCGGCAGGCTGGGCCTTGATGCTGGCCGGGCTGCTGGGCATGGGCACTTTGGCTCGGCGGCGTCAGGGCAAGTGTGCCAGCGCCAACGCAGCTTGACCCTCGTCCGCCGTCTGCTCAGGCGGCGGCGCCCATTGCCATGGCGTGGGCACGCTGGGCCTCCAACTCGGCCGGCGATGCTGCCTGTACGGGCCAGCCTTGCAGGTGGCGCTGCGCCAGATCGGCCAGCGCCGCGATCCAGTCCGGGCGGTCGTTCAGGCAGGGGATGAAGCTGAAGCGCTGGCCGCCGGCGCCCAGGAAGGCCTCGCGCGCTTCCATGCCTATTTCTTCCAGCGTTTCCAGGTTGTCGGCCGGAAATCCCGGGCAGATCGCGTCGACGCCGCGCAGGCCCTCGGCGGCCAGTCGCTTCAAGGTGGGCTCGGTGTAGGGCTCCAGCCAGCGCGCGCGGCCGAGCCGGCTCTGAAAGGTGACGAGGTATCGGTCGGCGGGCAGGTCCAGTGCCCGGGCCAGCAGGCGGGCCGTTTTGTGGCACTCGCAGTGGTAGGGGTCACCCAGGGCCAGGCTGCGCGCGGGCACGCCGTGAAAGCTCATCAGCAGTTTGTCGCCCTGGCCGTGATCGGCCCAATGCGCGCGCACGCTGCTGGCCAGCGCGGCGATGTAGCCGGGGTCGTCGTGGTAGTGGTTGACGAAGCGCAGTTCGGGCAGGCGGCGCTGGCGTCCGGCCCACGCGGCCACCGCGTCCACCATGCTGGCGGTGGTGGCGGCGGCGTACTGCGGGTACAGCGGCAACACCAGCACCTGGCCCACGCCATCGGCCTTCAGCGCGTCCAGCGCGCCGGCAATGCCCGGTTGGCCATAGCGCATGGCCATGCGCACCACCACGGGCTGGCCCCTTGCGGTCAATTCAGCCTGCAGTGCCTGGGCTTGCAGTAGGGTCCAGTGCAGCAGGGGTGAGCCCTGGGGCGTCCAGATTGCGGCGTATTTGGCTGCGGACTTGGCGGGTCGCGTGCGCAGCACCAGGCCGTGCAGGATCAACCACCACAGCGGCCGGGGGATTTCCACGACCCGGGGATCCCACAGAAATTCGGCCAGGTAGCGGCGCAGGGCGGCCGGGGTCGGGGCGTCAGGCGTGCCCAGGTTGACCAGCAGCACGGCGTTTCGAGCCTGGGGCCCGCCATGCTCAAATTCGGGTTCAGTGGCGATGCGCATGGGTGCGCATTCTGGGCCATCGGAGCCAGACCCCAAGCTCAGCCTGGCCGCCTGGCCGGCCAGCCCTCAGCCCAGGTCTGAGCGCAGGCGCAGCAACGCGCTGCGCAGCGCGTCGGTGGCCACCGGTTTGACCCAGTAACCCTGGAAACCCGCCGCCAGGGCCTGCGCGATGTCCTGTGCTCCGCCATCGGCCGAACACATGAAGGCCGGGACCTTCGCCAGGCCCGGCAGTTGCCTCAGGCGGGCCAGCAGGGCATGGCCACGGGTATCAGGCAGATGGGCGTCAAGCACCAGAACCTGGGGCAACCATTGCGCCGCTTCAGCCATGGCTTGTGCGCCATCTTCGGCCAGCCGCAGCGCCAGACCAGCCTGGTCGCGCAGCGCCTCACTGAACAGCAGGGCGCTGATCCGGTCGTCTTCCACGTACAGCACCCGCAGTGGATCGCTGCTGGGCGCTGTGGTCCCCTCGACCATCGTCAGCCGCCGCCGGGCTCGGCGTCGACGAACGACAGGAGTTCGAAGCGAACGCAGGGCGCGCTGGGGTCGGTGGGCGAGCCGCCCAGGCCGATTGACCCCACGCCATGCAAGGTGCAGCGGCCCCGGCGCAGGCTGACGACCTCGTCAGCCTGGCCAAAGCGTACATAGGTGCCGTTGTAGCTCAGGTCGGTGAGTTGGAAGGAACCGCCATGCCAGTCCAGCCGCGCATGTGAGCGTGACACCCGGGTGTCGTCAACCCGAAAATTGGCCTGCGGGCTTCGGCCCAGGACCACGGGCATGTGCTCACCGTCGAAAACCTCGCTGCGGTCCAGCCATTGCAGCCGAACGGCTTCTGGCTCCAGGGTGCTGGCCACGGCGCCAAACTGCGTCGCCTGCAGATCCACACCACGCAGGCCGCCCTGGACATGGACTTGCACGGGCTCGACGCGACCGCGCAGGTGCATCCAGTCCAGCGAGCGGAAGCGCCGCTTCAGGTCGATGCTCAGGCCCGCCAGCACCTCAGCGGTGACCAGGGTTTCGTTGTCGCCGGCATGGTCGATCAGGCGGGCGGCGACGTTGACGGCATCGCCAAAGCAATCGCCGCCCATCTCGACCACTTCGCCTCGGGCCAGGGCCACCTGCAGTTTCAGGCCACGCAGCCCGGACGAGGCGCCTCGTTCACCGCCCCGGCTGACCAGATGGTCCAGCGTCTCATGCATCATCTGGGCCGCCTTCATGCCGTCGGCAGGCCGGTCGAACACCGCCATGAGCCCGTCGCCCAAGGTCTTGACCATTTGGCCCTGACAGGCGGGCACGCTGCGCACCAGCGCGTTCACGGTGTGGGTGACCACTGTGGTCGCCTCAGCATTGCCCAGCGTCTCGTACAGGCCGGTGCTTCCGCGCAGGTCGGCAAACAGGACCGTACGTTCGGCGATGCGCGTCATGGCCGGCAGTTTAAGCGTGAAAGCTCAAGGCAAAAATGCACGCAGCCCGCGTGTGCGGGCTGGAAGGCGGGCCATTTGGCGACAGACGCCACGCCGGGGCCGAGGCCTGTTGAGCAGGCGACGGCGGCGCAGATGTCTGCTGCCGCTGGCCCAGGCCGGCTCTCGAGCCAAGGCTCAAAGGTTGTCCAGGTAGGTCCTGAGCTTGTCCGAGCGGCTGGGGTGTTTGAGCTTGCGGATCGCCTTGGCTTCGATCTGGCGAATGCGCTCGCGCGTGACGTCGAACTGCTTGCCCACTTCTTCGAGCGTGTGGTCGGTGGACATCTCGATGCCGAAGCGCATGCGCAGCACCTTGGCCTCGCGCGGGGTCAGGCTGTCGAGAATGTCTTTGACCACATCGCGCAGGCCGGCCTGCATCGCGGCCTCGATCGGCGCGGTGTTGTTGGTGTCTTCGATGAAGTCGCCCAGGTGGCTGTCATCGTCGTCACCGATCGGCGTTTCCATGGAGATCGGCTCTTTGGCGATCTTCATGATCTTGCGGATCTTGTCCTCGGGGATCTCCATCTTCTCGGCCAGCGTGGGCGCATCGGGCTCGAAGCCGAATTCCTGCAGGTGCTGGCGCGAAATGCGGTTCATCTTGTTGATCGTCTCGATCATGTGAACCGGGATGCGGATGGTGCGGGCCTGGTCGGCAATGCTCCTCGTGATGGCTTGCCGGATCCACCAGGTGGCATAGGTCGAGAACTTGTAGCCGCGCCGGTATTCG
>JANOWE010000206.1:0-23484 GCA_031417735.1 Betaproteobacteria bacterium
GCCGGCCTGCCATACCGGCAGGCCTGGCAGGCCGGGCCCGGGTGACACGCAGGCAGCCGGGTGCCTGGTGGCCTCGGCCAGCGCGCCGGCCAACGAACGTCGGCTTCAACCAAAAACGAAGGGCAGCTCAGAGCCCAGAGCGCCAGGTCAGCCCGTCGATCGTTTCATGTCGAGCGGTGTTCGCCGAACAGCGCATCCAGTGCCTGCTTCGGCAAGCGGCCGACCAGACCGATGGCCACCACGGCGGCCTGACCGTCGGGCGGTGGGTGCAGCGCCTTGCGCAATGCGCCATGGCGGCCGGCGAACTGCAGTTCGGCCCAGCCATGCTGGTCGGTGCGCAGCAGGCCCTTGAGCCGCAGCACGCCCGGTGGCATGTGTGCAATCAGGTCGCGCAGCGTGCTGGCCGCCAGCGTTGCGTCGGGCTGCCAACTGGCGGACTCGAACTGCAGGCCATGCTCATGCCCATCGCCGTGGTGATGCCCATCGCCGTGCTCATGGATCGCAGGCGATGCGCTGGCAGCTGCAACCGGGGCCAGCCGCAACTCGTCCAGCAGCGGCGCCGGCACGCGTGCCCGACAGGTTTCGATTCGGGGTGTGGCCGGCAACCAGCCTTCGAGCAGCGTGCGCAGGTCTTGCAGCGTACTGGCGTCGGCCAGATCGGTCTTGTTGAGCACCAGCAGGTCGGCGCCGGCCAGTTGACGGCGCTGTGAATCGGCCAGCAGCGGGTCGGCCTGCTGCAAGAGCAGGGCCGATGCGTCGACCAGCACCACCACACCGCCGAGCCCGAAGGCGGGGTCGCTCAGGGCGACCTGGGCAATGCGCCAGGGGTCGGCCACACCGCTGGCCTCGACCACCACGGCGTCGAAGGGCGGTCGGGCGTCCAGCACGCGCATCAAGGCCGCGCCCAGATCGTCACCTATCGCGCAACAGACGCAGCCATTGCTCAGTGTGATGGTGTCGGCGCCGCTGGCCTGGACCAGCAGCGCGTCGATGTTGATCGCGCCAAAGTCGTTGACCAGCACGGCCAGGCGCTGGCCCGATCCGCCACGTTCGCGGTGGCCCGAACGGCGCAGCCAGTGGTTGAGCAGGGTGGTCTTGCCGGCGCCGAGAAAGCCGCCGATCACGGTCAGTGGCAACCGCCGTTCAGAACCGCTGGCCATGCCCTATGAAGCTGATTCGGGCCGCTGCATGACCTGCCCGCCCAGCACCGTGCCGGCCACGGCGATGTCCTTCAGTCGCATAGGCTCTACCGCCGTCGGGTCGTCGTCGAGCACGCAGAAATCGGCGTACTTGCCGACCTCGATCGAGCCCACCAGGTGGTCCATGCGCAGCGTGTAGGCCGCGCCCAGGGTGATGGCCTGCAGCGCCTGCGGCACGGTGATGCGTTCATGCTCGCCCAGCACCACACCGGAGGAGGTGATGCGGTTCACCGCGCACCAGGCCGTGAACAGCGGCGCCATGGGCGTGATCGGCGCGTCGGAGTGCATGGCCATGGCCACGCCGTGGGCCAGTGCACTGCCGCAGGCATCCATGCGCCGGGCGCGGTCGGGGCCGATGGTCTGCGCCGCATGGGCGTCGCCCCAGTAGTACAGGTGGTTGGCAAACAGGTTCACGCACACACCCAGTGTGGCCATGCGGCGGAACTGCGCGGCGTCGGCCATCTGGCAATGCTGCAGAGTGTGTCTGTGGTCGGCCCGGGGCAGGTCGGTCAGGGCCTGTTCCAGGCAGTCGAGCACAAACTCACTGGCCTCGTCGCCGTTGGTGTGGATGTGCAGGTGCAGGCCGGCGGCGTGCAGCTCGCCAATGGTCTGGCGCAATTGCTCGGGTGGCAGGATCCAGATGCCGTTGTCATGGCCATTGTGGTAACCGGGCCATTTCAGCCGCGCGGTGAAGCCCTGGATCGAGCCATCGGCGATCAGCTTGACCAGGCCCATGTGCAGCTTGGGGCTGCTGGCCGCAGCGGTCTGGCGGGCGCGCGCCACAAACTGCGCCAGCGGCTGACTGCCGTCCATGCGCGCCTGCAGCGGCACCAGACGCACGGGGTAGTCGTCGGCGCCCGTCACCCGCAGCATGGTGGCAACGCCTTCGGCTGACATGTCGTTGGCCAGATCGGTGGCGGTGGTCACGCCGGCCCATTGCGCCACCTGGCCGAACAGCTTGAGGCCGGTCTCGCTGACCGAGGTGATGCGAAAGCGGTTGCCGATCAGCCGCACGATCGGAAACATGGCCGCAAATTCCTGCAACTCGCCATTGGGCTGGCCGCCGGCGCCCTTGGGCACGCCTTCGATCTGGCAGTCGCTGTCGATGCCGGCCTTGGCCAGCGCCGCGCTGTTCACGTTCATCAAATGCTGGCTGGCATGCAGGATCACCACTGGCCGGGTCAGCGAGACGCGGTCCAGGTGCGCCGTGCCCATGCGCGCGGTGCCGAAGAAGATCGGGTCGAAGCCCCAGGCCACCAGCGGCTCGTCGCCGTCGGCCATGGCTTGCTCGATGGCGCACAGCCGGTCGACCACCTCGTCGAAGCTGCAGCAGCCGTCCCACACCCGGCCATCGGGCGCGGTGCGGGCATGGAAGCCGACAAACGGAAACTGCCACAGCCCACCGGCCATCAGGTGGGAGTGGCCTTCGACCAGGCCGGGCATCAGCACATGGTCCTTGTAGCGCTCGTCCAGCGTGAACGGGCCATGCTGTTCCATGCGCGTCAGGTCACCCACCGACAGGATGCGGCCGTCGCGCACCGCCACATGGGTGGCCCGGGGCTGCATCGGGTTCATGGTGATGATCTGGCGGGCGCTGAAGACGGTGGTGCTCATGGTTTTGGGCGGTGTCGTGGCGCCGCGCGGGGCTTGGGCCGGCAGCATAGCCCCAAGCCTGGCCAGCGGATCGGACGGTGGCCATGCTCGCCGACAAAGCCAGCCACCATGCAGACCATGATGGACCTTGAGCTGCCCGTGCTGCCGGGCATGGCGCTGGCCACGCTGCTGGCCTTCGTCGTGCGTGGGCTCACCGGCTTCGGCTCGTCGATGATCGGCATCGGTGCTGCTTCGATGCCGTGGCCGTCGGCGCTGCCTGAAATTCTGATCGGCATGCGCATCGCCATCGGCTTCGGCTGGACCAGGCTGGTCGCCGCCAGCACCGGCCTGGGCCAGGCGGTGCTCAACGCGCGGAACTTCCTGCGCACCGACATCGTGGTCATGGGCAACATCGTGATGGGCGTGGTGGCCTAGCTGTTTGACCTGCTGATGCGCTGGGTCGAGCGCCGTGCCGCGCCGCGCCGTGGAAAGGGCGCATGCAAGTTCGCGCGTTCGCCTGCCGCGCATCAACCGTGGTCATCGCGGCCGCAGCGATGGGCGTTGCGGTGTCTCAGGGCACCGTGCGGTCCACCGCGGCGATCGAGGCTGAATTCGGCTGGCATGCAGGCAGCCGGATGCCCGGAGGGCCGGGCCTGCGCACCCGTCAGTGAACGTCGGCTCAGAGTGCTGATTCAGGCGTGGGCATCCTGCCAGGCGTACCAGTGGTAGAGGAAGCGCTGGCCCAGGCGCCGGAAGGGCGCCAGCGCGGCCGACTCGACGCCGTTGAACGCGTTTGGGTAGGGCAGGGCCGAACTGTAGATGGGCAGGTCGAACACGGCCCGCCCTGCGTCCTGGCCAGCCACGCGCTCGGCCAGTCGCTTGCCGGCCCAGGTTGAAAACGACACGCCGTTGCCCCCGTAGCCGACCGCATACCAGACCGTTTGCGCCGGGTCGGGGCGGGCAATGCGCGGCATCATGTCGTGGCTGACGTCGACCCAGCCCCACCAGGAATGGTCGATGGCGATGCCGGCCAGCGGCGGAAACTTGCGTGCGATGGAGTCGGTCAGCAACTGCAGATGCTCGGGGGCTTGGGCATCGGCGCCGGTGATGGCGCTGCGGCTGCCCATCTGCAGCCGGTTGCCGTTGAGCAGGCGGTAGTAGAAACGCAGCGTGCGGGTGTCGGTCATGAAGACCTTGGACTTGAATCCGCAGGCTGCCAGTTCAGCCTCGGTCAGCGGCCGGGTGACGACCGAGTTCGACAGGATCGGCATCACGCGGTTTTTCAGCGTCGGGCTGAGTCGCTGTCCGGTGTAACCACCGGTGCACACCGCCACGCGCCTGGCGCGCACGGTGCCGTCCGGTGTGCGCAAGTGGTGCACGCCAGCGCTGGTCTGCCAGCCCTGCACCGGGCTGGCGGTGTGGATGCGCACGCCCAGGTCGCGCGCCCGGCGCATCAGTCCGAAGCTGAACTTCAAGGGGTGGATGCCCACGCCCTCGGCCTCGTACAGGGCCCCGGCCATCTCGCGCTCGTCACAATGCTCGCGTCGGACCTGGTCGGCGCTGATCATGCGCGTGCGGTAGCCAAAAACCTCACGGGCCAGGCGCGCCTCGGCGTCCAGCGCCGGCAGCTTGCCGGGCCGGTGGGCCAGGTAGAGGTGGCCACCATCGACGGCGTCGCAGTCGATCTGCTGCGTCAGCGACCTGAAATTTTCGAAGCCTGCGCGAATCTCGCTGTCGAGTTGCCTGGCCACGTCAACGCCCCAGCGGGCGATCCACTGCGAGCGCTTGAGTCGACCACTGGCGTTCTGGCCCTGGCCGCCGCTGCGGCTGCTGCAGCCCCAGGCGACCTGGTTGGCCTCCAGCACCACCGCCTTCAGGCCTTGCTCCTGCGCCAGGTACAGCGCAGTGGACAGGCCGGTCGAGCCCGAGCCGATGATCACCACGTCAGCGTCGATGTCGCCGCGCACCGCACCATCGTCGGCTGGCGGCTCACCGGCGCTGGCCACCCACCAGGTGGGTGCGTAGGCCTTGCCGCTGCCGGGATGGGCTTCGAGCAAGGGGTCGTATCGGGGGTCGAACGCGCGGTGGGCGTTGCCTGGGTCGGCGGTCGTGTCCATGACAGGGCTTCCAGTCGGTTCGGGCACGCCTTGAGGGGCCGGCGCAGCCACTTGATCTGACCGCAGGCTAACGCTGGCCAGGGGCTAGGACCAGCACCAGTTTGGCGCACTTGATGAGGCCGGCAGCCACGCATTCGACCCGCCGCTGCGGCAGCGGATCTGGCCCGCTGGGTGGCCGCTGGCGGGTGACATGAGGGGCTGCCGCTGTCACCTATGCTCCGGCTCCTGGCCACCCATCTTGCGCGGCTCTGCCTAGGTCATTGACCCGCATGGCAGTTTCGCCTGCCCACCATGCGACCGTCTCAGACCCATTCGCTGCTGCTGCGCCTGTTCCCGTTCCTGCGCTGGTGGCCGATGGTCAACCGCGACACCCTGCGTGCCGACGCCATGGCCGGACTGACCGGCGGCATCGTGCTGGTGCCGCAGGGCGTGGCCTTTGCCACCATCGCCGGCATGCCGCCGGAATATGGCTTGTATGCGGCCATGCTGCCGGCCATCGTGGCGGCGCTGTGGGGCTCGTCCTGGCATCTGGTGTCCGGACCCACCACCGCGATCTCGCTGGTCGTGTTTGCCACCATCCGCCCGCTGGCGCCGGCGGGCAGCCCGGAGTTTGTGAAGCTGGTGCTGACGCTGACGCTGCTGGTGGGCATCTTTCAGCTCGGCCTGGGCCTGCTGCGGCTGGGCACGCTGGTGAACTTTGTGTCGCACACCGTGGTGGTGGGTTTCACCGCCGGCGCTGCGGTGCTGATCGCGGCCAGCCAGGTCAAGAACTTCTTCGGCATTCCGGTGCCACGGGGCGCGTCGGTCTGGCGGGTGCTGGCCGCGATGCTGGAGCATGCCGAGCGCATCAACCCCTACGTCACCGCAGTGGCCGCGGTCACCGTGCTGTCCAGCGTGGCAGTCAAACGCTGGTGGCCCAAGTTGCCCTACATGATGGCGGCAATGGTCGCGGGTGGACTGGCGGCGGCGCTGCTCGATGCGGTGTTCGGGGCCGAGCGCACCGGCATCGCCAGCATCGGTGCGCTGGCCGTGGGTTTTCCACCCCTGTCCGTGCCCGACTTTTCACCGGCCACGATCGAGAAGCTGGTGCCGATTGCCATTGCGGTGGCCTTGCTGGCCCTGACCGAAGCGGTGTCGATCGCACGTGCGGTGGCGCTCAAGACCGGGCAGCGCATCGACGGCAACCAGGAATTCATTGGCCAGGGCCTGTCCAACCTGGTCGGCGCCTTCTTCTCGGGCTATGCCTCCAGTGGCTCGTTCAACCGCAGTGGCCTGAACCACGCCGCGGGCGCACGCACACCGCTGGCTGCGGCGCTGTCGGCGGTGTTCCTGCTGCTGATCCTGCTGTTCCTGGCACCGATGGCCAAGTACCTGCCGATACCGGCCATGGCCGGCATCCTGTTCGTCGTGGCCTGGGGTCTGATCGACTTTCACCACATCGCCGAGATCGGCCACATCAGCCGGCAGGAGGCGGCTGTGCTGTTCTCCACCCTCATCGCCACGCTGACGCTGGAGCTGGAGTTCGCGATCTACATCGGCGTGCTGCTGTCGCTGCTGCTCTACCTGAACCGCACCTCGCGGCCGGGGCTTGAGGACGTGAAGCCCTTTCCGGGCCAGTTTCCACCGGCGTTCAGCGCCGTCAGCAGCCTGCCCGACTGTCCGCAGCTGAAGGTGGTGCGGCTGAACGGCTCGATCTACTTCGGCGCCGTCAGCCACCTGCAGGAGGCCCTGCAGCAGATCGATGAGCGTGTGCCTGCGCACCGCCATCTGCTGCTCGTGGCCTCGGGCATCAACTTTGTCGACCTGGCCGGGGCCCAGTTGCTGGCGCAAGAGGCCGAGCGCCGCCGCGCGCTGGGCGGCGGGCTCTACCTTTTCAATGTCAAGGACGAACCCATGGCCATGCTGCGCAAGAGCGGCGCGCTGGCACGCATCGGAGCCCAGAACGTTTTCAAGGCCGGCGAGGATGTGGTCAGCATGGTCTATGACCGGCTGGATCGGCAGACCTGCGCAGGCTGCACGGTGCGCATCTTCGCGCCCTGCAAAGGCGCCGTCGCACCCGTCTCGGCGCCGGTGCCTGACGCGCCTGGCTGAGCCAGGCTGTTGTTGTGACGAGGCCTGGGCGTGAAGCCTGAGCCATTGATTCGTGACATCTTGCAACTATCGGCAAGCCCTTGTTTCGCACTGGACGCCGAGCTCGTTGGCATCGCCGCAACGGCAGCCCGTGCAGCCCCGCAATCGATAGCGCATTAGGTCGCGGTTTGGTCGATTTCCATCCCCCGCATCCGAACGTTTGTGACTTCTTGATGCCCCTTGTACCGGGGCATTCCCGCTAAGCTTGTCTGCGCTTTGGGTGTACCTGACGGTATGCACGAGGCCTTCTTGCCAGCGGGTGCGCTTCCGATTTCGCGTCTCGTCAAACCTCACGATGGTCCGGATCGCGGAGCTGTTCAGTCATGTCCTTCAGTGCCCCCTTGTTGTCACCGGTGTCGGCCCGCCGGGCAAGGCCTTGTGCGATGGGTGGTCTGGCCATGGTGGCCAGTGGGCCCGGCATGGCGCAAATACCTTTGGTCTTGACCAGCCCATTCGGGCAGGTCTGGGCCTGGTCACTGTTGTCGGCGATGGCCGTGCTGTCGCTGCTGCTGCTGGTCTATGCCGTGCGGCACTATGTGTTCACGCTGAACCGCTTGTTCGGCCACCAGCGCCACCCCTACGCCAGCATCGTCAGCGCCGACTGGCCGCATGTCACCGTGCTGGTGGCCGCGCACAACGAAGAGGCAGTGATCGCCGACTGTCTGGAAAACCTGATGGGCGTGGACTACCCCGCCGACCGCATGCTGGTGATGCCGGTCAATGACCGTTCCAGCGACGGTACGCGCGAGATCATCGACCGTGTGATTGAGCGCTACCCAGGGCGCATCGTGCCCTTCCACCGCACCGGCGGAAAACCCGGCAAGGCGGCGGCACTGAAGGATGCGACCGAACTGGTGAAGACCGATTTCATCATCGTCTTCGACGCCGACTACCTGCCGTCCAAGGGCTTGATCCATCGCCTGATGGCGCCGTTCTTCGACCCCGAGGTGGGCGCGGTGATGGGCCGCGTGGTGCCCAACAACGTGGGCGTGAACCTGCTCACCCGGCTGCTTGATCTGGAGCGCTCGGGCGGCTACCAGGTCGACCAGCAGGCGCGCATGAACCTGGGCCTGGTGCCGCAGTACGGCGGCACCGTGGGTGGCATCCGCATCGCCGCGCTGCAGGCCGTGGGCGGCTGGCACGACGACGTGCTGGCCGAGGACACCGACCTGACCTACCGCTTGCTGCTCGGCGGCTGGAGCACGGTCTATCACAACCGCGCCGAGTGCTACGAAGAGGTGCCGCAAAGCTGGGCCGTGCGGGTGCGCCAGATCAAGCGCTGGGCCAAGGGCCACAACCAGGCGCTGGTGCGTCACAGCCTGGCGCTGCTGCGCGTCAAGAACCTGCCGCTGGCTGAACGCCTGGACGGGCTGCTGCTGCTGGGCGTGTACCTGATGTCGCCGCTGCTGATCCTGGGCTGGCTGATCAGCCTGATGTTGTACTTCACCGTCTCGCTGGAGATGGCCGCACCGGCGCTGCTGGTGCTGGCCTTCATGAGCCACAGCGCGCTGGGCAACTTTGCGGCCTTCTTCGAAATCGCTGCCGCAGTTCACCTTGACCGCTCGCGCCAGCGGGTTCGTTTGCTGGCGTTCAGCTGGCTGGGCTTCATCGTCAGTGCGGTGGCCATTGCCCGAGCGGTGCTGGAACAGGCGCTGCTGGACCGTTTGCCCGGCCGCAATTTCACCTGGGACAAGACCGTGCGCTACCGCAAGGCATCGGCCTCGTCGAGCACGCCGGCGAGCTCGTCCACGCCGGCGTCGGTGGGCAGCCGATGACCGCCTTGCTGCTTTTGTGCGCCACCCTGGCCGTGGTAATGCTGCCCATGCTGCCGGCGATTTGGGAGTGGCACTTCAAGGCCGATGTCGGTCCGCTGTTCATCGACACCCAGGACGCGCAGGACCCGGCATTTCTGGCCCGCTCCTTCGCGGCCCATTTGTCCGAGGCCATCGTCACCGGACAGCGTCGGCTGGGCCGTTCGCAGATCGCCCTGGCGCCAGCGGGTGACGACTGGCCGCTGACCGACCGCGAAATGCGCGACGCGCGAAGCCGCAGGGTCTGGCATGCGGCCGAGGGCGCTGAACTGCCCTTCGGTGTGAATTTTCTCGGCGAGGTCGCTGCACGCGGCAACCTGGACACCGCCGAGGGCAGCATGTACCGCGCGCTGTGGTCAGGCAACACGCTGGTGCTGGCCGGACGCAGCACTGTGCTGCGCTGGGCCCATGGTCTGAACGTGGTGGTCGGGCGAGGTTGCCGCCTGGCCGGGCGCGTCAGCGCTGACCAGTGCATTGAGGTGCAGGGCAAGGCCTCGTTCACGATGTTGCATGCACCCGCGATCCGCTTTCTGGGCTCGACCAGCCACCCGGTTGCGCCGCTGCCGCTGAACCACAGCATGTACCGCCTGGGCCTGCCCGAAGGCGTGGTCTGGAACCCGGTCGCCGGCCGAGGCTTGGCCGACGGCTCATTGGACGTGGGTGCCTACCGCGCCTGGCGCGGTGACCTGGTCTGCCGGGCCGATCTGTTCCTGGGCGTGGGCTGCAATGTGCACGGCAGCATCAAGGCCCATGGCGACGCCATCGTCGACGCGCATTGCTCGATCGACGGCAACCTGATCTGCGAGTCCTCGGTCTCGCTGGGCCAGGGTTGCACGGTCACCGGCAGCCTGACCTCCGAGGTCGCGATCGTCATCGGTGAGGGCTGTGTGCTCGGACTGCCGGATCGGCCGGCCACCGTGGCCGCGCCCAGTATCCGCATCGCGGCGGGCGTGGTGGTCCACGGAACGGTGTGGGCCGGCACCTCGGGCCGTGCCCAGGCCAAGGCCGGCGCCGGTGGCGATACCGTAGCCAGCAGCCCGGTGCTCGCTGTCGCCGCTGCGGCAGATGCCGCGATGGGCCTGGCCGCCGGGGTCGGCACATGATGGCTCCGATGCTCGGGGCTGCGCGGCATGGCGGCTGGATGTGCCGTGGGGCCGCCACGTGAGCCGACCGCGCCACATGTGGCTCAAGCGCGCGCTGCTGATGCTGTTGTTGGCAGCAGCCGGGCTGGGCCTTTGGCGGTATCAGGCCGGCACGCCGCAGTTGGTGCGGGTCAACAACGAGTTGGCATTGGTGTTGCCCGACGGCCTGTCCGAGACCGATGTCCATGTTCTGGCCTGGCGCAGCGCCGCTGCCGAGCTGGGCTATGGCGTCAAGCTGCTCAATGCCTCGGCCATGATGCGCCAGTCCGATGCCGATCGCGACATGGCCTTGATCGTGCCCGACAGCGTGCACCGGCGCATGAACGACCAGTTGGTGGCTGAACTGGACAGCCGCGTGCGTGAAGGCGCGGTGCTGATGCTGGTGCATGACGCGGGTCTGTCCGACATGGGCGGCAAGTACCACCCGCAGCAGTCACGCTTTTCCGGCCTGGCCGGTGTGCGTTACGCGCTGTATGGCGACATGCAGACCGAGATGCTGCGCCAGCAGGTGCCCTTGGTCGACGCCGGGGCTCTGCCGTTTCTGCGCCTGCCACCGGGCAAGCTGGTGCGCGAGAACAGCGACGATCCGCTGACCAGCGCGCAGCCGGTGCCCAGGCCGGGCGAGGCACTGGCCGTCGTCAGCTACCACTACGGGCGCTTGCACTACCCGGTCTTTGCCACCGCTGCTGCCACGGCCAGCGCGGGGGGCTATGCCGGTCAACGCCTGATGCACGGCGAAGACCAGACCCTGTTGGCCGGCGTGCATGCCGTGGGACTGGGCAGGGTGCTGTTCGTCAATCTGCCGCTGGGCTACCTGAAGCTGCGCACAGACGGCTTCTTCCTCAGCTCGTTTCTGCGCTACTTTGCGCAGGATCTGGCGCAGCTGCCCCAGCTCTCACCCATGCCCATGGCCCGCGGCGCCTTGATCATGAACTGGCATGTGGACTCCGGCCGCGCCGTGCCTGCGATGAAAGCGCTGGAGGCCCTGGGCGCGTTCGAGCAAGGCCCCTATTCGGTGCACATGACGGTGGGCCCGGACGTCAACGAGGTGGGCGACAAGCTGGGCATGGACCTGGCCAACAACCCACTGATGCAAGACTGGGTGCGCCGTTTCGTGGCCCGTGGCGACGAGGTCGGAAGCCATGGTGGCTGGGCGCACAACGAGTTTGGCCGCCTGGTCGGCAGCCAGGCGCGCGAGCAGAGCATTGCGATGATCGAGCGCAACAACGAGGTGCTTTCGAAGGCCAGCGGCAGACCGGTGCGCGAGTACTCGGCGCCCACCGGCAACCACCCTGCCTGGGTGACCGAATGGCTGCGTGAACGCGGTGTGCGCGCCTACTATTTCACTGGCGACATCGGCATGGCACCGACCCGCAGCTTCCAGGACGGTGAGCGTGGCGCGGCAGACATGTGGGCATTTCCCGTACTCAGCTACGGCAAGTTCGCCTCGTTTGAAGAGGCCAGCGCCAACCGTGTTCCTGAGGCCTCCATGAGCGCATGGTTGAAGGACGTCTCCGACTACTGCGCCGACTTCCGCACCGCACGGCTGGTGTATTTCCACCCGCCCGGCATTGCCATCTTTCCCCAGGCCTTTGCCCAGTGGCTGCAGCACACCGCCGCCCTGGTGGCCAAGGACCGGCTGCGTTGGATGACGATGAACGATCTGGCGGCCTTCGCCAACCGCCGCCTGCAGGCCAACTGGTCCTTGCAGGCCGACCCCCAGCGGCCGGGGCAACAACTGCTGCTGGCCGAGCATGCGCAGTCGCTGGACCAGCTGACCTGGTTGCTGCCCGCGCTGCGCTATGGCCGCCCCGAAGTCACCCAGGGCCAGGCCCAGGTCCAGCGCGACGGGCCGTTCTGGCGCGTCACGGCCGGCGACCAGCCCAAGCTGGCGCTGAATCTTCAACTGCTGGCCGCGCCAGCGGCGACGGCAAACATCACCAACGAGAAAAGCCTTTGACGACTTCTGAACCGATGGCCCCCACCGGGCCGATACTGATCTCGGTCGGCACACGGCCCGAGATCATCAAGATGGCGCCGGTGTACGCCGAACTGCGCCGCCGCAGGCTGCCCGTGGCCTGGGTGCATACCGGCCAGCACCGCGAGATGGCCGATACGCTGTACGAATTCTTCGGCATCGAGCCCGAGCATGAGATCGCGCTGGTCCGGCGCAATGGCAGCCTGGCCCATCTCAACGGCCTGCTGCTCGAAGGTCTGTCCGAGTTGTACGAGCGCCTGCGGCCCCGTGCCGTGCTGGTTCATGGCGACACCACCAGCACCCTGGCCTCGGCCCAGGCGGCGTTCTACAACGACGTAGCCATAGGTCATGTTGAAGCCGGCCTGCGCACCTTCAACCCACGCGAGCCGTTTCCGGAAGAGAAGAACCGCGAGCTCACCGCGCGCCTGGCGCGCTGGCACTTTGCGCCCACGCCAGGCGCTGCGGCCAATCTGGCGCGCGAAGGCATTGCCGACGCGGCGGTGTACATGGTCGGCAACACGGCGGTCGACGCCGCCCTGGCCACCACCGAGCGCCTGCAGGCCTTGCTGGCCGCCGGCAGTGCCGTGCTGCCGCCGGACATCGATGCGCTGCGTGAGCGCATCGACGGCTGGCGCTTGATCACCGTCACCGCGCACCGGCGCGAGAACTGGGGCGAGGGCATTCGCAGCACCGCTCGTGCCGTGGCTGCGCTGCTGGCGGCTCATGCGGATCTGGCGGTGATCTGGCCAGTCCATGGCAACCCGGCCGTGGCCGACATGGTGCACACCGAACTCGGGCCGCTGGCCAAGACACTGGGCGGCCGCCTGACGCTGTGCGAGCCGCTGGACTACCCGGCCCTGCTGTGGTGCCTGCGCCGCAGCGTGCTGGCGCTGACCGATTCGGGCGGCATCCAGGAAGAAGGCGCCGCGCTGTCCACCCCGGTGCTGGTGCTGCGCAACACCACCGAGCGGCCCGAGCTCATTGCTGCGGGCGCGGGCCTGCTGGTGGGTACCGGGCAAGACCAAGTGGTGCAAACCGTCGGCCGTCTGTTGGCCGACGCGTCTGCCCTGGCGCGCATGCGCGACGCCATCAACCCGTTCGGCGACGGCCGAACTTCCGAGCGTGTGGCCGATGTGCTGCAACGCGATCTGGGGATCTGATTGAACACGCTCACAACTCATTTTTCGCAGCGCCTGTGCCTGCACACCCTGCTGGCCGGGGTGGCCGTATTGGGCGCTGCTGCCGCCATGGCCCAGGCCGAGGCGCCCAAGCCGGTGACGATTGAACTGCTCGCCACCCAGGGCCAGCTCAGCGCTGGCCTGCCCGACCAGAAGGCATTGAACCTGCGTGGCACCTGGTTGCTGGCTGGCGGCGATGTGGCACGGGTCGAACTGCTGGACGAGAAGAAGTTCGGCAGCCACGGCGGTATTGCTGCCGCCGGTTACACCATGGTCTTGTCACCCGACTGGCTGGTCAGCGGCAACCTGGCATTCGGCCATGGTGGCGTGAACTGGGCCAATGCACGTCTGGACGTCGAACTGGCCCGCAAATGGGGCGAGCAGCGCAACTGGGTCACACGCGCCGCCTCCTACGCGGCCGTCTACGACGGCAAGCGCAGCGACCGGGGGGTGCGCCTGGGCGTGGCCGCCTACCTGCCGCAGGCGGTGGTGCTGGAGGCCGGTGTTGCCCTCAACACCAGCGAGCCGGGTGCGGTGCGTTCGCACATGCCCTTCGTCAGCGCCACTTATGGCCATGAAGGCGTTCAATACCTGAGCTTGCGTCTGGCCAGCGGCAGCGAGGCCTACCAGGCCATCGGTACCGGCCTGCAACTGGTGGACTTCAACAGCCACAGCGTGGCGCTGAACTGGCGCCGCTGGCTCGGCACGCGTTGGGGTTTCACGGCCCAGGCCGAGCGTTACGCCAATCCCAGCTACCACCGCAACACCTTGGGTGCGGGCCTGTTTGTGCAGTGGTGAGCATGGACCTCAGCGACCGCCATGCCCGCCTGAAGCTGCACCGACGCGGCCACCAGGGTGGCGCGATCCTGCCGCACCGCTCGATCTGGAGCCTGCGCCTGCCTCGGCGCCGTCTGGCCACGGGCGTGGCCATCGCCTCAGCGTTCACGCTGTTGCTGCTGTGGCTGCAGCCCTTGGTGGCCCAGTTCTGGGGTTGGCAACTGGTGTGGTGGATGCAGTCGCTGGACTTGCCGGGGCAGTTTGAGTTGCCCGATCTGGGCGGCATGTCGCCGCTGAGCCTGCCGGTGCCATTGATCGATGCCACCATGCCTGCCACCGAGCCCCTGACCCCGTTGGTTCACGGTCTGGTGGCGCTGTCGCTGTGGTTCCTGGCCGGCTGGCTGCCTGATGCCGGCAAGCCGGCGACTTATTTGCTGCGCTTTGGCGTCATCATTCATCTGGCCTCGGTGCTGTACTTTCTGTTCTGGCCGGCCAGCTTCAGCCATTCCTTGCCGAGCCATGTCAGCAGCGGCCTGCGCCAGAGCTGGGTGCTGCTGGTCCTCACGCCCTGGCTGCACCTGGCCACCTACTACCTGTTTCCGTTCGCGCTGTGGCATCGGCTGTTGCTGACTGCGCTGACGATGCTCTATCTGCTGGTGCTGGCGCCGCTGCAGTACGCCAGCCATGCCGCGCTGCTGAGTCTGTCTGGCCCGATCCTGATGCCGCTGCTGCACCTGTTGTTCGGCGTGATGGTGGCGATCCTGGGCTTTGTTGGGCTGTACGGCTGGGCCATGAGCTGGCACAACCCGATGCAGGACCAACCGGCGCGCGGGGCATGAGCCAGCTTCAGCACCGCATGCCCATGCGCCGGCCGCCGATGTGCGCACTGGCGCTGGCCTGTTCGGCCTCGTTGGCGGCAGCGCCCACGCCACCACCGCCGCTGCCCGAAAGCCATTGCCCGGCGGTGCTGCTGGTCGACGCGGAGTTTCGCGACGCCGCGCTGCGCCAGCTCGACCGCCTGGTGGTCAACGCGCCAGGCAAGTCGGCCCATGGTGCGGTCTTCTCGCACCACTCGGCCGGTCATGTCGACGTGCAGGGTCGGGCCTGGCACCAGGTCTCGGCCTACCAGGTCAACCTGGGCCTGATCGGTGCCTTGCATGTCTCGCCCAGGGCGCTGCCCCTGGTCGCAGGCTGGTTGCAATGGCAGATGCGTCACATCGCGCCCATCGGGGCGGTGCGCGGCGTGGTGCTCGACCACTGGGTCAGGGAAGGCGACCTGGAAGAAAGCACCTGCCCGCCCGGCATGGCCAAGAAGCTGTGCGGCCATGTCGATGCCTATGACAGCACCGCTGCGTCCACGCTGCTGATGGCCGACGCCTATCTGCGCCATGGCGGCGATGTGATGCTGTTGCGCCAACCCGCGATGCGTCAGGCGCTGGAGGCCGCCGCCACTGCGCTGCGTGAACTCGCAGTCGACGAAGGCCTGACCCTGGCCAAGCCCGACTACCGCATCGTCTACACCATGGACGTGGTCGAGGTGGCCGCCAGCTGGCGGGCCTGGGCCCGCGTGCAGCGCAACGCCTACGCCGAGCCGCAGTCGGCGATGAACAGCCAGGCCACGGCCGAGTTGGCCGAAGCCAGGCTGCGTACCAGGCTGTGGAATGCCAAGGTCGGCGCATGGCGGGTCGGGCTGGATGCCAGCGCGCTGCAACCCGAGCGCTGGTACCCCGACACCGTGGCCCAGGCCTGGCCTTTGCTGTGGGGCACCGAGCCCGCAGGCGCAGCTGCCGCGCGGGCGACCTGGAGCCGCGCCGTTGCACCCTGGCAGATCGCGAAGCGGCATTGGGCCGACACCACGGTCGACCCCGATGGTTTCATGTGGCCCGCCGCTGCGGTAGCCGCCGCCTGCACCGGCGACTTGGCCAGTGCGCGCCGCTGGGTGGCCCGTGCCCGCCAGCGCTGGCTGCATCCGGGCCAGGCCTTTGCCTGGCCGTTTCAGGTCGGCGACTTGCTCTGGCTGATGTGGTTGGCCGAACCACTGCAGCCGCCCCGACCCGTATCGGCCATTCCCGACCTGAACGCGGCCACAGTGGCCGTATGCAGTCTTGATCCTTCACTTCGTCCAACCAGGAAAATGCTGTGACCACTGCCATCACCCCCCTCGTCAACACTTGGTTCAAACGGCTCAGGAGCGCTGCAGTGCCGGCGGCACTGAGTCTGGTCAGCGTCGCCGTTCTGGCCGCCGCGCCGCGAGACCGCCTGACCCTGCTTGTGCCCGATGGCGCTGATCTCAACGCCTGGCAGGCCAAGGTCTGGATCGACAGCGCGGCCGAAGAAGGCATCCGGCTGGACATCCTCACCGACGCGGCGCTGCTGGCCATGGGCAGCACAGCCGCGGCCAGGATTGCCGGCCTGGTGGTGCCCGACAGCGCCCACCTGCGCGCCAGCGACGCCGTGGTGGCAGCCATCAAAAAATACGCCTACACCGGCGGCAAGCTGATGCTGGTCTACGACGCAGGCGTGCTCAATGATGCGGGCTTCTACCCGGCCACCGGCAACTCGCGCTTTGCCGACCTGACCGGCGTGGACTACGCGTTCTGGAACAACGGCCTGGGTGCGGGCACCATGGTCGGGTTTGGCCAGGTCGTGGGCACCGCAGCCCGGATGGACAGCCTGTCGCTGCCGCCCGGCAAGTACCTGCCCTATGTGCCCCCGCCCAGTTTGCTGGCGCTCACCAGCACCACGGCCTTTGTGCCCACCAGCCGGCTTGACCCGGGTGGCACGCAGTTGATGGGCGCCACCATCACACAGCGCGGCAGCCTGGCCGTCGCCGGCGGCTCGACCAAAGTGGGAGGCAAGCGCAAACAGTCGCTGCAGCAGATGCTGGGTCTGGGCACTGACGTGACCGGGCCGGTGCGCTTCGACAAGCGCCCCACTGACGCCACCAAGGCCACCGACATGCTGGTGCTCGACACCGTCAAGCGGTCGGCCGACACCGTGGCCGCCAAGCTTGGCGCCAGCACCGGCACGGCGGTCGAGCTCAGCGCCGCCACGCTGGCCACCGACGCCACCGGCACTGAGTTGCAGGCCATCAGCGGTTACGCCTTTGGCCCGCTGTCGTACTTCAGCTATGTCACCACCGGCACCTTCCCCGGCACGGTGCAGCTGTCGTCGCCCGAATTCGGCCTGGTCGCGGGCAGCCGAAGCTATGGCAGCGGCCAACTGCTGTTCGTCAACATGCCGCTGGGCTATTTCAAGGCAGTCGGCACCGACGGTGCGCCGCTGCACGGCTACCTCAGCCACTTTGCACGCGAGCAGGTCGGCGTGGCCACGCAATCGGTGCAGCCGCGCGGCATCGGCGGCATGATCTTCAACTGGCATGTGGACGATGGTGACGACCTCACCACCAACATGAAGTACCTGCTGGACACGACCAAGGTGCTGGAGTCCGGCCCCTACTCGATCCACTTCACCGCCGGGCCCGACGTGATCACTGTGGGCGACGGTAACGGCATGAACCTGCCGGCCAGTGCCACCGCCCAGGACCTGGTGCGGCGCATCGGCAACTTCGGCAAATACGCCTCTGGAAAATTGGCGTTGCCGGTCAAGCATGTGCTGGGCTCGCATGGCGGCTGGATCCACGATTTCTGGGGTACCTATGCCAGCGAGGCCAACGTGCCCGACCTGACGCCGCTGCTGACGCAGAACTTTGCCGCCATCGAGGCGGTCACGGGCCAGAAGATTCGCGAATACTCATCGCCCCAGGGCAACACCCCGCGCTGGGCCGTGAACTGGCTGGAGGCGCGCGGCGTGGTCGGCATGTACATGGTCAGCGACGTCGGCGCCGGCATGCTGCGCTCCTGGCGGACCACGCGCACCAGCATCCCGGTCGATTCGGCGCGGCTGGCCAACAAGCTGTGGACGGCTCCGGTCACGCCCTTCGGCAAGTACGCCACCTTCGAGGAGTTCGAGGAGTTCGGCATCAGCGACACCGTCTCGGGCCAATGGCTTCTCGACCTGCAGAGCTTTGTCGTCAACAAGCGCACCAACCGCCAGTTCTACAACCACCCGCCTGGCGCGCAAGACCACCTGGCCCCGGTGACGGCGATGATTTCCCGTGCCGCCACACTGAAAGCTGCCAAGCAGTTTGACTGGTACACGATCAGCGGTCTGGCCGATTTTTCGCAGCGGCGGGTCGAGGCCAGCTGGTCCAGCACCACCAGTGCCGGCGTCACCAGCTTCACGGCCAGCCACCCCAGTGACCTGACCGACGTGACCTGGTTGTTGCCCAGACTGCGTTTTGGCTCACCCAGCGTGACCAGTGGCAAAGGCACGGTCAGCTCTGACGCCACCTACTGGGTGGTCACCGCCAACAGCGGCATCAGCTTGAAGTTCAAGGCCACCGAACTGCCCTGAGGTCGCGCACTGATGCCAGGTGTCAAGCGCAAGCATCGACGCGCCCGACCAGCCTGCACCAGCTGGCAAAAGAGGCAGCGCGCCACGGGCCAAGGCCGGTGGTGATCAGCGGGAGAGAGGAACAAGCCGATGCGGGACTCGGGCCTACCAGCCTGAACCCGTGTCACTGCCATGCCCTCACAAGGGGCAGGGCGCGAGCATTTGTTCAATCAGATCATTGGAGATCACATGAAGAGCCGTCGGACCCCCAATCCCCACCCACCCCGAAGCCGACAAACCCGTTTGCAGCGTGCCATGGCGCATCTGTTTCTGCCGCTGTCGCTGGGCTTGCTCGGTGCCGCTGCGGTGGCCGGCCCCGCCCGTGATCGCCTGACCCTGCTGGTGCCGGACAACGCCGTCCAGTCCGCCTGGCAGACCAAGGTCTGGACCGACAGCGCGGCCGACGAAGGTCTGCGCATGGACGTGATCACCGACTCGCAGTTGCTGGCCATGGGCGCCGGCGCGGCCGGCCGCATCGCCGGCCTGGTGGTGCCCGACAGCGCCCACATCACGGCCAGCGACGCGGTGGTCGCGGCCCTGACACAGTACGCCAACCTGGGCGGCAAGCTGATGCTGGTGTACGACGCCGGTGCCTTGACCGACGGTGGTTTCTACCCGCCGGCCGGCAACTCGCGCTTCAAGGACCTGGTGGGTGTGGACTACGTGCTCTACAACGAGCTGCGCGAACAGGTGAGCGGCTTTGGCCCGGTGGTGGGTACGCGGGCGCGGCTGGACAGCCTGTCCTTCCCGCCGGGCAAGTACCCGCCGTACGCGGCGTCGGCCACGCCCAGCACCAGCGCGGTCTTCCTGCCCACCAGCCGGCTTGACCCCGGCGGCACGCAGGCCATGGCCAAGGTGGTGGCCGAACGGGGCGCCAAGGGCATTGACGACGGCTCGTCCGGCGTGCGTGACAAGCGCCTGCGCTCGCTGCGTGATGTGCTGGGCCTGGCCATCGAGGCCAGGGGCCCGGTGCGCTTCGACAAGCCGGTCGCCAAGGCGTCCAAGGCCTATGACAAGCATTGGACTGACCGCGTCGAGCGGCAGTCGGGCGACGTCGCCGCCGTGCTCGGCAGCGACGGCAGCACGGCGGTCGAGGTCGATCCCAGAACGGCCGCGTCCGCCGACAGTTCCTTGCAGGTGATCAGCAACTACGCCTACGGGCCGGTCAGCTATTTCAGCTATGTCACCACTGGCGACTTTCCCGGCACCGTGCACCTGTCCTCGCCCGACCATGGGCTGGTACGCCTTCGGTGGCTTCATGGGGCAACTTACGCCAGCACCTGTCGTAGATGGCCGCTACCTGTTCCATGCGCTCACATCGCCGGCGTACAAGGCGTTCATCGCGGCGCTGTCTGATGGCGTCAACATCAACAACCTCAAGTTCGATGACCTGCGGCAACTCCCGGTGCCCGTCCCGAGGCTTGACGAGCAGCGCCGCATCGTCGCCATCCTCGACGAAGCCTTCGAGGGCATCGCCACCGCCAAGGCCAACGCCGGGAAGAACTCGCAGAACGCGCGAGAACTGTTTGCCAGTCGGACTCAAATTCTGTTCGGGCAGGATGAGGGCTGGGAAGGGGTTCAGCTCGCAGAACTACTGGCGCGTGGGTGGATCACCAGCCACCTCGATGGCAACCACGGCAGCGACTACCCCCGCAAGGAAGAGTTCGTTGACGCCGGTGTGCCCTACATTGCGGCAAGCGCCATCAAGGGCGGGACCGTCGATTTCGACGAGGCGAAGTACCTATCGCCCCAGCGCGCAGCCACCATTCGTAAAGGCCGCGCCAAAGACCGTGATGTGCTCTTCGCTCACAACGCGACGGTCGGGCCAGTGGCCATCCTCAGCACCGACGAGGATGTCGTCATCCTCGGTACGTCGCTCACCTACTACCGCTGCAACCCCCAGAACATTCACCCCGAGTACTTGGCCCACTTCATGTCGTCACCGGCCTTTACGTCGCAATACGCGCAGGTCATGAAGCAGTCAACGAGGAATCAGGTGCCGATCACAAAGCAGAGGGAGTTCTTTCACGTCATACCGCCAATCGATGCCCAACGGCGGATCGCCGATGACCTCGATGAGCTATCGACGCAGACGGAACGCTTGGCGGCTGTGGCCGCGCGAAAAGTCATCGCCCTCGAAGAATTGAAGAACGCCCTACTCCACGAATCTTTCAGTGGCGGGCTCAGTGTGACGAACGTCTTGCTCCTTGAGTACGCCAAGAAGCAAGACCTAAAGAAGGTTCAGACGGCGATCAAGAAGCGGGCAGAGCTGTTGAAAACTGACGACGGGCGCGAGCAAGACAAGCACTGGCTCTTGATCTACCAGACATGGACAATCGCGGAACTGAAAGGAAATCGGCAGGGGTTCCTTGCGAAGCTCAAGGGCCAGGGCTTCGAGTTCTTTGCAATGCACGCCAAAGCGCTGGAGAAGGCGCCAACCGCAGCGGTCTCGATTAAGCCGCCATCGCCACCGCCGCAAGACCCAGCCCCAATGGCTACCGTTGTGTGATGAACGAAGCCGTAACCCGTGCTGAGCACATTGACCCGGCGCTGAAGGCCGCCGGCTGGGGCGTGGTCGAGGGCAGCCGTCTGCTGCGCAAGCAGGACTATCACGCTGGGCCAGCGGTTGCAGGGCAGCGGCAGCAATGGCGCACGGGCCAAGGGTGAAATCGCCGACTACGTGCTCGTCTACCGCTCGCGGAACAGCAAAACATCGTCGTGGCGGCAGACGAGCTTCGCTCCGAGACCGTTTGCCTTGAAGGGATCTACGCACGCAAGCTCGCCGCCCTCGATGAGATGAAGAGGTCGTGACCCTGTGACTGCGGCCCATCGCTTGGGGTTTGTGTACACATTTGCCAGAATGCGAACCCTGGGCGCTCCTGCCCTGGAAGACACGCCATGAAGCTCCCCGCCACTGAAACTCCCAGCGTCGGCATCCGCGAATTCCGCGCCGCATTGGCGGAATACATCGATGCCGACACGCCGGTCACGGTCACCCGCCACGGCCAGGCCGTGGGCCTGTTCGTCCCGCTGCGCCGGCCCAGCGCTCAATCGTTGCAGCGCCTGCGGGACGCCACGGCCAGAGTCCAAGAGCTCATGCCATTGAGCGACCAGGAGATCGAGGAAATGGCGGCCGACTTTGAAGCACTGCGGCGCGGGGGCCCACGGCCCGGCGCCAACTCCGGCACCGACACCAAGGGCAAGTGATGGCCGGTGCCGCCATCGTTCTCGACGCCAACATCCTGATCCGTTTCGCCATCGGCCGGCAGGTGCCGCGACTGCTGGCTGCCTATGCGGCAACCGTCGACTTCCTGGCGCCTGAGACGGCATTCGTCGAGGCCCGCCGAAACCTGCCCACGATCCTCCGCGCGCGAGGACACGCAGAATTCGGCGTGGGTCATGATGCTGTCCTTGGGCACGATCCTCCGCGCGCGAGGACACGCAGGCCCTGGTGAGACCGCCACGCTTGCTGCGCTAGATGCCGCAGCGGAAGTCGTGACTGCGGTTCCGGCCAGCAGCTACGAGCCGAAGCGCGCAGCGGCCCTGGCTCGCATCGGCCCGCGGGACCCCGGTGACTGGCCGGTGCTGGCCTGCGCCCTGCTGCTGAACTGCCCCATCTGGACCGAGGACCGAGACTTCTTCGGCACCGGCGTCGCCACCTGGACGACGGCCCTGGTCGAGCTGTACTTCAACGAGTCAGACCCAAACCCAGGAACGGCAGAACACTGACCATGCCTGCCCCAAACCCGCGATGAACGAAGCCGAAACCCGCGCCGAGCACATCGACCCCGCCTTGAAGGCCGCCGGCTGGGGCGTGGTCGAAGGCAGTCGCGTGCTGCGCGAGCACGGCATCACGCTCGGCCGCCTGCAAGGCAGCGGCGGCAAGGGTGCGCGGGCCAAGGCCGAGGTCGCCGACTACGTGCTCGTCTACCGCAACACCAAGCTGGCGGTGATCGAGGCCAAGGCCTGGGACAAGCCCCACACCGAAGGCGTTGGCCAGGCCAAGCGCTACGCTGCGAAGCTGGCGGTGCGGAGCGCGTTCGCCACCAATGGCCAGGCGATCCATGGCGTCGACATGGCCACCGGCGCCGAGGGCGACGTGGCCAGCTACCCGAGCCCCGATGAGCTGTGGAAGCTGACCAACGCCTCCGTGAACGCCTGGCGCGACCGCTTCGCCGCCGTGCCCTTCGAAGACAAGGGCGGCACCTGGCAGGGGCGCTTCTACCAGGACATGGCCATCACCCGCGTGCTGGAAGCGATCGAGGCGGGGCCGAAAGCCACCAACACGCGCATCCTGCTCACGCTGGCCACCGGCACCGGCAAGACCTTCATCGCCTTCCAGCTCGCCTGGAAGCTGTTCCAGAGCCGCTGGAACCTGACCGACTGGCGCAGTGGCACTGAGCCTACGCGCCGGCCTCGTATCCTGTTCCTGGCCGACCGCAACATCCTGGCCGACCAGGCCTACAACGCCTTCTCGGCCTTTCCCGACGATGCCCTGGTGCGCATAGCGCCCGACGACATTCGCAAGAAGGGCAGGGTGCCGAAGAACGGCAGTATTTTCTTCACCATCTTCCAGACCTTCATGAGCGGTCCGCTGGTTGATGGAAACCCTGCGCCGTACTTCGGCGAGTACCCGGCCGACTTCTTCGACTTCATCGTCATCGACGAATGCCACCGGGGCGGTGCGAATGACGAAGGCACCTGGCGCGCCATCCTCGACTACTTCGCGCCCGCGGTGCAGCTGGGCTTGACCGCCACGCCCAAGCGCACGATCAACGCCGACACCTACGCCTACTTCGGCGAACCGGTGTTCGTGTACTCGCTCAAGGAAGGCATCAACGACGGCTTCCTGACGCCGTTCAAGGTCAAGCAGATCGCCACCACGCTGGACGACTACGTCTACACGCCCGATGACCTGGTCGAGCAGGGCGACATCGAGGCCGGCAAGCGGTACGAAGAGAAAGACTTCAACAAGATCATCGAGATCAAGGAGCGCGAGGCCTACCGGGTCAAGCTGCTGATGGGCATGATCGACCAGCGCGAAAAGACCATCGTGTTCTGTGCCAGCCAGCTCCACGCGCTGGCGGTGCGCGACCTGATCAAC
>JANOWE010000207.1:0-1643 GCA_031417735.1 Betaproteobacteria bacterium
GTCAGCGGACCGCTGGGCTCGGCCTACCTGCGCCGCAAGCATGAGGGCCCGATGCTCTGCGTCGCCGGGGGCACGGGCTTGGCGCCCATCCTCGCGATCCTGCGCGGCGCTGCCGCCCAGGGCATGCGCAATCCCATGCACCTGTACTTCGGCGTCAGGTCACCGCGTGACATCTACGGCATGCCCTGGCTTGAAGCATTGAAGCAGGATCACCCGGGCCTGACCGTGCACACCGTCGTCACCTCCGGTGGCGACCCCGCCTTGCACCGTCTCGGCCTGGTCACCGACGCCATAGCGCAGGACCATGGCGACCTGAGCGGCTGGCGCGCCTACCTGTGCGGATCGCCGCCGATGGTCGAGGCGGCGACGATGGTGGTCCGCCGCATGGGCGTACAAGCCCAGCATGTCTACGCCGACGCGTTCTACACCCAAGGCATTTGAGGAGACCCGCTGTGCACACAGCCCAACCGACACCCGAGGCGATGCGCCAACGCGCCGAGTACTACGAGCGCATCGGCGAGCGCCACATGACGCCGCTGTGGGAGGTGCTGGGCGCGCTGGTGCCGCCACAACCCCGTTCCCCCGTGGCAGCCCACCTGTGGCGCTACAGCGAACTGCGCGAGCAGGTGATGGAAGCCGGCCGGCTGATCACCGCCGAAGAAGCCGAGCGGCGGGTGCTGATCCTGGAGAACCCGGCCTTGCGCGGCCAGTCGTGCATCACCCAGTCGCTCTATGCGGGCCTGCAACTGATCATGCCCGGCGAGGTGGCTCCGGCGCACCGGCACAGCCAGTCGGCCTTGCGTCTGGTGCTCGACGGCGAAGGTGCCTACACGGCGGTCGATGGTGAGCGCACCACCATGCGCCGCGGCGACTTCATCATCACCCCCGCCTGGACCTGGCACGACCATGGCAACCTCGGCGACCAGCCGGTGGTCTGGCTCGACGGCCTGGACATCCCGATCGTGCGCTTTCTCGACGCCGGCTTCGCCGAGCGCAGCGAGCAGGCCAGCCAGCAGCCGCTGCGCCCCGAGGGCGACGCGCTGGCGCGCTATGGCGCCAACATGCTGCCGCTGGACTACCAGCCCAAGCCAGCCGATCCGACGCGGGTCTTCGTCTACCCGTTCGAGCGCAGCAAGGCCTCCCTGCTGAGCATCTCGCAGGGCACTCCGGACCCGCACCACGGCTTCAAGCTGCGCTACGTGAATCCGGCCACCGGCGCCTCGCCGATGCCGACCATCGGCACCTTCGCGCAGCGCTTGCCGGCAGGTTTCGAGACAAAGCCGTTGCGCAGCACCGATGGCACGGTGCATGTCTGCCTGGAGGGCGGCGGCGAAGCGCGACTCAGCGGCCCCGCTGGCGACCAGACCTGGCGCTTCCAGGAGAACGACGTTTTTGTCGTGCCGTCCTGGCATGCCCTGCAGCTGCGCGCCGACCGCGACACGCAGCTGTTCAGCTTTTCCGACCGACCCGTGCAGCAGGCCTTGGGCCTGTGGCGCGAAGAACGCCAGTGACATTGCCGTCACGACGGCTTCGACTTCAATCCCTTCAAGGACTGCCATGAAACTCGCCCTCGAGGCAGCACCGCTGCGAACCCTGGCCATTGCTGGCCGCGACGAGCGCTTCCCGGTCAACCGTGTCTTCTG
>JANOWE010000208.1:0-19173 GCA_031417735.1 Betaproteobacteria bacterium
CTTGGCCCGCACCACACCCTTGCCGAGTTGGCGGGTAGCGAAGGTCTCCAGCTGGTCCAGGATCTCAGGCCCGGTGGTGGGCGTGGGGATCAGCTCCAGCAGCTGCATGTAGCGCGGCGGGTTGAAGAAGTGGATGCCGCAGAAACGGGGCTTGATCGATTCGGGCAGGACTTCAGCCAGCGTGCTGATCGACAGGCCAGAGGTGTTGCTGGCAATGATGGCCTGCGGCGCGATGTGCGGCGCCACCATTTCGTACAGCGACAGTTTCCAGTCCATGCGCTCGGCAATGGCCTCGATGACCAGGTCGCAGCCGGCCAGCAGGGCCAGGTGCTCGTCGTAGTTGGCCGGGCGGATCAACGCCAGGTCGGACGGCACGCCGATAGCGCTGGGCTTCAACTTCTTCAGCCCGTCCAGCGCCTTTTGCACGGTGCCGTTCTTGTCGCCGGTCTTGGCCGCGAGGTCGAACAGCAGCACGGGGATTTTCAGGTTGACCAGGTGGGCGGCGATCTGCGCGCCCATCACGCCGGCGCCCAGCACGGCCACCTGGCGCACATTGAATCGGTTCATCTCAGCTCCCTTCGTTGTGGTGCCCGCGCTCATTCCACGCGAACCCAGGTTTGGGTGCGGCCCAGCAGCGCAAAGCCGATGAAGCCACGCACCTCCAGCTTCTTGCCACCCTCGATCGGGGTCATCTTGAGCCTGTAGACCTTGCCGTCATTCGGGTCCAGGATCTCGCCGCCTTCCCACACCGCCAAGGCCGCGTCGGCCTTGGCATTGCGCACGATGGTCATGCCGATGACCGGCTTGTCCTTGCGCTCGTCGGCGCATTTGTCGCACTTGGCGTCTTGCTTGGCGGGGTCGGTCAGCTTCTCGATCTTGCCGCTGAGCACGCCACCCGATTCGGTGATGCGGACCTGAGATTTTTCGGTCTTGGTCTCGTCATCGATGGTCTTCCACAGGCCCACGGGCGTGGCCTGGGCCAGGGCGGTGCCGGCGGCAAGGGCCAGCAATACGGCAGTGATGCTTGATTTCATGGCTTGTCTCCAGTTGAGGGTGGTGTTGGGGGACGCGATCAGAACAGCGCTTCGTCCATCGCCATCAGCGGCGCCATGCCGGCGCGTGCGGTGCGAATCAGGCTGGCGGTTTCAGGCAGCAGTTTGGCAAAGTAGAAGCGTGCCGTGTGCAGTTTGGCGGTGTAGAAAGGGTCGCCACCAACTTGCTTGTCCAGCGCGATGCGGGCCATGCGGGCAAACAGGTAGGCAAAGCACAAATGGCCGACCACGCGCAGGTAATCCACCGCCGCCGCGCCCACCTCGTCGGCATTGCCAAAGGCCTTCATGCCGAGTTCGGTCGACAGCTTGGTGACCTTGTCGCCCAGATCGGCCAGTGGATTGACAAATTCCTGCATCGCTTCGTCGGTGCCATGTTCTTCGACGAAGGCGGCAATCTCCTGACCGAACTGCTTCAGCCGCTTGCCGTTGTCGCCCAGCACCTTGCGGCCCAGCAGGTCGAGCGACTGGATGGTGTTGGTGCCTTCGTAGATCATGTTGATGCGCGCGTCGCGCACAAACTGCTCCATGCCGGCCTCGCGGATGTAGCCATGACCGCCAAACACCTGCTGGCACAGTGACGTGGCCGCCCAGCCGTTGTCGGTGAGAAAAGCCTTGATCACCGGGGTCAGCAGCGAGACGATGCCGTCGTTGTCGCGCCGCACATCCTCGTCATCGGTGGCCAGCATCACATCGAGCTTGAGCGTGGTGTAGGCGATCAGCGCACGCCCACCTTCGGCATAGGCCCGGGCGGTCAGCAGCATGCGGCGCACGTCGGGGTGGACGATGATGTTGTCGGCCGGCTGCTCGGGTGACTTCGGGCCCGACAGCGAGCGCATCTGCTGGCGGTCCTTGGCATAGGCCGCGGCGTTCTGGTAGGCCACTTCGGTCAGGCCCAGCGACTGGTTGCCCACGCCCAGGCGGGCCGCGTTCATCATCACGAACATCGCCGCCAGGCCCTTGTTGGGCTGGCCGACCAGCCAGCCGGTGGCGCTGTCGAGCACCATCTGGCAGGTGGCGTTGGCCTTGATGCCCATCTTGTGTTCCAGGCCGGCGCAGAAGATGCCATTGCGCTCGCCCACGCTGCCGTCGTCCTGGGGCAGGAACTTGGGCACCACGAACAGCGAAATGCCCTTGCTGCCCTCGGGTGCGTCCGGCAATCGGGCCAGCACCATGTGAACGATGTTCTCGGCCAGGTCATGCTCGCCGGCGGAGATGAAAATCTTCTGGCCGGTGATGCGGTGGCTGCCATCGGCCTGCGGCGCGGCCTTGCTGCGCAGCAGGCCCAGATCGGTGCCGCAGTGCGGCTCGGTCAGGCACATGGTGCCGGTCCACTGGCCGCTGGTGAGCTTGGGCAGGTACAGGTCCTTGAGTTCAGGCCTGCCATGGGCATACAGGCATTCGGCTGCGGCGTGGGACAGGCCCGGGTACATGGTCCAGGCCTGGTTGGCCGAGTTCAGCATCTCGTAGAAGCACAGGTTGACCAGCGCGGGCAGGCCTTGCCCGCCAAAGGCCGTGTGGCCGCTCAGCGCCGGCCAACCGCCGGCGACATAGGCGTCATAGGCCTGCTTGAAGCCCTTGGGCGCGGTGACCGCATGGCTGGACGGGTCCAGGCTGCAGCCCTCGGCGTCACCGGACAGGTTCAGCGGTGCGGTGACCTCGGACGCAAACTTGCCGCCCTCTTCGAGCACCGCGTTGATGGTGTCGGCGTCCAAGTCGGCATGGGCCGGCAGCGTGCGCAGGGTAGCGCAGGCGTCAAGCAACTCGTGCAGCACAAACTGCATGTCACGCAAGGGCGGGGTGTACTGGGGCATGGCGTTTCCTTTTGAAAATGGTGTGGTGGCTGGGTGCTGACCCTTCGGGCGTCAGCGACGCAAGCTGTCGTCAAGCTCGGCAATCGCCGGCAACGAGGGCTGGACGATGCGGGCAAAGCCCTTGCGCGCCCGGTCAACCGCACCGGGCAGGCGCAGAAAGCGGGCGTCGTGGTGCAGCGCCAGGATCAGGCCGTGCAGTTCAAACAGCAGTTGCAGCGGGTCGGTGTCGGGGCGCAAATGGCCTTCGCTGATGGCCAGGCGCAGCGCGCGCTCCAGCGCGGCCTGCCAGGCGCGCACCATGTCGGCCAGAGCGTCGCGCACCGGACCGGGCCGGTCGTCGAACTCGACCGCGCCGCTGATGTAGATGCAGCCCGAATCCACCTCCACCGAGACCCGGTGCAACCAGCGCTCGAACAGCGCCTGCAGCCGAGGCAGGCCGCGCGGCGCTCGCACGGCGGGGTAGAACACTTCTTCCTCGAAGCGGGCGTGGTACTCGCGGATGACCGCGATCTGCAGTTCCTCGCGTGAGCCGAAATGGGCAAACACGCCGGACTTGCTCATCCGCGTCTGCTCGGCCAACGCGCCGATCGACAGGCCCTCCAGCCCCATGTGCGAGGCCTGGGCCAGCGCCGCCTCCAGGATCACCGCGCGGGTCTGCTGGCCCTTTTGCAGGGTACGGGCGGCGTGCCTGCCAGAGGCAGGCTTGCGGACGACGGCGAGGTGATTGGCAGACATGCGGTGTCGGGGTGGATGCAGCTGGATTTGCTGTCGATGGAATTGGCAAAAAAGAAACGAACGATCGTTCTATTTTGCAGAAGAACCGGCGCTTTTGTCCGCCCGGCGCCGGTTTTTTCTAGGGAAACCTGACTAGTTCACGCCGATCGGCGGCAACAGCGAGGGCCTGCGCGGCTGGCCAGCGGGGGTTTCGAACGGGCCATTTCACGTGGCCGTGGGGCCTGCGGCCGGATCAGCCTGGCTGAATGCAGTACGCTCGCATTTGCGCGGTGCCATGCTGCGCGGCGTGCAATGCCTGCGCGCCGCCATCGGCCCATGCCACGGAGGGTCTGAATCTTGGACGTTCTGCAACTCGATATCTCGGGTCGCCCCCAGGCCTGGATCTCGTCACGAGAGGCTGCGGTGCTCTACGCCACCGACGGCGTAGCCTGGACGCTGGGCAGCACCTGCGGTGTGCTGCGCGGCGGCATCCAGCGTGTCTCCGGGCTGCCCTCGCGCATCGAGGTGCATGCCATCATCGCCGTGCGCGGCGTCATCCCCAGCCGGGCGTGGCGCCAGACGCCGGCACTGAGCAACGGCAAGCTGTTCGTGCGTGATCGCCATGTCTGCGCCTATTGCGGTGGTGACTTCTCCTTTGACCAGCTCACGCGTGAGCACATCGTGCCGGTGTCGCGCGGTGGCCGCGACACCTGGATGAACTGCATCACCGCCTGCCGCGCCTGCAATGGGCGCAAGGGCAGCCGCCTGCCGGAAGAGGCGCGCATGGCGCTGCTGTTCCTGCCCTATGTGCCCAGCCTGCATGAAGACATGATCTTGCGCGGGCGACGTATCCTGGCCGATCAGATGGAGTTTTTGCTGGCCAGTGTGCCCAGGTCCAGCCGGCTCTACGATTAGGAGCCTGTCGGGCGTGGGGCGTCGCAAGCGAGAAGCGGCCCCAGCGAGGACAGTTTTTGCCGGATTTGCAGTCCCATAGCTCAACTGTGCGACAAAAAGCCGGTGTTCTCGGAGAGCGGCGAAGCCAAAAATGGAGCGCTGAGGCCGTTTCGCAGCCGACGATCCCCAAGCCCGACAGGCTCCTGGGCTGGCCGCAGCTGCAGACCTGCAGCTTGATTTATTTTCACCGGGCAGGCAGGAACCACCTGGCCTGGCCAGCGTCAAATGGCGCCGGGGTCAACGCCCACCAAGGCGCTGCCGTTGAACAAGCTTCCCTCATCCAAACCGGACTGACCATGACCCGCCGCCTGACCCATACCACCGTTGCCCTGGCCCTGGCCGCCCTGCTCGGCGCTTGCGCCACCAGCAGTCCCGACGTGATCAGCCGCCACGATGCGCAGCGCATGTCCACCATCGTCGAGGCCACCGTGCTGAGCGTGCGCCCGGTGACAGTGGATGGCAGCCAAAGCGGTGGTGGCGCGGTGGCCGGTGGCGTGGTCGGCGGCATTGCTGGCTCGTCGGTGGGTGGACGCCGTGAAGGCGCGATCGTGGGAGTGCTGGGTGCGGTGGCCGGCGCGGTGATCGGCAATGCCATCGAGCGCAACAGCACCCGCGAAGAGTCGCTGGAAATCATGGTCCAGCTGAAGAACGGTGAACGCCGTTCGGTGGTTCAGGCCAAAGGCGCAGAGTCCTTCGCGCCTGGCGACGCGGTGATCATCGTCACTACCGGCGCCAAGGTGCGCATCTCACGCAACCCCGCTGCCACCTCGGGCAGCGCGCCGGCCAGCACCTTGCCCACGCCGGTGCAGGGCACGCGCAGTTGAGGCTTGCGGCTCGGAGCCTTTGATTGTTTCTTGCGTGCCTGAGCAAGGCCCCAGAAGGCGTCCGATCTAGGCGACACCCGGGGTGGTAAGCGAGCGACTCCTGGGGTGGTGAGCGCGCATGGCGGAACAAATCACAGGCTCTCAGTCGACCTGCAAGGCGGCAGCGTTGTTGGCCAGGCGATCGATCAACCCGTCCAGTGCCGCGTAAAGCCCGGCCCCAACGGTCGGCACCCAGTTGCACCGCCAGTCTCTGGTACCGGACTTCGATTTTCCGGCGCCATGGCCTTGGCCAGCGCCTGGCTGCGTGGCGTGAGGCGCACCATCACCCGGCGCTGGTCGGTCAGGCAGAGCTGCGCACCGCAGGCGCGGGAGGTGGCCTTGCCAAAGCCCTGCTGCTCCTGACACCGCGGCTCTCTGGCCACCCGCTCCGCGCCGCCGCAGATGACGTGCTCGGTACTCATGCCGCCACCGCAACCGACCCTGGCTAAACGGAGCGGGGCCAGACGGCGGCCCAACGTACCGATTGCTAACCATGGCAACACCTGACGCACTGCTCAAGCGTAGCCACCTGAGCTTCGTACAAGACCGCCACTTTCCAACAGCCTTGCAAAGGACTACTCTTGAATCCCATCTACTCGCAAGGAGTTCATCGTGTTTGCACACATGCTGCTACCGACCGACGGATCCGACTTCAGCGAAGCCGCGATCATCAAGGGACTTGGACTGGCCAAGGAAGTCAAGGCCAAGGTCACAGGCGTGAGCGTGACGCCGCGCTTTCACACCTTCAGCCTAGACCCGACGATGATCCAGGATACCCAGACGCAGTTTGAAACCGACAGCCACGCTCAGGCACAGAAATGCTTGGACTTCTTGACACGCACGGCGGCTGAGCAGGGCGTGCCCTGCGAGACTGTGATCGAGGTCAACGACCACCCGTACGCAGCCATCATTGAGGTGGCCGAACGACGCAACTGCGACCTGATTCTGATGGCCTCGCATGGGCGCAGGGGCATGCAGGCGATGCTGCTTGGCAGCGAGACACAGAAGGTGCTGACCCACACCAAGATCCCGGTGCTGGTGTATCGCTAGCAGTGTGCGTGGCGCCACCACAGGTCGCAGTCTTGCGGCTACGCCGCCTCGTGGTTCCTCAGCCCACTCCGACAGGCGCTGATCCTGTTGGCCCGCCAAATGGCTGCTCCTGCGCTGCCTAGCGTTGGAATTGAGCGGCTGCCGTAGGCAGTCCGCCTCCAATGACTGGTTAGGTGTCTACGAGCACTGAACGCCGCACTGTTCATGATTTTTTCCAACACAGGCGAGCGCTGCACCGCCGGTTCACGCATCTTGGTGCAGCAAAGCATCCAGGCCGACTTCTGCGCCAGGTTTGCCGCCCGCGCCATGCGCATCCGCGTGGGCGCCCCGCTGGCTGAGGCCAACACCATTGGACCGATGATCAGCCTGCGGCATCTGGCCAAGGTTCGGCACCTCATCGCCTTGGGTCAGGACGAAGGTGCCACCCTGCTCACCAGCAGGCTGGAGCCACCCGATCTGCCTGAAGCGCTGCACCAGGGCAACTTCGTCCGGCCCACGGTGTTTGCCGATGTGCGCAGCCGCATGCAGATCGCCCAGCATGAGATCTTCGGCCCGGTGGCCTGTTTGATCCTCTTCGACCAGGCCAACGCCATTGCCTATGGCTTGTCGAGCTGTGTCTTCACCGAGAACCTGGGCCGCGCCCACCGCGTGGCGGCGGCCATCGAAGCCGGCATGGGCTTGGTCATCAACAGCCAGAACCTGCGTGACCTGCGCCAGCCCTTCGGCGGCACCAAGGCCTGCGGCACCGGGCGTGAAGGCGGCACCTTGGGCGATCAGGTCTTTCTGGAGCCGACGAACGTGGCGCCGAGCCTGGGCAGGCAGCACATGCCGCGAAGCCAGTGTGCACACCATCGTCGTCTTCAGCACGCACGGGCGGGTCAATGCCGGCTACCAGTTCAACGGCGCGCCGCACTTCGAGGGCGTCTGCACCCGCAACGAGCTGCCGCACTTCATCAGCAGCATGCGCTATGCCTACAACGGCAACCCGGCGCTGGGGGCACTGCTGGCCAAGTCCTGCAACGACGCCGGTGTGGCCACGCTGGCGCATGACGCCACCCGCCTGGTGCTGGAATACGGCCCCCTGGTGCCGATGCGCTGCATGAACGCCGACCGGCAGTTCGAGGTGGGGTCGGTCTCAGCCTTGTGCATGGTGCACTGCCTGCACGACAGCGCCCGCCCGGGCGGGACCCTGCGCCGGGCGATCGAAGACCACTGCGAAGGCACAGTGGCGATCCTGGCCAGCGGCTCGCTGACGCACCGCGTTGCACAGAACGGCCTGGCGCCTGAGTACGCCAGCAAGATGTGGAGCCCGTTTCTCGAGCAACTGGACCACCATGGGGTGGCCATGGGGCAGCGGCCGACTGGCCCAGCGTCTGCGACATGCTGTCCGAGTACGCCGCCGAGGGCCATGGCGACGGCTTCATGCACGACACCGCCATGTTGCTGGGCGCGGCGGGCTGGAAGCACTACGATGGTCGGGCCGACGTGGTGACGCCGTTTTTTTCCAGCTCGGGCTCCGGCCAGATCAATGCGGTGTTTCCGGTCACCCCCATGCCGGCAGACCTGCCGCCGCCCGGTGCTTCAGCGGCACCCGCACAGGCCGGCAGCCGACTCTGACAAACCCAAACCGGCCCTCCATGCCCCACCTGGTCATCCACCCCACCCGCAACCTCGACGCCGCCCAAACGCAAGGCGGCGGCAAGCTGCCCCAGCTTTGCAGCGCGCTGGCCCAGACCCTGTGCCACGCCCATGACGAGGCCGGCAAGCCGGTGTTCCCGCCGGGCGGCGTGCGTGTGCTGGCCTTCCCCTCCGCCCACCGTGCGCTGGCCCGCCGCCATATCGGCAGCACCTTGCAGATCGACGAGGGCGTGGCGCTGTTCGACGCCAGGAACAGCGCGCTGCACCCGCTGTTTCAGGCCAAAGCCTGAGCGCCGGCAGCTCTGCCCACCACCATCATGAGCACTGCCTTTACCCGCCCGCCGCGCTTCAGTGAACAGGAGTGGGCCGCGCGCGTGAAGCTCGCCGCCACCTACCGCATCTTCGACCTGCTGGGCTGGACCGAGCTGATCTACAACCACCTGTCGCTGCGGGTGCCGGGCAAGCCGGGCCATTTTCTGATCAACCCCTTCGGACTGCATTACAGCGAGGTCACCGCGTCCAACCTGATCGAGGTCGATGCACAAGGCCACATCGTGGGTGCCAGCGACTGGCCGGTGAACCCCGCCGGCATCACCTTCCACGGCGCCATCCACCAGCACCTGCCCGACGCCCACTGCGTAATGCATGTGCACACCACCGCCACCATGGCCGTGTGTTGCCTGGACAGCGGCCTGTCGTTCACCAATTTTTATGCCGCTCAGCTGTGGGGGCAGGTCGCCTACCACCCGTTCGAAGGCATCACTGTGCATGACGACGAGCGCAGCCGCATCGTGGCCAGCGCCGGCGACAAGCCCGTGCTGCTGATGCACAACCATGGCCCGGTCGTGATCGGCCGCACGCTGGCCCACGCGCTGTCGCTGATGTGGCTGCTCAACCGCGCTTGCGAGGTGCAGCTGGCCGCCGCTTCCATGGGCCAGGCCCGGCCCATCGCCGAGCCGGTGCTGCAGTCCTGCGTGCGCGACGCGCTGCTGTTCAACCCGGCCCATGGTGCCGGTGAAGACGTGTTTGCCGCGCTGCAACGCAGGGTGGACGCACGCGACCCGGGCTACCGCCGCTGAATCTGCCACCCCACAAGCAAGACTCCACCATGAACCTGCCCATGCCCCGCAACCTGTTCCGTGACGCATTGCGCGCCGGCAAACCTCAAATCGGCCTCTGGGTCGGCCTGGCCGATTCGACCGCCGCCGAGGCCCTGGCCGCCTGCGGTTTCGACTGGCTGCTGCTCGACGGCGAACATGCACCCAACGACCCGCGCAGCCTGCTGCAGCAGCTGCGCGCGGTCGCGCCCTACCGAGGCCATGCGGTGGTGCGGCCGGTGCAAGGCGACGTGGCGCTGATCAAGCAATACCTGGACATCGGCGCGCAGACCTTGCTGATACCCATGGTCGATACCGCCGAGCAAGCCGCGATGATGGTCCAAGCCATGCGCTACCCGCCGCAGGGCATCCGGGGCATGGGCGCCGCGCTGGCCAGGGCGTCGCGCTACAACCAGGTCGGCAACTACCTGCAGCAGGCCGACGACCAGATGTGCCTGCTGGTGCAGGCCGAAACGGTGACTGCGATGCGCAACCTGAAGGCCATTGCCGAGACGGCAGGTGTGGACGGCGTGTTCTTCGGCCCGGCCGACCTGTCGGCGTCGATGGGCCACCTGGGTGGCCTGGCACACCCCGAGGTGCACCAGGCCATGCTGGACGGCATCCGCACCGTTCGCGCGGCCGGCAAGGCACCGGGCATCCTCACCGGCGACGCCGCGCTGGCGCGTGAATACCTCGAGGCTGGCGCGCTGTTTGTGGCCGTGGGCGTGGACACCGTGCTGCTGGTCAACGCTGCAGCGGCACTGGCGCGCAGCTTTGGCGCCGGTTACCCGACCTGAACCCGAGCCTGCACGATGGCCGAGCCCGAACCCCGGCGCCGACTGCCCGCCCTGGCCGTGGCCCTGGTGCTGCTGGTGGCCGTGGTGCTGGTGGCCCTGGGCGCATGGGCGCTGTACACGGGCATTGACACCGGCCGCACCCGGCACGGCTACACCATGAGCATCGAGGGAGACGGCGCACGCTGGCGCGGCTTGAGCCATGTGGCCGTCGGCCTGGCCATGCTGGCCGTGCTGATGAGGACGCGGCGGGCAGCGCTGTGGTGGGGGCTGGGCTGGATGCTGGCCGCCGCCGCCGCCTTCATGCTGGCGGTGCATGCCGCCGCCCTGGCCTGAACCCCTGCGGCAGCACGGTTCACGCCGTTCAGGGCATGCGCACGGCAGACCGGATCACCACGTCCTGCACCGGCACATTGTCGAAACCGCTCTGGGTGCTGGTGGCGACCAGGCCGATGGCGTCGACCACCGCCGTGCCCGAGATGACCTGGCCAAACACCGCATAGCCGTTGGCCGTGCCCAGCGCCGCGTTGTAGTCGAGGAAGCTGTTGGCCAGCAGGTTGACAAAGAACTGGCTGGTGGCCGAGTTGGCCACATTGGTGCGGGCCATGGCCAGGGTGTACTGCCAGTTCTTCAGGCCGTTGTTGCTTTCCAGCGGGATGGCGGCATAGGTCGGCGGCTTGGCGACCAGGCCGGTGGTGAAGCCGCCGCCCTGGATGACGAAGTCCTTGACCACCCGGTGGAACAGCGTGCCAGCGTAGAAGCCGTCGCCAACGTATTTCAGGAAGTTGGCTGTGGTCAGCGGTGCCTGCGTCGGGTAGACCTCCAGCACCATTTCGCCGGAGCTGGTCTGCATGCACACCGTCGGGTAAGGGCTGAGCGCGGCCGCCGACGTGCCCGCCAGACTGCATTTGGCCACCGTCAGTGCCAGCGTGGCGCTGCTGCTGGCGCCGGCAGCGTTGCGCGCGGTCAGCACCGCGTTGAAGCTGCCGGTGCGGGTGTAGACATGGCTGCTGGCGCTGCCGCTGCTGCCGTCGCCATAGTCCCAGCTCAGCGTCAGCGCGCCGCCTGCCGGGTCGCTGGTGCCGGTGGTGTCGAAGACGGTGCTTGCCTGCAGCACCGACTCGCCGCCGAGCTTGGCGGCGACCACGGGCGGCGCCGCTGGCTGGCCGCCGCCCCCGCAAGCCACCAGCAGGCTGGACAGAACCAGGACACCGCACAGCGGCAGGCAACGAGGGATTCGAATCGACATGTCCAACTCCATTCAGGGTTCAATGATCTTCCCGCCATGCGGGGCACAGCGTCACAAGTCCAGCGAGCACTTGATGCCGATCAGCACATCCTGCTTCGCATTGGGCATTTCCAGGCGCACGCCGAAGGTGCCGCTGGCCGCGTCCACCAGCGGGTCGACGACCGTGACGATGGCCTTGTAGACACCGGTGAACGGGGCCTCGGCGCGCACGGTCATGGTGTCGCCCACCTTGATCTTGCCGTAACGCGCCGCCGGCAGCACCACCTCGACCCGCGCCGGTGAGACCTGCGCCAGCTTCAGGATGGCCACACCAGCGTCTCCGGCCTGGGCCAGTTCACCCGGGTGCTGCAGCCGCTCGACCACCACCCCGTTGATCGGGCTGACGAGCTGGCGGCGGTTGATCTCGGCCTCCAGCCGCTGCGCGTCCAGCCTTGCCAGCTGCCGGTTGTCGCGTGCCTCCACCAGTTCGGCCTCGGCCACGCGCATGTCGGCAGCAGCGTCGTCACGGTCTTGCGACGAGACAAACTTCTGCTGCTGCAACTCTTCACGGCGCTTGAAACGGGCCTGGGTGTTGACCACCTTGGCCTCGGCCGAGCGTATCGGACCTTCCATCACCGCACGGTACTGCGCTGCGGCCAGCGTGGCGCGCTCGACCGCGCTGTCCAGCGTGACCAGCACCTGGCCCTTTTTCACCACCGCGCCCCGGTCCACCTGCACGCCGACGATCAAGGCGGAAAGTGAACTGCGCAGGCTGACCCGCGCCGCCGGCTCGATCAGGCACTGGCTGCTGCGTTCGGCGGCAGCGGCCCGGGCAAGCGGGCTGGCGCACAGGCCGGCGGCCAGGGCCAGGGGCGCGAGCGCGCCCAGGCGCCTGTGGCGATGATCAATAAACACCGGAAAACGCCAAGCTGGTTTCAAGTCGCTGGTCCTCTTTGACGGCCTGGAGCCGGGTTCTGGCATGCAGCCGCTGCGCCGCGCGCTGGGCGCGATGGCGCAGCAGTCGGGGCAGCAGCACGGGTGCCACCCGGCGCCCGGCCACCAGCGGCCGAAATCGCGCCAGCCAGCCCGCCGCATGCTGGGCAAACACCGCGTCCTGCAGGCTGACCACGGCCTGGCCACTGCCCGGGTCGCCCTGGCGTGCGGCGCGGCCAAACAACTGGCGGTCGATGCGTGGCGATTCATGGTATTCGCTCAGGATGACATGCAGCCCGCCGGCCTGGCGCACCGCGTCGCTCAACTTGATGTCGGTGCCACGACCGGCCATGTTGGTGGCCACGGTGATGATCGCGCCCTGCCCGGCCCGGGCCACCAACTCGGCCTCGAACTGGTCCTGCAGCGCGTTCAGCACCTCATGGGCCAGGCCCAGGCCGCGCAGCACCGCCGACAGCCGCTGCGAGGCCTGCACCGACCGCGTGCCCACCAGCACCGGCCGGCCGGCGGCGGTCATGGACCGGGCCTGCTCGGCAATGGCGGCCCATTTCTGCGCCTCGCCGGCCAGGCACAGCGGCGGCAGCAGGCGCCGGATGCAGGGTCGGTGCGTGGGCACCACCACGGTGTGCAGGCCATAACTGGCCCACAGCTCGTGCTTGACCTCTTGCGCCGTGCCGGTCATGCCCGCCAGCCGCAGGTAGCGCCGAAAAAAGCGCTGGTAGGTGATGCGGGCCACGGTGGCGGCCTGGTCGGACAGGGCGCAGCCTTCCATGGTCTCGACGATCTGGTGCAGGCCATGCTCCCAGGTGCGGCCAGGCAATGCGCGGCCGGTGTTCTCGTCCACGATCAGCACCTTGCCGTCCTTGACCACATAGTGTTCACCGCTGCGGAATAAATGCCGGGCGCGCAGGGCCTGCACGATCCAGTGTTCACGGGCATGGCGGCTGGCCCATTCACCATCCATGGCCACGCAGCGCTCGGTCAACCACAGCCGACCGGCGGGCAGCAGCAGCAGCTCTCGGCGGCCGGCATGAGCCTCGAAATGCAGGTCTGCCTTCATCTCGGCCGCCACGGCGATGGCCTGCTGCAACACCTGCTGGCCGGCCAGCGGGCCGGCGTTGGCCGACAGGATCAACGGCGTGCGGGCTTCGTCGATCAGCACACTGTCGGCCTCGTCGACGATGCCGAAGTACAGGCCACGCAGCAGCGTGGGCCGGGCCTGTTCGCCCAGCAGGGCGTCCAGCCGCAGACGCGCCTGGTTGCTGCCCTGGCCATGGGCGGCGCGGTCCTTCAGGTAGTCAAACGCCAATTCCTTGCCGGTGCAGTAGGTGATGTCGCAGGCATAGCTGGCGCGCCGCTGGGCCGGGCCCAGGCCGGTGACGATGCTGCCGGTGCGCAGCCCCATGAAGCTGAACAGCGGGGTCATCTCGTCGGCGTCACGCTGGGTCAGGTAGTCGTTGACGGTGATCACATGCACCGGCACACCCACCGAAGCCACCACCGCAGCGGCCAGGCCGGCGGTCAGGGTCTTGCCCTCGCCGGTCTGCATCTCGACCATGCGGCCGGCGATCAGCTGCGCCGCGCCTTCCAGCTGGGTGTCGTAGGGCAGCAGGCCCAGGCTGCGCCGGGCGACCTCGCGCACCAGCGCCAGCGCCGGCTCGGGGCCGGCGCGATCCAGCCACAACTGCGTAGCCTGGTGGCGCAGGCGCTGCCTGAGCGTCTCGTCGTCCAGCGACGCAAGGTCGTGCGCAGCCTGCGCCAGGCGCTGGCGCAGCCGCCGCCGCAGCACCGCCACCGGCTGCATGCGGTGCAGGCTGGTGCCCAGCCACACCCGCGCCCATTCGTTAAAGGCCGACTCGGGCGGCGGATGCTGCTCGGGGTACAGGCTGCCCGGCAGATGGGCCCAGGCCAGCGGTGTCATATCTCCAGCCGCGACAGCAGTTGGCGCCGTGCCAGCCGCAGCCAGCGCCAGGCAATGGCCTCGGGCGGGTGCTCGAAGCTGACATAGGCACGCTGGCCCAGGTGGTTGGCGGCCTTGGGGTCGGGCAGCTCAAGCTCGAACTCGAACAGCGATTCGATGGTGGTGGTCTGCTTGCTGTCGCGCGGGTCGACCGCATGAAGGCCGCCGCCACCCTGGCCGAGAGCAGCGCTGGGCAGTTCATGAGCGGCCTTCGGCACGGCGCGCACCAGCCTGCCCGCCATCGGCTCGCCCAGGGCACCGGGCAGGCTCACCTGCACGCCGCGCAGGCCGTTGCGCACCCGGTCGACATCGGCCTGGGTCACCACCACCCGCACCACGGGCGTCTGTTCACCCACCACATAGCCGATCAGGTCGCCCTTCTTGAGGTAGCGCCCAGGCAGGTCCTGCGCGCGGTCGATGAGCAATCGGCCTGCCACCTGGGGCCGGGCCACCAGCCGGGTCAGCTCATCCTGCACGCGGTCCAGCGCGGCCTGTTCACGGGCCAGCAACTCACTTTGCTGACCGGCTTCGGCAGGACGGTTGCGCCAGGCGGCATCGAGCCGCGCCTGGGCTTCTTCGACCTTGGCCTGCTGCTCGGCAAACTGTGCGCCCAGCGTCGGGTTCACGGCCTCCAGCACCGCGTCGCCGGGCTGCACCTGCGCGCCGCTGGGCACCAGCAAACGCTGCACAAAGCCTTCGCTGGCGGCGCGCAGCAGCGCGCGTTCGGGCAGCCAGACCACGCCCTGCGTGCGCGAGTGGTAAGGCATGGGCACCACAAACAGCAGCAGCACCGCCAGCCCGAGCACGGCGGCCAGCGTCGACCAGACCCGGGGCGCCCGGGCCACGAACTGCGGCTGGGTGAACAAGGCCTTCAGCGACTTGAACATCGGCTGCAACAGGCCGGAAAACAAGGACCAAACGGCAAACAGCACGCCGAACAGGAAGTAGTGCTGGGCGATGAACCAGGCAATGCTCAGCGTGATGAACAACCGGTAGACAAACGCCGCCGGGGCGTAGAACAGCAACCAGCGCCGCTCGGCCAAGGTCGCCGGCTCGCTGCGGCTGGCGGCAATGCCGAAGGCATAGCGGCTGACCAGGTACTGCCAGTAGCGGTTGGCGCGCTGGCCCAGGTTGGGCATCTCGATCAGGTCGGACAGGATGAAGTAGCCGTCGTAGCGCAGCAGCGGGTTGGCATTGAACAGCAGCGTGGTCACGCTGCCCAGCACCACCATGTTGTAGGCCACCGAGCGCAGCAGGCCGGGTTCAACCGCCAGCCAGACATAGAAGGCCAGCGCGGCGATGAACATCTCGGCCGCCATGCCCGATGCCCCCACCCAGACCCGACGCGCCTTGCCGGCAAAGGCATGGGCGGCCGAGGCGTCGACATAGGGCACGGGGTAGAACATCAGGAACATCAGCCCCATCTCATGCACCTCGCCACCACCACGCTTGACGGCCAGGCCATGAGCCAGTTCATGCGCCGCCTTGAGCAGCGGAAAGGCCACGGCCATCACCCACAGGTTGTCAGCCGACAGCAGCCGTTCACCAAAGTTGCGTGTCAGTTCGGGCCAGTGCGCGGGCGTGAGCATCAACGCCGGCAGCACCACGGCCAGCCACAGCAGCACGGCCAGGCTGACCGGCAGTGGTCGCACCCAGGCGTTGAGCGCGCTGAGCAAGGCCTCGGGGTCCCACAGCGGCAGGCGCAGCGACATCGGGTTGAGCACCCGGCCCAGCCACTGCTTGCGCTGGCGCTGGCTGCGCCGCTCGATCAGCTCGGCCACGTCGGGCGTGGCGTCGATCAGCAGCAGGTCGGCCGCATTGAGCTGGCCCAGCACTTGCACGATCTCGGTCTGGGTGGGCGAGTTGTCGTGTAGCCGGGCCGACACCTGCTCCCAGATCTGCTGCATGCTCTGCCGGCCATCGAGCTGGCGGATGACCTCATGCGCCGCGGCATTGAAGCGGTGGTGGTGGCCGGAAACACGGTCATGGATGACGTACCAGACCTTGCCTCGATAGACGTGGCGCTGGACCCGCACATGGCTTCGCAGCCGGGGTTTGAGCGCGGCCAGGCGGAACCAGTGGCCGGACAGCAGCGCGGCGCTCATGGCTGGCAGGCGCAGCTGTTGGCAGGGTTCACGGCGACCATTCCCACAGCGTCAGGCGCAGCCAGTCGGTCAGCCGCCTTGTCCACACCCACAACGCCGAGCCGCTGCCCGCGTCGATCTTGGCCACGCCTTCCATGCCGGGCCGCAGCTTGAGATCGTGCTGGTTCAGGCCGGCTTCGACGCGGAAGTAGTTGCGGCCTTCCTCGGCGGTGGCGATAGAAGTGATGCGGCTGACGCTGAAGTCCTGCTGCGTGCCGCTCAGGCCGGACAGCATCAACAGCCCGGTCTGGTTCAGCCGCACATGGCTCACGTCACGCTCGTCCACTTTCAGAATCACCCGCCAGGCATCCAGTGGCGCCAGTTCGAACAGCACCTTGCCCTGCTCGACTGGCGAGCCCAGCGACTGCGACAGGTCGCCACGCACCACCACGCCATCGAAAGGCGCGACGATCTGCACCCGGCTGAGCTTTTGCTGCACCAGGTCGAGCTGGGCCCGCGCCTGGTTGGCCTGGGCAGCCGCCAGGCGCAGGTCGACACGGTTGCCCACCGCCATGGCCTCGCGTTCCTTGCGGCTGGCCAGCTCCAGGTCGGCGCTCCAGCGTGACTGGTCCAGCAGCAGGTCCTTGTCTTCGAGCGTGGCCAGCAACTGCCCCGCGCGCACCACGTCACCGGCGCGGGCCACGGCGGTGCTGACAAAGCCCTGGAACGGTGCGGCAATCGAGCGCTGGATTTCACCTTCCACCACCGCCGGCGAGGTGATGCGCAGCGGTACCGGCACCAGCGCGGCCAGCAGCAACAGCAGGGCCGCCACGCCACCGGCCAGCTTCCAGCCCATGGCCGAGCCGTCGCCCAGGCGGTGCAGCGCCGCCTGGCTGCTGGCCCGGGCATGCTGCCAGAGGCTGCGATCGGCGGCGCGCTTCTGCGCCAGCAGCGGCGCCAGCATCATGCACTGGGTGTCCAGCCGGTCGAGCTCAGCGGCGGACAGTGGCAGGTCACGCTCGATCAGTACCACGCCCACCGCCACGCCCTCGTCGAACAGCAGCGCACTGACCGTCGCCTCGGCCTGCGTTTCACGCGCCAGCGCCCGGTGCTGCGGCAGCTTGGGTTGGTGGGACTCGGGCAGCTTGCCGGCCATGCACTGCACGGTCTGACGCAGGTCCAGCGCTTCGTCCATGGCCGCCGCGAGCTGGCCGATCAGGTTGGCGCGGGGGTCGTTCTCGGCGGCGTTGGTGCGCGCAATCACCACCGTGCGCTCGGTCTGCACCCAGCCCATGGCCACGCTGCTGGCGCCCCACAGCAGCGCCAGCCGGTTGGCCGCAGCCAGGCTGGCGCCGGCGAAATCGGCTTCGGCAAACACGCCGGCCATCAGCTCGAGCAGGCGGCGGGCCTCGGCCAATGCGGCCTGGTCCTTGTCGGCGGCCAGGCGCACCAGCAAGGCCAGCAGCCAGCCACTGCCCCAACGCACCAGGGCTTGGGCCGCCTCAGCCTGCTCACGCGTGGCGAACTGCAGCGCCACCAGGCCCCGTAACTGGCCGGCCCACAGCAGCGGCACGGTCAGCAACAAGCCGGCCTTCAAGGGCATGCAGGCCGGCTCCAGCGTGGTTGAGGCCCGCGCCAGCAAGGGGCTCAGGTCATCCACCGCAGCACCCGGTGGCCGCAGCGCGGTGAGTTGCAGGTCGTCGTGCTCGCCACGCAACAGCACCATGGAACGGCTGGCGTTGACCTGCCCTTGATCCAGGTGGTCGAGCCAGGCGCCGCACAGCAAGGCCGGGTTGTGGGTACGGAGCAGATCAGGCCAGGCTGGCGCTGCGGGTGCTTCGGCCAGCGCCAGCGACTCGACCGGTTTCATGGCGTGGTCAGGTTGGAAGCGTCGAGGTCATTCTGTAGGCAAACCCCGACCTTGGCTGACACCACTGCCTCCAGCCCGCCTTCTTGAGCAGCCCGGGGCGAGCTTGGCCGCCAACGGCGGTAGGTCAGGCGCGTTTGGCCGCGCGGCGCGCGGAGGGAGCCAGCAGCGCCAGCCCAGCCAGCATCAACGCCACCGAGGCAGGCTCGGGCACGGCAGCCACGGTGCTGCCGTTGCCCACAACCGTGAAGCCGGTGTCCAGGTGTTCAAACGGCTGGCTGCCTGGGTTGCCCGAGAGTGGCAACCAGGTGAAGGACACGCTGACCTGCGTGCTGCCGGCAGCTGTCAGTACCCCCAGGCTGGTCAGGGTGACTTGGGTCTCCGCGCCTGGCGAGAACGGCGGCGACACCAGCGGGCTCAGTGCGAGGGCGTTGTAGGAGCCGATCACCACGTCAACCGAGTCGTACTTCATAAAATCGAACAGCAAATTCACCGCCTCACCGCTGTCCAGCGGACCGCTGACCAGATAGTGGTAGTGCCAGGCAGTGCCCCCGTCGTTGACGGCGGTGTAGCTCACGCTGGGCAGCGCCCAGGCCACGGTGGCCGAAAAAAGACATGTCGCCAGCGCCAGGGCACGGCTCGGCCGGAAGACTGGTCGCGACAGGCGCGCTGCGGTGTAAAGCTTGGTCAAGGCAATCTCCTGCGGAGCAATGAAAGTAGGCCCGCCCCCAAAACGCATTGGCTTGGGGGCAGTTGGTTTTAACAGCCAGCCCCGGCACTGTCACCCCGCAGACGAAGGGTGATCAGTGCCGATTGCAGGGAAGCTGGTTCGGTTCTCATGACACATCGATCTTGTAGATCTCGCCCTGTGTGGAGCTGACCCACAGGCTGCCGTCCGCGGCAAAGGCCAGGCCGGAGATCTCGCTCTGGTTCAGGCCCTGGGCGCGGGTGTCCTCACGGCGCAGCTCTGTGAGCACGCCTGCGGCGCCGACCGCATATTCCACCAACTGCGCCCCGCCGTTGACCGCCCCCAGCCACAGGTTGCCCGTGGCCGGGTGTACGGCCAGCCCGGCCCAGCTCTGCACGTTGAACGGCGCGGTGATGGCCCCG
>JANOWE010000209.1:0-14171 GCA_031417735.1 Betaproteobacteria bacterium
GCATCGCGACCGCTTGTGCATGGCGCTGCACCAGGCCCATCCGCAGTACAACTTTGCCGGTCACAAGGGCTACCCCACCGCAGAGCATCTGGCCGCGCTGAACCTGCATGGCCCCTGCGCCGCCCACCGTCTGAGTTATGCGCCGGTGCGCCAGGCGCTGCAGCGGGTGCCGGTGCAGGGCTCAGCGGTAGCCGTCCCGCTGGCGGGTTGAGTCCATGAACGACACACCCTTGCAGATCACGGCGCGCGACAACCCCTTGTTGCTGCGGCTGCGCAAGCTGGCCCGAGACGGCGCGGCCTACCGCAAGCTGGGCCTGTTGTGGCTGGAGGGTGAACACCTGTGCTCGGCCCTGCTGCAGCGCGGTGGCCTGCCGCAGCAGGCGGTGGTCAGCCACAGCGCCTGGGATCGGCCGGTGCTGCGCGCGCTGGCTCAGGCCGCGCCGCGCTGCGTGCTGCTGCCCGACGCCTTGTTCGAAGGCCTGAGCAGCTTGCCGTCACCGGCCCGGCTGGGCTTTGTGCTGGCCGCTCCCGTGGCGCCGGCGATCGACCCTTCAACCCCCAGCCTGGTGCTGGACCGGGTGCAGGACGCCGGCAACGTGGGCAGCATGCTGCGCACGGCGGCTGCGTTTGGCTTCGAGCAGGTGCTGGCGCTGCAAGGCACGGCAGCGCTGTGGTCGCCCAAGGTCCTGCGCGCCGGCATGGGTGCGCACTTCGGCCTGCGCCTGGTCGAGGGCCTGGCGCTGGACGATTTGTCAGTGCTCGCGGTGCCCATGGTGGGCACCGCTCTGGTCACCCCCAAGCTGCTGCCCCAGGCCAGCCTGCCCCAGCCTTGCGCCTGGGTCATGGGCCATGAAGGGCAGGGCGTGGCGGCCGAGCTGCTGGCCCGCTGCGCGCTGGTGCTGCGTGTGCCACAGCCCGGAGGCGAAGAGTCGCTGAACGTGGCCGCAGCGGCGGCGGTATGCCTGTACGAATCGGTGCGCCAGGCGGCGGCTCGCGGCGCTCAGTAAACCAGCCGGTCGGGCCGGATGTCGCGCAGGATGGTGGTGGCGATCTCTTCGATCGACTTGTGGGTCGAACTCAGCCAGGCAATGCCGCTGCGGCGCATCATGGCCTCGGCCTCACGCACCTCGTAGCGGCAGTTGTCCAGCGCGGCGTACTTGCTGTCGGGCCGGCGTTCATGGCGGATCTGTGACAGGCGCTCGGGGTCGATGGTCAGTCCGAAGCATTTGGCCACGTGGGGCTGCAGGCCCGTTGGCACCTTGTTGCGCTCGAAGTCTTCGGGGATCAGCGGGTAGTTGGCCGCCTTCACGCCATGCTGCATGGCCAGGTACAGAGAAGTGGGCGTCTTGCCGCAGCGGCTGACGCCGACCAGGATCACGTCGGCCGAGGCCAGGTTGCGCGACGACTGACCGTCGTCATGGGCCAATGAGTAGTTGATGGCCTCGATGCGTTCGTTGTACTCCCCGCTCTTGGCCGCGTCGGTGAAGCGGCCCACGCGGTGGTTGCTCTTCATGCCGAACTCGATCTCCAGCGGTTGAACAAAGGTGCGGAACATGTCCATCACCAGGCCTCTGCAGGCGCTGGCGGTCAGCACATCGCGGATCTCGTCATTGACCAGGGTGATGAACACGATGGGTCGCTTGCCTTCAGCGTCAGCGACCTGATTGATCTCGCCCACCACCACCATCGCCTTGGCCACGCTGTCGATGAAGGGTCTGCGCACATGGCGCGGTTTGGCCTCGAACTGGGCCAGGATGGAATTGCCGAAGGTTTCGGCGGTGATGCCGGTGCCGTCAGAGACAAAAAATACGCTGCGGTGGGGCATGGTCTGGTGGCCGGAGAGGGCCGCGAGTCACCGCCGGCGGCGGGCACGAGGCAATCCTTGGAAGGTTCTGCCGCTTCTGCGTCTACTTGTGCATCAGCTTGCGCATCGGTGGGCCGAACACGCCACCGATGATAGGCGCTTGGTCCGTAGAATCAGCCCATGATTGCCTCATGGCCGACAGCCTGCGTGCTCGCCACGATGCGCCCCTGTGTCACAGCCCGGATGAGTCCCGCTGCCACAGTGTGGGCCCGTGCGCACAAGCGCCGCCGCGTCGCCATGCCCCTGAGGCTGCACGGCAGCCTGCAGGATTGGCCCGGCAGACCACCCGTTTCCCAACCTCACGGAGTTTTGCCATGCCTTCCACCCTGCTGGCGACCGCCCTGGTCGTGCCGTTTGAACAACTGAGAATGACCGATGTCGAGGTCGTTGGCGGCAAGAACGCCAGCCTCGGCGAAATGATCAGCCAGCTCGCCCCTGCCGGCGTGCGGGTGCCCGGTGGGTTTGCCACCACGGCCCATGCCTTTCGCGGCTTCCTGCAGCACAGCAGCCTGACCGACAAGATCAACGCCAGACTGGACGCGTTGAACACCGACGACGTCAAGGCCCTGGCCGAGGCCGGTGCGCAGATCCGGGGCTGGGTCACCGATGCGCCGTTTCAGCCCGAACTGGAAGCGGCGGTGCGCCAGGCCTATGCCGAGCTGACCGCTGGCGACGACCAGGCCAGCTTTGCGGTGCGCTCGTCCGCCACGGCAGAAGACCTGCCCGACGCCTCGTTCGCGGGCCAGCAGGAAAGTTTTCTCAACGTGCATGGCATCAGCGACGTGCTGCACCGCATGAAGGAAGTCTTTGCGTCGCTGTACAACGACCGCGCCATCAGCTACCGCGTGCACAAGGGTTTTGCCCATGCCGAGGTGGCACTGTCGGCGGGCGTGCAGCGGATGGTGCGCTCGGACCTGGGCGCGGCTGGTGTCATGTTCACCATCGACACCGAGTCGGGCTTCGAGGACGTGGTCTTCATCACCGCCAGCTATGGCCTGGGCGAGACGGTGGTGCAGGGCGCTGTCAACCCGGACGAGTTCTATGTCCACAAGCCGGGGCTGCGCAATGGGCGCTTCCCGATCATCCGCCGCAACCTGGGCAGCAAGCTGATTCGCATGGAGTTCGCGTCGCCGCAAGAGCGTGCGGCCAGCGGCAAGCTGGTGACCACCGTGGACACCCCGCCCGAGCAGCGCAACCGTTATTCGCTGTCTGACGACGACGTGATCGAGCTGGCCCGCTACGCGCTGACCATCGAAGCGCACTACGGCCGGGCGATGGACATCGAATGGGGTCGTGACGGCAACGACGGCAAGCTCTACATCCTGCAGGCCCGGCCCGAGACGGTGAAGAGCCAGGCCGGCAACCAGGTCGAGCAAAAGTACAGGGTGCTGGGCAAGCCCGGCCAGCGCAGCGCAGTGCTGGCCGAAGGCCGGGCCATCGGCCAGAAGATCGGCACCGGCCGGGTGCGGGTGGTGCAGTCGCTGGCCGAGATGGACAGCGTGCTGCCGGGCGATGTGCTGGTGGCCGACATGACCGACCCGAACTGGGAGCCGGTGATGAAGCGCGCGGCCGCCATCGTCACCAACCGGGGCGGGCGCACCTGCCACGCCGCGATCATTGCCCGCGAACTGGGGATTCCGGCGGTGGTGGGTTGTGGTGATGCCACCGACAAACTGCAGGACGGCATGCTGGTCACCGTGGTCTGCAGCGAGGGCGACACCGGCACCATCTACGACGGCCTGCTCGACACCGAGGTCACCGAGATCAAGCGCGGCGAAATGCCGTACTGCCCGGTGAAGATGACGATGAACGTGGGCAACCCCACGCTGGCTTTTGACTTTGCGCAGATTCCAAATGCCGGTGTGGGCCTGGCGCGACTGGAATTCATCATCAACAACAACATCGGCGTGCACCCCAAGGCCATCCTCGACTACCCGAACATCGAGCCCGATCTGAAGAAGGCGGTTGAATCGGTGGCCCGTGGCCATGCCTCACCGCGTGCGTTTTATGTCGACAAGCTGACCGAAGGTGTGGCGACCATTGCAGCGGCATTCTGGCCCAAGCCGGTGATCGTGCGTCTGTCCGACTTCAAGTCCAACGAGTACCGCAAGCTGATCGGTGGCTCGCGCTACGAGCCGGACGAAGAGAACCCGATGCTGGGCTTTCGCGGCGCGTCACGCTACATCAGTGGTGAGTTTGCCGATGCTTTCGCGATGGAATGCGAGGCCCTGAAGCGCGTGCGCAACGACATGGGGCTGGTCAATGTGGAAATCATGGTGCCCTTCGTGCGCACCGTGGGTCAGGCCGCGCGGGTCAACGAGATGCTGGCCGAGCGTGGCCTGGCGCGCGGACAGAACGGCCTGCGCCTGATCATGATGTGCGAGGTGCCCAGCAACGCCATCCTGGCGGATCAGTTTCTGGTTCATTACGACGGCATGTCCATCGGTTCGAACGACCTGACCCAGCTCACCCTGGGCCTGGACCGTGACTCCGGGCTGGCACAGTTGGCCAAGGACTTCGACGAGCGCGACCCGGCCGTCAAGGCGCTGATTTCGCGGGCCATCGCGGCCTGCCGTGCCACCGGCAAATACGTCGGCATCTGTGGCCAGGGACCCAGCGACCACCCTGACTTTGCGCTCTGGCTGGCGGCCGAGGGCATCACGTCTATCTCGCTCAACCCCGATTCGGTGGTCGAGACCTGGACCTTGCTCGGCAACAGCTGAATTCGGCCCTGCGCCTGTCCCATACGGCGGGCCGGGTCAGCCTGGCGCAAGCACTGCGAGGGTAAGCTCGGACCCGATGAGCCGCGCCCCGCCTTCACCCGAATCGACGTGGCGTTTCAATCGCCGCCTGCACCGGCGCTACGGCTTGTTCACCTTGGGCGTGCTGATCTTCGTGGGCATGATGGCCGCGCTGGAACGTAGCGGCTGGTCACGCGCCTGGATAGGTGGCAGTTTTCTGATCGGCACCGTGCTGGTCTACGCCGCCATCGGCCTGATGAGCCGCACCACCGACGAGGCCGAGTACTACGTCGCCGGCCGCCGGGTGCCGGCGTTCTACAACGGCATGGCCATCGGTGCGGACTGGATGTCGGCCGCGTCCTTCATCGGCACCGCCGGCGTGCTCTATCTGGAAGGCTTCAACGGTCTGGCCTTCATCCTGGGCTGGACCGGCGGCTATTGCCTGGTGGCGATGCTGCTCGCGCCCTATCTGCGGCGCTTCGGCCAGTACACGATTCCTGACTTCATCGGCGCGCGCTACGGCGGCCAGTGGCCTAGGCTGATCGCGGTGGTGGCCACGGTGGTGGTGTCCTTCGTCTATGTCGTGGTGCAGGTTTATGGCGTGGGCCTGATCACCTCGCATCTGACCGGCTTCAGTTTCGAGATCGGCATCTTCGTCGGTCTGGGCGGCGTGCTGGTGTGCTCGTACCTGGGCGGCATGCGGGCGGTGACCTGGACCCAGGTCGCGCAGTACATCGTGCTGATCATCGCCTTCACGGTGCCGGTGTTCTGGCTCAGCCTGCACCAGACCGGCTCCTGGCTGCCGCTGTTGGACTACCGCGAGCAGTTGTCGGTGGTGACCGCGCGCGAGGCAGAACTGCGGGTGGACCCGGCCGAGCTGGAGGTTCGTGCCATCCTCAACCAGCGCGCCGACGATGCCGAGCGCAAGCTGCTGGACGTGCCGGCGGCGATGGCCAGCGACCACTCTCTGCTGCTGCGCGAGATCGAGCGCATGCGTGCCGACAACGCACCGCTGGCACGCATCCAGCAGGCCGAGCGCCAGCTCGACCGCATGCCGCGCACGGCCGATGAAGCTCGTGAGGTCTACCAGCGCGAGCGGGATGAATCGCGCGCCCAGGCCCGGCCTCTGGCGGGCATGGCGCCACAGGCCCTGCCCGGAGAGGCGGCCGATGGCCAGGCCGGACCCTGGTCACGGGCCAACTTCATGGCTCTGGTGTTCTGCCTGATGATGGGCACGGCAGCGCTGCCCCATGTGCTGACGCGCTACTACACCACGCCGTCGGTGTCGCAGGCGCGCAGCTCGGTGGGCTGGGCACTGCTGAGCATCGTGCTGCTCTACATGAGCGCACCGGCGCTGGCGGTGATGGTCAAGTACCAGGTCTTCACCGAACTGCTTGGCACCTCTTTCGGCAGTCTGCCGGACTGGCTGCGGCGCTGGAACAAGCTTGATCCCAGCCTGATCTCGGTCGCCGACATCAACGGCGATGGCCTGCTGCAACTGGCCGAACTGCGTCTGGCTGGCGACCTCATCGTCCTGGCCGCGCCCGAACTGGGCGGGATGCCGCTGGTGGTGACCTATCTCGTTGCCGCCGGCGCGCTGGCCGCCGCGCTGTCCACCGCCGACGGGCTGCTGCTGACCATCTCCAGCGCCTTGTCACACGACCTGATCTACCGCGACGCGAACCCCCGCACCACGCCGATCAAGCGGGTGATGCTGTCCAAGCTGATGGTGCTGGTCAGTGCGGTGCTGGCGGCCTGGGTGGCGTCGCTGCGGCTGACCGACATCCTGCCCGTCGTGACCAGTGCCTTCTCGCTTGCCGCAGCCATCTTCTTTCCGGCGCTCGTGGTCGGCATCTTCTGGCGCCGGGCCAACCGACAAGGCGCAGTCGCCGGCATGCTGGTGGGCATGGCGGTGACGCTGGGCTACATGGCCGTCAATCTGCTGCCTACGCGGTCCTGGCTGGGCTTGCACGGGCCGGTCACCGACGGCCGCTGGTTCGGCATCGAGCCGATGTCGGCCGGCATCTTCGGCGTGCCCGCCGGCTGTCTGGTGCTGGTGCTGGTGAGCCTGATGCGGCCGCCCCCGGCGCCTGCGCAGGCAGCCATGGCCATGGCGCTGCGCCGGCCTGACAACTGGCAGGCGCAGCCGAACAGCGAAAGTTCGCAGTCCGGGCTATAATCCCAGGCTTTTCCCGCTTCGCGTACTGCTTGCAGTACGCAGTTGGCGTGGGGGAGAGACGGCGCGGCAGCTGCACACCAGTGCACCGGCGGCCGAACTTGCTGCACTGGCGTCTTGACGCCGCCGGGCAGCTTCCGAGTCGCCCCCGCCCCGGGGGCCGGAAACCAGAAGGAGTGTCCATGCGTCATTACGAGATCGTGCTGCTGGTCCATCCGGACCAGAGCGAGCAGGTACCCGCCATGCTCGAACGCCTGAAAGGCATCGTCACCGCCGGTGAGGGCAAGGTGCACCGGGTTGAAGACTGGGGTCGCCGCCAGCTGGCCTACCAGATCCAGAAATTGGGCAAGGCGCATTACATGTGCCTGAACATCGAGGTCTCGAAAGAGACCCTGGCCGAACTGGAAACGGGCTTCCGCTTCAACGACGCCGTGCTGCGCCACCTCACCGTGGTCAAGGACAAGGCCGAGACCACCGGTTCGGTGATGATGCGCCAGGTCGAGAAGGACGAGGCCCGCAAGGCCGCCGTACAGGAGGCCAGCAACTGATTCAGCCTGCCGCCGGCCCCGACCTGACCATCGCCACGCAGGCCACCACGCCTGCAGTATCGACGCAGATGAACCGGCTGGTTCTGAGCGCGCAACTGGTGGAACGGGCCGCACTGCGGTACTCGCCCGCCGGTCTTCCAGCCCTGAACTGCCGGCTGCAGCATGCCGGCATCCAGACCGAAGACGGGCAGCCTCGCCAGGTGTCGCTGGACATCAAGGCGCTGGCCATCGGGCAGATCGCAGGCCCGCTGGGCGCGATGGAATTGGGAGCGAACGGCTTGTTTGCCGGCTTCCTGGCCACCGCACGCAACGGACGCGGCATGCTGTTTCACATCACCTCGCTGAGCCCGGACGCCTGACGCAGCAGCCTGCACAGCACCCGAGCGATCATTCAACGCACCGACACACTTTAGAGGTTCACCATGCCCCCACCACGTGGTAAAGGTAAGTTTTCCAAAGACCGCAAGCCCAAGCGCAACCAGCAGTCGCTGCTGTTCAAGCGCAAGCGCTTCTGCCGTTTCACCGTCGCCGGTGTGACCGAGATCGACTACAAGGATGTCGACACCTTGCGCGATTTCATCGGTGAGAACGGCAAGATCACGCCCGCTCGCCTGACCGGCACCCGCGCGTTCTTTCAGCGTCAGCTGACCACGGCCATCAAGCGAGCACGTTTCCTCGCGCTGGTGCCGTACAGCGACCAGCACCGCGTCTGAAGGAGCACACAACATGCAAGTGATCCTGCTCGACAAAATTGCCAACCTGGGCAACCTGGGTGATGTGGTCAAGGTCAAGGACGGCTACGCCCGTAACTTCCTGATCCCGACCAAGCGCGCTCGCCGCGCGACCGAAACCGCGATCAAGGAATTCGAAGTCCGCCGGGCGGAACTCGAAAAGGTCGCCGCTGACAAGTTGGCCGCTGCCACCGTTGTGGCCGAAAAGCTCGCCGGCATCACCGTGACCGTGATGCAGAAGGCCGGTGTCGATGGCCGATTGTTTGGTTCGGTGACCAATGCCGACATCGCCGACGCGCTGAAGAAGATGGGCTTCGACCTGCCCAAGGCCCAGGTTCGGTTGGCCACCGGTGCGCTCAAGACCGTGGGCGAACACCCGATCCAGGTCGCGGCGCACACCGACGTCGTTGTCGACATGACCGTCAAGGTCGTGGCCGAGAGCAGCTGAGACCTGTGTCCGCCGCCAGCCTCGGCTGGCAACTCGCGAATGCAAAGCCGGCCTGCGCCGGCTTTTTTCATGGCTGCAGCACTTGTCCCGCGTTGTCCTGCCACGCTGCCCTGGTTCTGCACAGGCTTGTGCACAGGCCTGCAGTGGCAGCGCCCCTATGATTGGCACACGATGTCCACCATGACCCGTTCCAGTTTCAACTCAGGCTCTGCGCCCCACGTTGGCACCCAGGATGATGAGGTGGCGCGCCTGCGTGTGCCGCCTCATTCGAACGAAGCCGAGCAGAGCGTGCTGGGTGGCCTGCTGATCGACAACCTGGCCTGGGACCGGGCCGGCGACCAGGTCAGCGAAAGCGATTTTTACCGCTGGGAGCACCGCGAGATCTTCACTGCCATCTCGGTGTTGATCAATGCCAGCAAGCCAGCCGACGTGATCACCGTCTTCGAGCAGTTGCAAAGCAACGGCAAGGCCGAGCAATGCGGGGGTCTGGCCTACCTGAACGACTTGGCGCAAAGCGTGCCCAGCGCGGCCAACCTGCGCCGCTACGCCGAGATCGTGCGCGAGCGCGCGATCCTGCGCAAACTGATTTCGGCTGCTGACGACATCGCCACCAACGCGTTCAACCCGCAGGGTCGCGCGGTGTCGCAGATCCTGGACGAGGCCGAAGGCCGGATCTTCAAGATCGGCGAAGAAGGCTCGCGCAACAAGCAGGGCTTCATCGGCATCGACAAGCTGACCATGCAGTTGATCGACCGCGTGACCGAGTTGCACGAGAACGGTGCCGAGGACGTGACCGGCGTGCGCACCGGCTTTTTCGACATGGACCGCATGACCGCCGGCCTGCAAAAGGGCGACCTGATCATCCTGGCCGCCCGGCCGTCGATGGGCAAGACCGCATTTGCGCTGAACATCGCTGAAGCGGTGGCGGTCAACGAAGGCCTGCCGGTGCTGGTGTTCTCGATGGAAATGGGCGCGGCCCAGCTGGCGCTGCGCATGGTCGGCTCGCTCGGCCGCATCGACCAATCCGGCCTGCGCACCGGCCGTCTGCGCGACGACGAATGGGGCCGATTGACCGATGCCGCCGAACGCTTGAGCAAGGCCCAGCTGTTCATCGACGAGACGCCCGCGCTGAACCCAGCCGAACTGCGCGCACGCTCGCGCCGCATGGCGCGCCAGTTCGGCGGCACCTTGGGCCTGATCGTGGTCGACTACTTGCAGCTGATGAGCGGCACCTCGCGCTCCGACGGCGAGAACCGGGCCACCGAGATCAGCGAAATCTCGCGCGGTCTGAAGGCGCTGGCCAAGGAACTGCAATGCCCGGTGATCGCGCTGTCGCAGCTCAACCGCTCGGTCGAAAGCCGCACCGACAAGCGGCCGATGATGAGCGACCTGCGCGAGTCGGGCGCCATCGAGCAGGACGCCGACGTGATCATGTTCATCTACCGCGACGACTACTACACCAAGGACCAGTGCAAGGAGCCCGGTGTGGCCGAGATCATCATCGGCAAACAGCGCAACGGGCCGGTGGGCACCGTCAAGCTGACCTTCCTGAAGCCCTTGACCAAGTTCGACAACCTGGCCCCGGGCAGCGTGGGCAGCGGCGAGTACTGAAGGCTCAAGTTTTGGCCGCTCGAAGGGGTGGCCGCCGGGCATGTGAGCGACCGGTCGGCACCTCAAGCGCGAGCAGGCCATTCACCACCGCAGCCCCTGAACCGGGGCCGTCGTGGCTGCGCACCGGTGGCCGCTGGACAAACACTCGGCAGCTGTATATATTTACAGTATGCCCGTCATACCTTCAGCCGCTCTGGTGCAAGAACAGCCGATTCATCTGCAGCGTCAGATCAAGGGTCGCGGCACAAGCTGGACACTGGCCAACCGTTTCAGCAATGAAGTTCGAGAGGCCGAAGACGACGGCTGGGGCGGCCTGGAGCAACAGGCTCAGGCCATGAGCTTGCCGGTGGGCACCCAGATCTTTGAGGAGCAGGTCAAGACCATCTTGTCCGGCAATGATTCACCCGACATCGGCTTCGACCTGTCGGTCAACCCTTACCGGGGCTGTGAACATGGCTGCATCTACTGCTATGCACGGCCCACGCACAGCTACCTGAATCTGTCACCGGGACTGGACTTCGAGACCCGTATCGTCGCCAAGGTCAATGCCGCGCAGCGCCTTCGCGAGGCCTTCCAGGCTCGCGGCTACACGCCGCAGCTGCTCAACCTGGGCTCGGTGACCGACGCCTATCAACCGGTTGAGCGGCACCTGGGTATTACCCGGTCGCTGATCGAGGTGCTGCGCGATTTTCACCACCCGTTTTCCATCATCACCAAGTCCTCAGGCGTCGAACGCGACCTGGACCTGATCGCGCCCATGGCCCAGCGCCATCTGGCTGCGGCCTATGTCTCGATCACCACGCTCGACCCCGAACTGGCGCGGGTGATGGAACCGCGCGCTGCCTCGCCGCAGCGCCGATTGCAGACCATCCGCCGGCTGACCGACGCGGGTGTGCCCGTGGGGGTGAGCGTGTCGCCGGTGATCCCGTTCCTGAACGAGCCCGAACTGGAACACATCCTGGCTGCCGCAAGGGACGCCGGCGCTAGCCGTTCGTTCTCCATCGTCATCCGCCTGCCCTGGGAGGTCAATCCGCTGTTCCAGCAATGGCTGCAGCAGCATTTCCCCGAACGCGCCGCCCGCGTCATGGCGCGGATCCGCGAGATGCGCGGCGGCGCCGACAACAGCAGCCGCTTCGGCGAGCGCATGACCGGCAGCGGGCTGTGGGCTCAGTTGCTACGCCAGCGGCTGAACAAGGCCAGCGCCAGACTGAACCTGCAGCGGGCGCGGGTGGAACTTGACCTCAGCCAGTTCCGCCGGCCCGAGCCTGCCGGCGCGCCGCCATTGGCTCAGGCCAGTCTGTTCTGACCGTGCCGGGCAGCGTTGCGAGCCAGCCTACTTGAACAGGTCCTTGACCCGGTCGGTCCAGCTCTTGGCGTTGGGCGAGTGCTTCTCGCCGCCCTTTTTCAAAGACTCGTCCAGGTCCTTCAGCAGCTTTCGCTGGTGCTCGGTGAGCTTGACCGGCGTTTCCACCGACACATGGCAGTACAGGTCGCCGGGGTAGCTTGAGCGCAGGCCCTTCACGCCCTTGCCGCGCAGGCGGAAGGTCTTGCCATGCTGCGTGCCCTCAGGCAGTTCGATCTCGGCCTTGCCGGCCAGCGTGGGCACCTCGATGGCACCGCCCAAGGCCACGGTGGTGAACGACACCGGAACGGTGCAGTGCAGGTCGTCGCCGTCGCGCTCGAAGATTTCGTGTTCCTTGATCCGGATCTCGATGTACAGATCGCCTGCGGGACCGCCATTGGTGCCGGGCTCGCCATTCCCGGCCGAGCGGATGCGCATGCCTTCGTTGATGCCGGCCGGGATCTTCACTTCCAGTGTTTTCTGCCGCTTGATCTTGCCGGCTCCCGCGCAGGTGGTGCAGGGCTCGGGAATGATCTTGCCGCTGCCATGGCAGTGCGGGCAGGTCTGCTGGATGCTGAAGAAGCCCTGGCGCATGTGCACCGTGCCGGCGCCATTGCAGGTGCCGCAGGTCTTGGCCGAAGTGCCGGGCTTGGCACCCGTGCCCTTGCAGGTCTCGCAGCTGTCCCAGCTGGGAATGCGGATCTGCGCGTCCTTGCCGTTGGCGGCCTCTTCGAGCGAGATTTCCATCGCGTAGCTGAGGTCGCTGCCGCGGTAGACCTGCTGGCCGCTGCCGCCACGCCGGCCGGCACCAGCCCCGCCGCTGAAGATGTCGCCAAAGATGTCGCCGAAGGCTTCGGCAAAGCCGCCTTGCCCGTCCGCACCCCGAAAGCCACCGCCCGCGCCCACATTGGGGTCGACTCCGGCATGGCCGTACTGGTCGTAGGCGGCGCGCTTGGGGCCGTCGGACAGCATCTCGTAGGCCTCCTTGACCTCCTTGAACTTGTCTTCCGACTTCTTGGCATCGTCACCCTGGTTGCGGTCGGGGTGGTGCTTCATGGCCAGCTTGCGATAGGACTTCTTGATGTCTTCTTCGCTGGCGTTCTTGGGCAGGCCCAGGATGTCGTAGTAGTCGCGCTTGGCCATAAACGTCACTCAGTGATTTGAAATGTCAAACACCGCGTTGACCGGCAGGCCAGGCCTGCGGGTCGAACGCGGTGAGATAGGACGACAGCCCCAGGATCCGGGTCGGGTCCGCTCGCGCGGCCCGAGGCTGTCCGGCCTGTCACTTCTTGACTTCTTTGAACTCGGCGTCCACCACGTTGTCGTCGGCTGCGGGCTTGGACGAGCTTGCGCCAGCCTCCGCCTTCGGTGCCTCACCGCCAGGCGCGGCACCGGCCGCACCCGCGCCCGCCGCCGCCTGCTCGGCGTAGACCTTCTCGCCCAGCTTCTGGCTGGCGGTCATCAGCGTCTCGGTGGCGGCCTCGATCGTGGCTTTGTCGTCGCCCTTCATGGCTTCGTCGGCGGCCTTGATCGCGGCTTCGATCTTTTCCTTCTCTTCGGCGTCGAGTTTGTCGCCATGCTCGGCCAGATTCTTTTTCACCGTGTGCACGGTGCCGTCGGCCATGTTGCGGGCCTGCACCAACTCGACCTTCTTCGCGTCTTCGGCGGCATTGAGCTCGGCGTCCTTGACCATCTTCTCGATCTCGGCCTCGTTCAGGCCCGAGTTGGCCTTGATGGTGATCTTGTTTTCCTTGCCGGTGGCCTTGTCCTTGGCGCCCACATGCAGGATGCCGTTGGCGTCGATGTCGAAGGTGACCTCGATCTGCGGCAGGCCACGCGGCGACGGCGGAATGCCCTCCAGGTTGAACTCACCCAGGCTCTTGTTGCCCGAGGCCAGTTCGCGCTCGCCCTGGTAGACCTTGATCGTCACCGCCGGCTGGTTGTCGTCGGCGGTAGAAAAAGTCTGACCGAACTTGGTCGGGATGGTCGTGTTCTTCTTGATCATCTTGGTCATCACCCCACCCAGGGTCTCGATGCCCAGGCTCAGCGGGGTGACGTCCAGCAGCAGCACGTCCTTGCGCTCACCGCCCAGCACCTGGCCCTGGATGGCTGCACCCACGGCCACGGCCTCGTCGGGGTTGACGTCCTTGCGCGGCTCCTTGCCGAACAGCTCTTTGACCTTTTCCTGCACCTTGGGCATGCGGCTCATGCCGCCGACCAGGATCACGTCGTCGATGTCGGAGACCTTCACGCCAGCGTCCTTGATGGCGATGCGGCAGGGCTCCATCGTGCGCTGGATCAGCTCATCGACCAGCGATTCCAGCTTGGCGCGGGTGAGCTTGATGTTCAGGTGCTTCGGGCCTGAGCCGTCGGCGGTGATGTAGGGCAGGTTGACGTCGGTTTGCGTCGAGTTGGACAGCTCGATCTTGGCCTTCTCGGCGGCCTCTTTGAGCCGCTGCAGCGCCAGCACGTCCTTGGTCAGGTCAACGCCTTGCTCTTTCTTGAACTCGGTGACGATGTGGTCGATGATGCGCTGGTCGAAATCTTCGCCGCCCAAGAAGGTGTCGCCATTGGTCGACAGCACCTCGAACTGCTTTTCGCCGTCGACATCGGCGATCTCGATGATCGAGATGTCGAAGGTGCCGCCACCCAGGTCGAACACGGCGATCTTGCGGTCGCCCTTGCCGTGCTTGTCCAGGCCGAAGGCCAG
>JANOWE010000210.1:0-3998 GCA_031417735.1 Betaproteobacteria bacterium
TTTCGAGCCCGGATCCACGACTGGGTGGCAGCAAACCTGCCCCAGGACATCAGCCACAAGGTGCACCACGCGCTGCGCCTGGGCCGCGACGACATGCAGCGCTGGGCCAAGATCCTGGGTGCCAAGGGCTGGCTGGGCTACCACTGGCCAAGCCAGTTCGGCGGCCCGGGCTGGAGCGCGGTGCAGCGCCATCTGTTCGAAGAGGAATGCGCGCTGGCAGGCTCGCCGCGCATCGTGCCCTTCGGCCCGGTGATGGTGGCGCCGGTGATCATGGCCTTCGGCACGCCCGAGCAGCACCAGCGCTTCTTGCCCGGCATCGCCTCGGGCGAGGTCTGGTGGAGCCAGGGCTACAGCGAACCCGGCTCGGGTTCCGACCTGGCCAGTCTGCAGACGCGGGCCGTACGCGAGGGTGAGCACTACATCGTCAACGGCCAGAAGACCTGGACCACGCTGGGCCAGTACGGTGAATGGATCTTCTGCCTGGTGCGCACCGGCACCGAAGGCAAGCCGCAGGCCGGCATCAGCTTTCTGCTGATCGACATGAAAAGCCCCGGCATCAGCGTGCGGCCGATCATCACCATGGACGGCGAGCATGAGGTCAACGAGGTCTGGTTCGACAACGTGAAGGTGCCGGCCGAGAACTTGATCGGCGAAGAGAACAAGGGCTGGACCTACGCCAAGTTTTTGCTCTCGCATGAGCGCACCGGCATCGCCGACGTCAACCGCAGCAAGCGTGAGCTGGAGCGTTTGAAGCGCATCGCCAAGGCCGAAGGCCTGTGGGACGACCAGCGCTTTCGCGACCAGATCGCGCTGCTGGAGGTCGACATCGTGGCGCTGGAGATGATGGTGCTGCGCGTTTTGTCGGCCGAGAAAAGCGGCCGCCAGTCGCTGGACGTGGCCGGCCTGCTGAAGATTCGCGGCAGCGAGATCCAGCAGCGCTACAGCGAGCTGATGATGCTGGCCGGCGGCCCCTTCAGCCTGCCCTTCATCGACGAGGCCATGGACGCCGGCTGGCAGGGCGACTTTGCCCGCGCCGCCCACACCGTGCCGCTGGCCGGCACCTACTTCAACATGCGCAAGACCACCATCTACGGCGGCAGCAACGAAGTGCAGCGCAACATCGTCGCGCAGACCGTGCTGAGCTGAGCACACCCGCTGAACAGGACAACACCATGGACTTCAATTTTTCAGACGACCAGAACGCACTGCGCGACATGGTCTCGCGCTGGGTGGACAAGGGCTTCGACTTTCCGCGCCGCCACGCCCTGGCCAAGGCCGGTGGTCACAGCCGCGCGGTCTACCAGGAGCTGGCCGAGCTGGGCCTGACCGGCCTGGCCGTGGCCGAGGCCCATGGTGGCATGGCCATGGGCGCGGTCGAGGCCATGCTGGTGATGGAGGCACTGGGCAGCGGCCTGGTCAACGCGCCGTTCGCCGCCGCTGCGTTGGTGGCGCCGGCGCTGCTGTCGGCCGCGCCCGAGGCGCTGCAGGCGCAGTGGCTGCCCAAGGTGGCTGATGGCTCGGCCCTGGTGGTGCTCGCGCAGCAGGAGCGTGAGGCCCGCTACCGGTTGAACCAGGTCAGCACACGCGCCACCGAGGCCGACGGCGGCTGGACCCTGAGCGGCCAGAAAAGCGTGGTGCCCGCCGCCGACGAGGCCGACGCCTTCATCGTGCCGGCGCGCATCAGCGGCGCGGACGATGCCGCCCACGGCATCGGCCTGTTCCTGGTCGATAAAGGCGCGGCCGGCGCGTCCGTCAGCGCCTACCCGACGCAGGACGGCGCGCGCGCCGGTGAGCTCAAGCTGGCCCATGCCAGCGCCACGCTGATCACCGCCGACGGCCATGCGCTGCTGGAACAGGCGGTGGACGTGGGCATTGCCGCGGCCTGCGCCGAGGCCGTGGGCCTGATGGACAAGCTGCTGGCCATCACCGTGGACTACATGAACATGCGCAAGCAGTTCGGCGCCACGCTGGCCACCTTCCAGGCGCTGAAGCACCGCATTGCGGATGTGAAGATGCAGTTGGAGCTGGGCCGCTCGATGAGCTACTTTGCCAGCCTGAAGCTGGGCGAGCCGGCCGACGAACGCCGCCGCGCGCTCAGCCAGGCCAAGGTGCAACTGGGCCAGAGCATGCGCTTCGTCGGCCAGCAGTGCATCCAGCTGCATGGCGGCATCGGCGTCACAGACGAGTACATCGCCAGCCATTACTTCAAGCGCCTGACGATGCTGGAACTGGTCTTTGGCGACAGCCTGCACCATCTGGGCGAAGTTTCAGCCCGGATGCGCGACACCGCTGGCGTCACCGCTTGATCGATCTGGAACGACGGGTTCGCGGCGCCTTGTTCCCCGGCAGCATCACCGACATCGCCGGCCTGAAGGTCGGCCATTTCACCGACGCCCGGCGGCCCACCGGCTGCACCGTGCTGCTGTGTGAGCACGGCGTGGTGGCCGGGGTGGACGTGCGCGGCGCCGCCCCCGGCACGCGTGAGACCGATCTGCTGCACCCGCTGGCCACGCTGGAGCAGGTGCACGCGCTGCTGCTCACCGGCGGCAGCGCCTTTGGCCTGGCCGCCGCCGACGGCGTGGTGCGCTGGCTGGAAGAACATGGCCATGGCGTGGCCGTGGGCCCGTCGCGCGTGCCCATCGTGCCGGCGGCGGTGCTGTTTGACCTCTGGCTCGGCGACCAGCGCATACGCCCCGACGCCGCCGCCGGCCATGCCGCCTGCGTGGCCGCCAGCGCACAGTCACCGGCCCAGGGCTGCGTGGGCGCGGGTGCCGGCGCCACCGTGGGCAAGCTGCTGGGTCTGCAACGGGCGATGAAGGGCGGCATCGGCACCGCGTCGGTCAAGGTCGGCGCCATCACCGTGGCCGCGCTGGTGGCGGTCAACGCCATCGGCGATGTGGTCGACCCGACCAGCGGCCGGGTGCTGGCCGGTGCGCTGGCCGAGGATGGCCGCACGCCGCTGAACATCATGGCCGCCCTGTTGGCCGGTGCGCTGCCGCCGCAGCTCATGGCCGGCATGGCCACCACCATCGGCATCGTCGCCACCGACGCGCTGCTGAGCAAGGCCCAGACCAACAAGCTGGCCAACATGGCCCACGACGGCCTGGCGCGCAGCATCAACCCGGTGCACACCGCCAGCGACGGCGACGCGCTGTTTGCGCTGGCCACCGGTGGCAGCGGCAAGCCCGGCCATTTGTCGGTGCTGGGTGCGCTGGCGGCCGAGGTCACCGCGCGCGCGGTGCTCAACGCCGTGCGCGCGGCCACCGGTTTGAAAGAACCCCGGCTGCCGTCGGCCCAAGAATTGGGCCTGTGCTGAGACACTCACGGTCCAACTGCCTTCCACGCCCTTCTCACCCTGCAGGATTCGCCATGACGATGATGACTTTGCGCCGCCGCAGCCTGGCCCCGTTGCTCGCCGCCGCCCTCCTGGCCGCCTGCGCCGGCACGCCCACCTCGCCCGGCAAGGAACTGCCGCCGGTGGTCTTTGTCCATGGCAATGGCGACAGCGCCGCGCTGTGGCTGACCACGCAATGGCGCTTCGAGAGCAACGGCTGGCCGCGTGAACGCCTGCATGCGGTGAACTTCGTCTACCCACAGTCACGCGACGACAACGGCGTGGCGCAGGAAGGCCGCAGCGGCACCGACGACCAGCGCGCGCAGCTGGCCGCCGAGGTCGACAAGCTGCTGGCTGCCACCGGCGCCAAACAGGTCGTGCTGTACGGCAATTCGCGCGGTGGCAATGCCATCCGCGACTACATCGCCAACGGCGGCGGCGCGGCCAAGGTCTCGCATGCCATCCTGGGCGGCACGCCCAACCATGGCGTGTGGGCCATCCCCGGCTTCCGGCCGAACAACGAATTCAATGGCGCAGGCGCCTTCCTCACCGGCCTGAACATGCCCAAGGGGCCGAACGGCGACGAGGTCACGCCGGGTCCGAAATGGATGACCATCCGCTCGGACAACAACGACAAGTTCGCCCAGCCCGACGGCGTGTGGAT
>JANOWE010000211.1:0-7528 GCA_031417735.1 Betaproteobacteria bacterium
GTGGTGGTGATGGGCGGTGCCGTGATCATCCTGTTCTTCCTGCCCTGGCTGGACAACAGCCCGGTCAAGTCGATCCGCTACCGTCCGGGCTGGCACAAGCTGATGTACGGCATCTTCGTGGTGTTCTTTGTCGTGCTGGGCTACCTGGGTATCCAGCCGCCATCTGATATCGGCACCTTGATCGCCCAGGCCGGCACCTTGTTCTACTTCGGCTTTTTCCTGCTGATGCCCTGGTGGAGCACGATCGGCACCTTCAAGCCGGTGCCTGACCGTGTCACCTTCTCGGCGCACTGAAGCAGGAGCAACAAGACCATGAAAAGAATGATCAGAAGCATCCTGGCCCTGGTGGCGGCGCTGGGTTTCACGGTGGGCGTCGCCGCCAATGAAGGCGGCGTGCCCTGGGACAAGTTCCCGAAAGAGCGGCTAACCAACATGGCCGCGCTGCAGCATGGCGCCAAGCTGTTTGTCAACTACTGCCTGAACTGCCACTCGGCGGCCTACATGCGCTTCAACCGCCTGGGCGACATCGGCCTGACCGACGATCAGATCAGGAAGAACCTGCTCTTCACCAGCGAAAAGGTCGGCGACCTGATGACCGTGGCGATGAGCGCCAAGGACGCCAAGGCCTGGTTCGGCGCGACGCCGCCCGACCTGAGCGTGATTGCCCGCTCGCGGGCCGGCGCCAATGGGTCCGGGGCGGACTACCTCTACACCTACATGCGCGGCTTCTACCGCGATGAGGCCAAGCCCACGGGCTGGAACAACATCGCCTATCCCGATGTGGCCATGCCCCATGCGATGTGGGAACTGCAGGGTGAGCAGCGGCCGATCTACGCCGAGCAAGCCGACCCGCACCATGCCGGCAAGTCTGTGCATGTGTTCAAGGGTTTCGAGATCAGCAAGGCCGGCCAGCTGAGCAAGGTCGACTACGACGTGGCCACCGCCGACCTGGTGGCCTACCTGCAATGGATGGGCGAGCCGGCTCAAAACCAGCGCGTGCGTCTGGGCGTGTGGGTGCTGCTGTTCCTGGGCCTGTTCACGGTGTTTGCCTGGCGCATGAACGCCAGCTTTTGGAAAGACGTCAAGTAACTCTTCGCCGCCCCGTGTCACCACGGGGTCCGGCGCGCAAGGGCCTGCTTCAGGCCGGTTGCGCGCCTTGTTTTTTATAGACCCCTGAATTGGGAGCACAAGCCATGATGGTGCTTTACTCCGGAACCACCTGCCCTTACTCACACCGCTGCCGCTTTGTGCTGTTCGAGAAGGGCATGGACTTCGAGATCCGTGACGTCGACTTGTTCGCCAAGCCGGAAGACATCGCGCTGATGAACCCGTACAACGAGGTCCCGATCCTGGTCGAGCGCGACCTGATCCTGTACGAGTCGCACATCATCAACGAGTACATCGATGAGCGCTTCCCGCACCCGCAGCTGATGCCGGGCGACCCGGTGGCTCGGGCCCGTGTGCGCCTGTTCCTGTTCAACTTCGAGAAGGAGTTGTTCGCCCATGTCAACACGCTCGAAGGGCGCGGTGGCCACAAGGCGCAGGACAAGCAGCTGGAAAAGGCGCGCTCGCAGATCCGCGAACGGCTGACCCAACTCGCCCCCATTTTCCTGAAGAACCGTTTCATGCTCGGCGACGACTTCTCGATGCTGGACGTGGCCATCGCGCCGCTGCTGTGGCGCCTGGACTACTACGGCATCGACCTGTCGAAGAACGCCGCGCCGCTGCTGAAGTACGCCGAGCGCATCTTCTCGCGGCCGGCCTACATCGAGGCGCTGACACCGTCCGAGAAGGTCATGCGCAAGTAAGGGCTACACCCGATGAGCAAGCCTGCGGCCCCCGATGAACAAGGCACGTCCACCCGGCCGTACCTGATCCGTGCCCTGCACACCTGGTGTGCCGACAACGGCTTCACGCCCTACATCGCGGTGCATGTTTCGCCGCAGGTTCAGGTGCCGGTGGAGTACGTGAAGAACAATGAGATCGTGCTCAACGTCGGCTTCGAGGCCACATCCAGCTTGAAGCTGGGCAATGAGATGATCGAGTTTCGGGCCCGGTTTGGCGGCTTGCCGCGCGACATCGTCGTGCCGGTCGATCATGTGGTGGCTATCTACGCGCGTGAAAACGGGCAGGGCATGGCCTTCGCTGCGCCGTCAGCGGGCAGCGGCAAGGTACCCGCTGACCCGGCGTCCAGCGCGGATGCAAGCCGAGGCGGCCTTCGCCTGGCCACCTCGGGCGAAGCGGCTCAGACCGACGCGGGTGATACCGAAGCGGCTGACACCGAAGCCGGTGACCTGGCTGCTGCGCCAGGCGGTTCGTCCGACACGGCACCGCATGCGGTGCTGCCCGATGCCGAGCCGCCCGAGCCACCGCCGGCCAAGCCGGCCGGCCCCGCCAGCGGCCGCCCATCGCTCAAGCGCATCAAGTAGCGCGAAGGGCGCCGGCACCGGGCCAGGCCTAGAATTCGTGGGCCATGCCGGCTTAGCTCAGTTGGTAGAGCAACCGCCTTGTAAGCGGTAGGTCATCCGTTCGAGTCGGATAGTCGGCACCAATGACGGCATGGATTGCAAAGCCCATGCTTGTAGCCCTTGTTTGGCGCGTGCGGAAAGGTCTGCGGCGTGCACACGATGACGGGCGTGCCCACCAGCATGGCCTGGGCCAGTGGCTGGCGCTTGGGCAGCGATGACGGACTCTCAGCCACTCAGGGTTGGTGGCGCGCGATCACGGCACAGGCGATGCGCGCGCCGGCGTTGCCGGTCGGCTGGGTGCTGTAGTCGTCGGGCATCGCATGCACGATCAAGCCTTTGCCGACCATGTCGGCCGCACCGCTGCCCACGCTGAGGCCACCGAGCATGAACTTCACATCCACGCGGCCCTGCGCGTCGGCCTTCAGCGAGGGCAGATCACCGGCATGGCGCTCAAGGGTGTTTTGGGGGCCGTGCGGCTTGCCGGCAGGGTTGAAGTGGCCGCCAGTGCTCATGCCGTCGCCGCTGCTGCAATCGCCCTTTTCGTGGACGTGAAAGCCATGCTCCAGGCCGGGCTTCAAGCCCTCGACCTTCACATGCACCATCACCTGCTCGCCACGCTGGTGGAACATGGCCATGCCCGCAGTGGCGTTGCCGCGCGTGGGCTCGAGTTTGGCCATCGCCATCGGGCCGCGGTGCATCTGGCCGGCGCAACCGGCGAACCCGGCCGTGAGGGCCACCAGGGCAAGTGTCGTTCGGGCATGCATGCGCGGTCTCCAGGGTGAATGAAGACCGCATGCTAGGCCAACCCAGTCGCCGGCGGGCAGCGCTGGCAATCTTGGGCGCCGAGATGTTGCGCCCCCGCAAGTCACGGCTGCATCGGAGCCGGTTTGGTGTGCTGGCACCCAACGCCAAGCGGCGTGCTTGTGCTGGCACCCAACGACAAGCGGCGTGCGTTGGAGGTGCCGCAGACCCCTGAGCCGGCAGCCCAGGCCGCGCAACCGGCCCAGTGCGAGGCGAACTGTGCGCACCGGGGCTTTGCGCACCAGGGCTCGACGGCAAACCTTCCGCTACACAGGCCGTCGGTCGCCGCGTGCTGCACAAGTGAAAAACCCGCCGATGCGGGGCTGCCGTCAAGCGGATGCTGACCACTGCTTGCGTCGACGCGCTGCTGCCAGACCGGCGAGGCCGAGGCCGAGGCCGAAAAGGGCGGCGGACGCGGGTTCGGGGACGGGCGAGGGCAGTGCGTAACTGTGGCCGCTCACCGACAGCAGGCTCGTGTCGGCTGTCAGCACCGTGTAGTAGGAGTGTGCCGTGTTCATGGCATGAACCGAGGCGATCGAATCGAAGGGCTGAGTCCATGAATAGGACTCGACCACCGACCCGGCATACATGTAGGCACCCCAGGTGTACGACATGCCGGTCTGGACCTGCAGGTCGAAGCTGATATCGTTGTGTCCGACCTGAAGCCCAGGCGTATCAGAACAGTCGTAGCCAGGGCTGTTGACCCTCAGGCACCAGGTGTTGCCGTGGGCAGTGAAAGAAAACGAGCTGACCGTCAGTGCGTTAGCAGAGAGCAGGGCGGAAACGTTCTCGATGTCCACGACCAGGTTGACCCGGACGTCCACCAGAGTGCCGCTTGGCGCGCCGGCCTTGACAAAGCTGACGCTGTCGGACCAGCTGCTCACCGCCTCGGCCAGCACCTGTCGCGAGCGGCTCCAGTTCGGCGAGGGGTCATTGGGGTCCAGCGGTGTCCGGTTGGACACCGACACATCGGCCAGCACGCCAAGGCTCCCGTAGTCGGCTCTCGAGCGGGCAATGGCACTCTGCGGATCGGTCCCGCCGACGACCCCTTGCGCCTGCACGATCTCGCCGGGTGTCAGCGATCCGTTGTACGTGTCCTTGGAAACCGCATCGTAGAGCTGCGTTCCGTCGTGATACAGGATCGAACTTTTCGCCCGGGCGATCAGGCCCTGCGCAGCCGCCGGCAGCGCCGATGAGAGTGCAAGCAGCGCGGCCCCGAGGCTGCAGACCGATCTTTTCGTCACTGAACTGATTTGCATGATGGACTCCTGCAAGTTCGCCCCACTGGTCGCGGCGGCGTTTCAAGGTGATTGAACGAAGCACTCGTAAACCTGCAGCCGAATGCGTGGCCGGTCTTTCTGGCCGCCGCGCCCGCCCAGCAACATCAGTGCTGGCCGGCGTCGGGTGTCGCCGCGGCGCTGCAGGCGTCGGCTGCCATGACGCTAGAACGGGGGCCTGTCTGACGGGGCATCGAAGGAACGCGAGTAGGCGATGGCGCAGTCTTACGCCGCGAACCGGCTCGGCGGGCGGTGTTTACCCACGGCCCCCCGCACTTGCAGGATTCACGGTGGATCGGCAGCGCCGCGGCCCCGATCTTCGGAGCCTGGTGTCCGTGAATCCTTTCCTGGAAGAGTTTCACCGCCATCTGGGGCTGGCCTCAGCCCCGTGGCGCCAGCCGCACGGTGATGGCCGGCCCAGTCCAGCCTTGCTGCAGCAGCCTGGCCTGCAGGGCCGGCAGCATCTGCCTGAGCTTGGCCGACACCGCCTGGTTGGCGGCCAGCAAGACCCAGGCGTCGTCGTCTATGGGGCCGGCCTGGACATGGGCTCGCATGGCCGGTGGCAGCAGCGGCGCGATGGCCCGTAGTCGGTCATTCGAGGCCTGAAGCCTGCGCGCCAGGTTGGCCAGCGGCTCACTTTGCGCCACCGCCTGGGCAATGCCCTGCATGCTTGAAGGCAGCGGCGCTGTTCGAGGTGTGACAGGAGGCATGGTCTGGCGACGGGTCTTGGTGACCGCCGATCCGTGGCGAATGGGTGGCGAATGGGTGGCGACTGTGTGGCGACTGGGTGGCGACTGGCTGGCGTCGTATGGCGGGCAGGTGCAGCCCGCAGCCCGGTGGGCCCTGACGGCAGGGCAGCCGGCTTCTGCAGTGTGCCCGAATGGTAGACTTTCCCGTTTTTTGGGCCACTTCGACGGGCACCAGGATGGGTGACTTGCATCGCGCAACTGCACCCCCACCTGGCCTTCGATCGGCCCGGACTCCATGCCGGGCAGCCGGTCCGCACCACACCTTGTCCCTGCCTTGTGCTGGCGCCCATGCGCCGCACTGGCCTGGCCCAACCGTCGCCACCAAGCGACTCCGGGCCGGGACGCCCACCAGCCCAGACGCCGCATGTTGCCCAATATCCTGACTTCGCTCTTCGGCAGCCGCAACGACCGCCTGCTCAAGCAATACCGCCGGGTCGCTGTCAAGATCAACGCGCTGGAGCCGCAGTTCGAGAAGCTCGACGACGCTGCGTTGCAGGCCAAGACCGGCGAATTCCGCCAGCGCCTCAGTGATGGCAGCACCCTGGCCGACCTGTTGCCCGAGGCCTTTGCCACGGTGCGTGAGGCCGGCAAGCGCGCGCTGAAGATGCGGCACTTCGACGTTCAGCTGATCGGTGGCATGGCCTTGCACGACGGCAAGATCGCCGAAATGCGCACCGGCGAGGGCAAGACGCTGATGGCCACGCTGCCGGTCTACCTCAATGCGCTGGGTGGCCAGGGCGTGCATGTGGTCACGGTCAACGACTACCTGGCCCGGCGCGACGCCGAGTGGATGGGGCGGATCTACAACTTCCTGGGTCTGAGCGTTGGCGTGAACGTGCCCGGCCTGGCGCGCGAGGAAAAGCAGGCCGCCTACCGGGCCGACATCACCTACGGCACGAACAACGAGTTCGGTTTCGACTACCTGCGCGACAACATGGTCTACGAGCTGGTCGACCGCTCGCAGCGTGTCCTGAACTTCGCCATCGTCGACGAGGTCGATTCGATCCTGATCGACGAGGCCCGCACGCCGCTGATCATCAGTGGTCAGGCCGAAGACCACACCGAGATGTACGTGCGCATCAACACGGTGGTGCCCGGTCTGAAGAAGCAGATCGGCGAGGCCGACCCGCGCACAGGTGAAGGCGTGATCGAAGCCGGTGACTTCACCGTCGACGAGAAAAGCCACCAGGTCTTCCTGACCGAGGACGGCCATGAAAACGCCGAGCGCCTGCTGACCGAAGCCGGCCTGCTGCCCGAAGGCGCCAGCCTGTACGACGCGGCCAACATTTCGCTGATGCACCATGTCTATGCCGCGCTGCGGGCCAACCACCTGTACCACCGCGACCAGCACTATGTGAACCAGGGCGGCGAGATCATCATCGTCGACGAGTTCACCGGCCGGCTGATGACTGGTCGGCGCTGGTCGGACGGTCTGCACCAGGCCGTCGAGGCCAAGGAGGGCGTGGAGATCCAGAGCGAGAACCAGACCCTGGCCTCGATCACCTTCCAGAACTACTTCCGCATGTACGTCAAGCTCGGCGGCATGACGGGCACGGCCGACACCGAGGCCTATGAATTCCAGGAGATCTACGGCCTGGAAACGGTGGTCATTCCGCCCAACAAGCCCACCATCCGTCAAGATGAACTGGACCTGATCTACAAGACCCACCGCGAGAAATTCAACGCGGTGCTCGAAGACATCCGCGCCAGCCATGAACGTGCCCAGCCGGTGCTGGTGGGCACGACCTCGATCGAGAATTCCGAGCTCATCGCCGACCTGCTGATCAAGGCCGAGTTACCGCACAACGTGCTCAACGCCAAGCAGCATGCGCGTGAGGCCGAAATCGTGGCCCAGGCCGGCCGGCCCGGTGTGATCACCATCGCCACCAACATGGCCGGCCGAGGCACCGACATCGTGCTGGGCGGCAATGTTGAAAAGCAGGTGCAGTTGCTCAATGCCGACGACAGCGTGCCGGCCGAAGAAAAGACACGTCGAATCCAGCAGCTGGAAGGCGAATGGCAGGGCCTGCACCAGGCCGTGAAGGCGGCCGGCGGCCTGCGCATCATTGCCACCGAGCGCCACGAGAGCCGACGCATCGACAACCAGTTGCGTGGCCGCTCGGGCCGCCAGGGCGACCCGGGCCAGAGCCGCTTCTACCTGTCGCTGGAAGACCCGCTGATGCGCATCTTTGCCGGCGACCGGGTGCGCGCCATCATGGACCGGCTGAAGATG
>JANOWE010000212.1:0-1643 GCA_031417735.1 Betaproteobacteria bacterium
ACCGGCAGCGCCACGGCGTCCTTGCCAAAGCCTTCCTGCGTCACGAAGGCCTCGGCCGCGTTGACCAGCTCGTTCAGGTTCTCCAGCCTGTCGGCGCCCTCTTTCTCGGCGCGGTAGAAGTCGAGCAGGCCGGAGCTGTGCAGCATGTGCTCGATGATCTCGCGCAGCGTCAGACCACGCGTGGTCTCACGCAGGCCATCGACCAGGGCCAGGAAGCCGGCCAGGTTGCCACCGCCCTTGCCGGCCACTGCGCCCACGCTCTGGTACAGGCTGCGACCGCTGCTGCGCGCGGCGTCCTGCAACTGCTCCAGGGTGCGCGCCCCGATGCCCCGGGTGGGAAAGTTCACCACCCGCAGGAATGAGGTGTCGTCGTTGGGGTTCTCGATCAGCCGCAGGTAGGCCAACGCATGCTTGACCTCGGCACGTTCAAAAAATCGCAGGCCGCCATAAACCCGGTAAGGAATGCCGGCGTTGAACAGCGCGCTCTCGATGACCCGGCTTTGCGCGTTGCTGCGGTACAGCAGCGCCATCTCGCTGCGCGCCAGGCCGCTGCGGTGCAGTTGCTGCAACTCGTCCAACAGCCATTGCGCTTCGGCATAGTCGCTGGGCGACTCGCTGATGCGCACCGGCTCGCCGGGGCCAGCCTCGGTGCGCAGGTTCTTGCCCAGGCGGTGGCTGTTGTGCGCGATCAGCGCGTTGGCGCTGTCCAGAATGTTGCCGAAGCTGCGGTAGTTGCGTTCCAGTTTGATGACCTGGCGTACCTGGTACTCACGCTGAAAGTCGGCCATGTTGCCGACCTGCGCACCGCGAAAGGCGTAGATGCTCTGGTCATCGTCACCCACGGCAAACATGCTCTGCGCCGTGCCCGGTGGCGCAAACATTTTCAACCACTGGTACTGCAGGCGGTTGGTGTCCTGGAACTCGTCGACGAGCACATGGCCGAAGCGGTGCTGGTAGTGCTCGCGCAGGGCCTTGTTGTCGCGCATCAGCTCGTAGCTGCGCAGCATCAGTTCGGCAAAGTCGACTACGCCTTCCCGCTGGCACTGGTCTTCATAGGCCTGGTAGATCTCGACCATCTTGCGTGTGGACGGGTCAGGCGCGTCCACGTCCTTCGGCCGTTCGCCATGGTCTTTGCGCCCGGCGATGAACCAGCTCACCTGCTTGGGCACGAAGCGCTCTTCGTCCAGGTTCATCGCCTTGATGATGCGTTTGACGGCCGACAGCGAATCGGCCGTGTCCAGAATCTGGAACGATTGCGGCAGCGCGGCCAGCTTCCAGTGCGCGCGCAAGAACCGGTTGCACAGGCCATGGAAGGTGCCTATCCACATGCCGCGTACAGGCACCGGCAGGATCAACGACAGCCGATGCAGCATCTCCTTGGCGGCCTTGTTGGTGAAGGTCACCGCCATCAACCCGCCAGGGCCGATCTGGCCGCTGGCCAGCAGCCAGGCCATGCGCGTGGTCAGCACCCGGGTCTTGCCCGAGCCGGCGCCGGCCAGGATCAGCGCCGCGCCGGCCGGCAGCGTCACCGCCGCGAGTTGCTCGTCGTTCAGTCCACGCAGCAATGCCCCGTTGTCGGCCACGGCCGGAGAAACTTCGTGAAAATGCGGTTCATGCATCAGTCCATTCTAGGAGCCGGGCTG
>JANOWE010000213.1:0-14141 GCA_031417735.1 Betaproteobacteria bacterium
AAGCGTGGCGGACGCGCCGGCCGTGCGCCGGACTGTGGCAGCGCACGCACCACCCGCGCCTGCGCCCGCGCGGCGCGCGCTTCGTCCAGCCGCAGGCGCACACGCTGCATCGAGCGGCGGATGGCCTGGGCGTTCTTCTCCGGCGCCAGCCGGTCCAGCGCGCCCTGGTCAGGCAGTTCGACATTGATGCTCAGACGGTCGGCGTAACGGCCGGCACGCAGCACCAGGTCGTCGCTGGCGTCGGGGATGGTCTTGAGGTGGATGTAGCCGCGAAAGTCATGCCCCTCGCGCAGCACGCGGGCGACCTCGATCAGCTGCTCCATGGTGTGGTCGGGGCTGCGCACGATGCCCGAGCTCAGGAACAGGCCTTCGATGACGTTGCGGCGGTAGAAGTCCAGCGTCAGCGACACCACCTCGTCCACCGTGAAGCGGGCCCGCGCCACGTTGCTGGACTCGCGGTTGACGCAGTACAGGCAGTCGTAGACGCACCAGTTGCTGAGCAGGATCTTCAGCAGCGAGATGCAGCGGCCGTCGGGCGCGTAGCTGTGGCAGATGCCCGCGCCCTCGGTCGAGCCCATGCCGCGCCCGCCCGAGCTGTTGCGCTTGTCGCTGCCGCTGGACGCGCAGGACGCGTCGTACTTGGCCGCGTCGGCCAGGATGATGAGTTTGTGCTTGAGGTCCATGCTTGCCCGTAGGTCGAGATGGTGGCCAGGCCGATACCCTCACCATCGGTCGCCAGCATACTGTATGTTCATACAGTCAGACTGCGGGTAAGGTTGACCCCATCGGCGGCCCCACCGCCCTTGCTTTCCTTCAGGAGACAGCCATGGCCCTGCCCCACGCCAGTTCTGGCCAGCGCATCGATTTGCGGCCTTTTGCTGACGCCCTGCCGCAGCAGCAAAGCTGCGCCCTGCTCAAGGGCCGGCAGCTGGAGCTGATGCGCCTGGTGCTGCCAGCAGGCAAGGCCATGCCCCGGCACAGCGTGCCCGGCGAGGTCACGCTGCTGTGCCTGGAGGGTGAGGTGGAACTGCAGGCCCATGGCCTGAGCCAGCGCCTGGGCGCGGGCGAGCTGGTGTGGCTGGAAGGCGGGGTGGACCATGCGCTGCTGGCGCTGTGCGACAGCTCGCTGCTGCTCACGATCCAGCTCAGCGCCTCGGCCTGACGCCGCCGCAGCGCAGGTTCAGCGCCGCAAGGCCAGCCACAGCGCCACGCCGCAGCTGGCCATGGCCAGCAGTTGCACGGCGCCCAGCGGCTCGGCATGGACCAAGGCGCCGGCCAGCATGGCCACCACCGGCACCATGATGGACGACAGCCCGGCCACCGGCGCCGGCAGCATGCCCACGATGGTGAACCAGCAGAAGTTGCCGATGGCCATGGGCACCAGCGTGATGTAGGCGATGACCCCGATGCTGGCCCAGGACGGCCAGAACCAGCCGCCTTCGCCCAGCACCAGGGCCACCGTGCCGATGGGCACCGAGGTGGCCAGCAACTGCCAGCCGGTGAGCACCAGCGCCGGCACCGCCACCGCGCCGCGCTTCAGGATCACCGTGCCCGCCGCCCAGCCCACGGCGGCGGTCAGGGCCAGGGCCACGCCCAGCGGGGCCTGCGCATAGGCGTCCATGCCGCGCCAGGCCAGCAGGCCCACGGCGGCGGCGCCAAAGGCCAGCGCGAACAACATTCGCGCACCCAGCGGCTGGCCCAGCACGGCCCAGCCGATCAGCGCGGCCCACAGCGGCATGGTGAAACCCAGCACCGCCGCCTGGCCGGACGGGATCAGCACCGCGGCGTAGGTGCTGGCCACGTTCCACACCACCAGGTAGCAGAAGGTGGCGGCGGCCACCGTGGGCCAGTAGCGGCGCGGGATGGTCATCGGCAGGCCGCGCAACCGCGCCACCGCCAACAGCGCCAGGCCCGCGCCCAGCGAGGACACACCGCGGAAGGTCCAGACCGACACCTCGTGCACGGCCAGCGGAAACAGCGCCCAGTTGGTGCCCCACAGCAGGGTCAGCACCGCCAGCAGCAGCAGAGCCACGCGCGGCACGCCGCCGCCCGGCGCGGTGATGGCCACGGTGGCGGACGGCATCGCCGCTGACGCCGAGGCGGTGGTGGGCAGGGGCAGCGGTGGCGGCCCGAGGTCGTGGCTCATCAGGTGGGCGCCTGCACCGCGATCTCGGGCTGGATGCCGGGCAGTTGCACGATCATGGTTTGGTTTCTCCGTACTTTCCGTTTCAGGCCTGACCGGGCCAGGTCAGGCGATCAGGTAGCCGCCGTCCACCGGCAGCACCACGCCGGTGATGAAGGCCGCCTGCGGGCTGCACAGGAACAGCACCGGCCCGGCCACGTCCTGCGGCCGGCCCCAGCGGCCCATGGGTGTGCGCACCAGCACCGCCGCGCTGCGCGCCGGGTCGTCCTGCAGGGCCTGGGTCAGCGGCGTGGCGATCCAGCCCGGCGCCACCGCGTTGACGCGGATGCCGTCGGCTGCGTAGGCGATGGCCAGGCTTTTGGTCAGCTGCGCCACACCGCCCTTGCTGGCCGAATAAGCCGGCACCAGCCCGCCGCCAAAAAAACTCAGCATCGACGCGGTGTTGACGATGCAACCCTTGCGCTGCGCCAGCCCCGCGCGGGCCGCAGCGCACAGCCGCATCGTGCCATTGAGGTTGATGTCGACGACCTGCGCAAACACCTCGGGCTCCAGTTCTTCGCCACGGCGGAGCACACCGGCACAGTTGATCAGCACGTCCAGCGGGCCCAGCGCGGCCACGAAGCCCGGCACGGCGTCGGCGTCGCGCACATCCAGCTGGGCGAGCTCCACGCCGGCCAGTTCGGCCAGGCCGCGTGCGGCCGTCACGGCCTCCGCCGTGGCACCGGTGGCGGTGACCTGGTCGCCGCAAGCCGCAAACGCCGCCGCAATGGCCGCGCCAATGCCGCTGCTGCCGCCGACCACCACAACCCGCCTGCCCTGCCCCGCCATGGCCGCCACCTTCATCTGCCCGGGAGCTTCACACACTGGCCACGCCCGGTTCATGGCCTGCTGCAGCTTAACCCTGAGGCCCAGGACAAGCAGGGGTCGAGGCCCGGCAGCAACGCAAAGCCCCTGTGCTTGAATGCCGTTTGCCGTTTGCCATCCACCATGAGCCCTGCCCCCACCACCCTGCGCGACCTGGTGCAGCGCTTTGCCCAGCCTGGCCGGTTGGATGGCATCTGGCTGCGGTCGGCGCGCGGCACGGCCATGCAGGCCGCCATGGAGGTGCTGGCGGTGGCCGACCTGGGCCTGGAAGGCGACCGTGCCAGCCTGGGCCGGGGCGGTGGCAAGCGCCAGGTCACGCTGCTGCAGGCGGAGCACCTGCCGGTGATCGCCGCGCTGTGTGGCCGGCCGCAGGTGCTGGCCGACCTGCTGCGCCGTAACCTGCTGGTGTCGGGCTTGAATCTGCTGGCGGCCAGGACCCTGTTTGCCGACCAGCCCATGCGCTTGCATATCGGGCCGCAGGTGCAGTTGCAGCTGACCGGCCCCTGCGAGCCTTGCTCACGCATGGAACAGCTGCTGGGTGCGGGCGGCTACAACGCCATGCGCGGCCATGGAGGCTTGACCGCGCGCGTGCTGGTGGGCGGGACGCTGCGTTTGGGCGATAGCCTGCAGTGCCTGGCTGTGTAGGCGCTCCGTTCGGGCTTGATGCCCCCGCCATGATCTCCCTGCCCCGCCTGCCTGTTTTGATCGACTGAGACCGGGCCAGCGCGCCGGCGTCACTGCGATCGCCGGAGCAACAGGCGGCAGTGCCCCAGTGCAACCAAGGCTCCGGGTGAAGGCGCAATGGCGTCGTCAGTCAGGAAGGAATGCGGCTACACAGCCTCATTCGGGCCATTCGGGTTAATCTGCAAAACTTAGGTCATCAATTCTTTAAATTGAGATGCAGATCAATATCTCCAGCCGGCAACTGCGCGCCTTCGAGCTGCTGGCGGCCGAGCGCAACTTCACCCGCGCCGCGGCGGCCAGCCATCTGTCGCAGCCCGCCTTCAGTGCGCTGGTTCACCAGCTGGAGCAGACGGTGGGCGTGCGCCTGTTCGAGCGCAGCACGCGGCATGTGGCATTGAGCAGCGAGGGTCTGGCCTTCCAGCCGGCGGCCAGGCGCGTGCTGGCCGAGCTGGACGCGGCCCTGGCGCTGATGCGCGAGCACGCGGCGTGCGAGTGCGGGCGGGTGTCGATCGCCCTGCTGCCCTCGCTGGCGGCCGACTGGCTGCCACAGGTGCTGGCCGGCTTTTGCAGCGCCCACCCCGGCATCAAGGTGACCGTGTCCGACCAGCAGTCCGAGCCCTGCATCGAGCAGGTGCGCAGCGGCAAAGCCGACTTTGCCTTGGCAGCCACCCGCGCCCACGGTGCCGAGCTGCGGGCCCAGGCCTTCTGCAGCGACGACTTCCACCTGGTCTGCCCCAGTGACCACGCGCTGGCCACGCGGCGCAGTCTGCGGCCACGTGACCTGTCGCCGTGGCCGTTCATCCATTTGTCGCGCACCTCCAGCGTGCGCCAGTGCATCGAAGCCGCCACCCACCCCCACGCCCTGCCCCCGGTGCTGGAACTGGACCAACTGGCCACGGTGGCGGGCATGGTGCGCGCTGGCCTGGGCATCAGCGTGGTGCCGGCCTTGGCGCTGCAGCCCTTTCGCAGCGCGGGCCTGCTGACCCGGCCGCTGCGCTGGGCCGGCCTGACACGCCGCATCTACCTCGTCACGCGCCGCGACCGGGGCTTGTCCATCGCCGCACAGGCCCTGTGCGACTGGGTGCTGGCGAATCGGCCCGCGCCGGAGCCTGCAGCCTGAGCCAAGGCAAAGCGATCTGGGTCGACCGCAGACCAGACGCCTGGCTCAGCGCTGCCGCCCTGCCCTGCCCTGCGTTGTGACTGGTCGATCCAGGGCGCGCGGCGTTCAGGCCAACAGCTCTTGCAGCAGCTGCAGGAGCTTGCGCCGCTTGGCCGGGTCCAGCACAGCGTCAATGGTGATGATGGTGCGGCCCTGGGCGTCGCTTGTCATCGAGGCCAGCGCCTTGCCCTGGAGTTGGATGCGCAGCGGCTCGGTTGGGGGCTTGGACGGTCCAACCCCTGCTGCCGGCGTCGGATCCAACAGCGCCTGCAGCACCTGGCGCGGGGCCAGGCCCTGGTTCGCCTGGCGCAGCGCTTCAGCCCTTGCGAGCAACAGTTCGGGGTCTTTCTGCTGGGCCTCACTCAGCGGCTTGGCCCAACGGAACTGCAGGTCCAAGGGCGAGGCAAACGCGTCCACCACCGCCTTGGGCAGGCGCGCGAGGCTCAAGGCCTTGCCCAAATCACCCAGATCGCGACCCACCGCCAGCGCCAATTGGCGGTTCGACGGATACAGGCCTTGCTGCAGGGCCCGCGCGTACATCATGCCCTGCTCCCACGCCGACAAGTCCTTGCGTGAGCGGTTCTCGCGCTCCATCTGCACGAACAGGTCTTGCTCGGACAGGCTTTCCACCACCGCCAGCACCGGCAGGCCCAGTTCCAGGCAGGCGCGATGGCGACGATGGCCGAAAACGATCTCGTAGCGCGCACGGCTTGCTGCGGGTGCTGATGTTGCGGACGGTGCGGCCGTGGGGTTGGACCGTCCAACCCCCATGGGGCGGGCACCCGCCTCGGCCACGATGGGCCGCACCTTGATGGCCTGCACATTGCCGCCGGCTGAGCTGATTTCCGCTTTCAGCGCGGCAAAGGCCGCGTCGGCATAGGCCTGTTCATGGCGGTTGGCCCAGGCTGAGGGCACGACGGTGGCAGGGTCCAGCCGCCGCGCGGGCAGGGCGCCACCAAACTCGTCCAGCCGCGCCCGCAATTCATCGGCCTCCTGAATCGCCGCAGACTGCGCCGTCATGAAGCCCAGCATGGTGCCGGGTGCCGTCTTGGCACGCGTCAGCTCAGCCCTGGGGGCAACAAGCTGGCCCGCTGTCTTGCCTGGGCTGGCGGACGCCGCCGCCTCGACCGGGCGAACCGGCGGGCTGGGCAGGCCAATGGCGCCGGCCTTCTGCAACAGCTTCTTGCCCATCTCAGCGTCCCTCCTTCCGGCGCCCAGCCTGCAAATCGACCTGCTTGCGCCAGACCGACTGAATCGACGTCTCCACATGGTGCACAAACAGATCGTAGGCGTCGCGTGCACGCTTGAAGGTCTTGGCGCTGCCGTCGTACTTGCTCACGTCGTAGACCGTACCGAACTCGGCGCTGGTGGTGGAGGTGACGGCGGTCTTGGGAATTTCCACCGGCAGCACCTTGTCGGTGTAGGTTGACTGTATCCACTGCCGCACGATGGCACTGGTGGCGTCGGCCCCGTCGACCCGCGACAACAGAATGCTGATGAAGTCAAAGTCCTTGTCCAAGCCGCGCCGGCTCAGCAGTTCGGTGGTCAGGTCCGAGAACAGCGACCAGAACTGTGCGGCAGACGCAAAATCCAGCGCGTTCGGCGGCAGGGGCATCACGATGCCATTGGACGCCATGAAGGCATTGATCGTGGTGTACGACAGGGCAGGGGGGGTGTCGATGACCACCACGTCATACTCGGCCCGCACATCGTCGATGCCGTAGTGAAGCACATTCCAGAACTCGAAACCCGGCTCCTGGGTCTGGCGCGCGGGCAGCGCGAACTCTGCGCCAAACAACACCGGCGCCGCTGCGACGAGGTCTATGCCGTCCCAGTAGGTGCCTTGAATGGCATAGCGGATCGAGGTCTCCGAACCCATGGCCAAAGGCAGAATGGTCTGCCGTTCATCCACTTCAGTGTCGGGCAGGATGCCGAACAGCGTCGTCAAGGAACCCTGTGGGTCGGTGTCGATGACCAGCACCCGGTGGCCCAGCAGAGACAGGCCCTGGGCCAGGGTCATGGCCGTGGTGGTTTTGCCAACGCCCCCCTTGAAGTTGCCCACGCTGATGGTGACCGCTTCGGCACCGGCCGGTCGCAGCCGCTCACGGCGGTACTCCCGCACCCAGATTCTGACCTCGGCCAGCGTGAACTCACGTCGACTGCCCGCCTCGTTCAGACGCCCTGTGGGCAGGTCGCCCCGGGTCATGCGGTGGGCGACCGATCCTTTTTCCGCCCCCAGCAAGCCCGCCAACTGGCTGAGATTGAAAATGGGCGGTGATTTGCGCGCCGTCGGGGCCAGCATGGCCGAACGGATCTGAGACATCATGGCCTCGGCCCGTTCGGCCTGTTCGGCAATCTGCGCCAGACTGATGGACTGCGGTTCCTGCAACATGGGTGTGCTCATAGGGTAGAAATCTCCTGCGTCGCAGTTTACAAGGGACTTGACGCAAATCCGTGAAGGGCCGCGCATTGCGTCAAGCGCGGTTCTTTTACAGGCTTGTTGAATAGTTGTCCGATGAGAATTGCCTTTAGGAAAGGTCTAGTTCTTCATTTCCTTTAATACCTTTGGCATCAAAAACCCCTTATGTATCAAAGACTTGCTTCAATTCGCGTGAGGGGATACGGGTGCTTCCGGCAGCTTGTCGGGAACAGGCGTGAGGGGATGCAGGGACATAGGTGCAGGTTGACGGGTGTCTGGGTGAGGAACAACGGGCGCAGCGCTGTGCCGCTGCAGGACCGCGCTGCAAGGCGTTGAGGTGAAGGTTTGCGGGGCCGCTGCGCTACCCGACGTGGTCCCCAATCGGGTTTGTCTTGAATTGCACCCAGGTGCGGCCAGTGGTCCGGCCCGGGCCGACGCCGGCAGCCCTGTTCGGCCGCTCAGGTGATGGTTTTCGGGAGGCGTGGGCATGCCAGAGTGACCGCAGCGGCACTGGCCGGTTCTGCTTGACGTGCGGGTTTTCGGGGGTATCAGGGCGCAGTTGAACGTGAAATGAGGCTTCACGTGTCAGATAAGATGCGCCATGGACGACGGTGCCCGCTCAGCAACCGATGCGCCCCGCACATCGGCGGGCGCAGGGCAGGGCGGCCCTCGCCCGGCCAGCCGCGCGGCGCTGGCCGTCGCGCCAGACACGGTGCGCAAGCCGGTCAATGCCCTGGCCATCGTGCCCCAGGCGCGCAAGATCACGCCGCTGTTTCGCAAGAGCTACAACGTGATGCTGCACCTGGCGCAAGAGCAGGGCATGGAGCATGACGTGTTCCGCGCGCCCGTCTCGGCGGTGCTGGCCGGGCTGGACTTCGATTCCAACGACACCGGCCTGGTCAAGCGACATTTGCGGGCCATGGCCACCACCGCCGTTGAATGGCAGTCGCCCACCACGGGCGAGGGTGCCAGCTGGGCCGTCAGCGGCCTGATCGGCCATGCCGAGATCAAGCGCGAGCGGGGCCAGAACTGGCTGGAATGGTCTTACTCGGTGCGCCTGAAGCAGGAGTTGCTGGAGCCGGCGGTGTTTGCCCGGCTGTCACTGGAAATCCTGTCGCAGCTGCGCTCGCATGGCGCCATCGCGCTGTACGAGATCTGCAGCCGCTACCGCGATGTGGGCCGCACCTCGCGCCAGGCCTGGTCCTGGTGGCGGCCGGTGCTGTCAGGCAAGCCCGAGACCGACAAGCAGAGGCTTCTGGAGTACCGCTTTTTCAAGCGTGACGTGTTGAAAACGGCGATGGCCGAGCTCAACACCATCACCGACATCGAAGTGGAACTGCTGGAGTACAAGCAGGGCCGATTCGTCGCCGACCTGCAATTCACGATCCGCAAGAAGCAGCAGGCGCAGTTGCCACTGAAGCAGCCGCTGGCGCCGGTGGACATGAGCCAGGTGGTGCGGGCGGTTCGCCTGGGCATCGACGAAGAGCGGGCCGAGGCGCTGCTGATCGAGCATGGCAGCCCGCTGCTGGCGCGTGGCCTGGACACGCTGGAGCGACGCCAGGCCAGTGCCTACCCCGAACCGCTGCGCGATGGCTACCGTTACCTCAAGACAGTGCTCACAGCGGGTGGCGTTCTGACCGAGCCCGCTGCACCGGGACTGGCGGGCCCGGCTGTGGCGCCTGATATCGACGCCAGGCGCCGCGCGCGCTGGAGCGAAGAATGGCTGCGCCGGCGACGCGAGGCCATCGTGGCGCAGATCGACGCGCTGGGTGAGCAGGCCCAGCAGGAACTGGTCGAGGCCTTGCAGGCGGACATGGCGCAGCGCAATGTGCACCCGTCCATCCGCAAGCGTTTACTCACCAGCGGCTGGCAGCACACCATGGTGGTCCACGAGATGGTGCGGTTTTTTGCCCGTGCCAGCATCGGCGAGACCTGGGACCAGCCCACAGCAGAACAGCTGTTGGCCATCGCGGCCAGGCTCGGCGACGGTGGCGCCGCCGCCGAGCCCTGATCACATCGCGGCTCAGTGGCTGGCGGCTGACTTCTCAGCCGGGCCGCAGCCGACGAGCGACTCGATGTCGACCAGCCGTTCCTTGCCAAAGTACATCTGATCGCCGACAAAAAAGGTCGGCGCGCCAAACGCACCCCGGTCAAACGCGTTCTGGGTGTTGGCCAGCAAAGCGGCCTTCACCTGCGGCTGTTGTGACGCTTCAAACAGCGCGCCGGCATCCAGCCCGGCCGCACCCAGCGCCTGCGCCACCACGGCCGGGTCGTCCATCTTCAGGCCCTGCTCCCAGAGCGCGGCAAACGCCGCCTCGGCATAGGGCTCGAAGCAGCCCAGCTGCTGCGCCGCCACGGCGCCACGCATCAGCTGCAGCGTGTTGACCGGAAAGTGCGGGTTGAACTTGAACTTGCTCAGCCCATGGCGGGCAATGAAGCGCTGCATCTCCAGCCGCTCGTAGGCCATCTTGAGCGGAATGCCGGCATATGCCTCCATTGGCGAGCGGTTGTTGGCCAGCTTGAACAGGCCGCCCAGCAAAATGGGCCGGTAGTCCACCTGCAGGCCGCAGCGCTGCGCCATCTCGGGCAGCACACGGTGGCAGAGGTAGGCGTTGGGGCTGCCGAAGTCGAACAGGAACTGCAGCGTGGTCGGTGTGGCTTGGGTCATGGGGTTCACCAGGTTTCGGTCCAGGGGCGAAGGTCGGTCTCGTGGGTCCAGGCATCGCGCGGCTGCTGGTGGATCTGCCAGTAGGCCTGGGCGATGTGGTCCGGGTTCAGGATGCCTTGCTGGTCTTTGAGCGCATAGCGCTCGGGGAAATTGCTGCGGATGAATTCGGTATCGATGGCGCCGTCGATCACGCTGTGCGCCACATGGATGCCCTGCGGCCACAGCTCGCGCGCCATGCTCTGCGCCAGCGCCCGCAGGCCATGCTTGGCGCCGGCAAAGGCAGAGAAGCCCTCTCGGCCACGCAGGCTGGCAGTGGCGCCGGTGAAGATGATCGTGCCCCGGCCCCGGGGCAGCATCGCCCTGGCCACCTCGCGGCCCATCAGAAAGCCGCCGAAGCAGGCCATCTCCCAGACCTTGAAATAAACCCGTGCGCTGGTCTCGACGACCGGGAAGCGCACATTGGCGCCGATGTTGAACACCGCGACCTCGATCGGCGCGATGTCCTGTTCGATGCGCTGCACCAGCGCCACCATCTCTTCTTCCTTGCGTGCGTCGCTGGCAAAGCCATGGGCCTGACCACCGTCGGCGCGGATCTGCTGCAGCAGCGGTTCGAGCTTGTCGGCGCTGCGGCGGGTGACGCAGGCGATGTAGCCCTCCCTGGCGAAGCGGCGCGCAATGGCGCCGCCGGTGGCGTCACCGGCACCGATGACCAGAATGGCTTTGGCTTGGCTCATCTCGACAGGGCCCGGCGTCAGCAGCGGGGCAGTTTGGAAAGTGGGCCCGAGCCTAAGGAGCTCGGCAGACCACTGTCAAGCGCGCGTGAACCCAGGTCCGACCCGAGGCAGGCCGCAGCCTGGTCAGCTTGGCGCCAGCACGCCACGCCGCACCTGATCGCGCTCTATCGACTCGAACAAGGCCTTGAAGTTGCCCTCGCCAAAGCCGTCGTCACCCCGGCGCTGGATGAATTCGAAGAACACCGGCCCCAACTGGGTCTGCGAGAAGATCTGCAGCAGCAGCCGAGGCGGGCCGCCGCCGGCCACCGCGTCGGTGCTGCCGTCGAGCAGAATGCCGCGCGCCTGCAGCTCGGCCACCGGCTGGCCGTGGCCGGGCAAGCGGGTTTCGAGCTGCTCGTAATAGATGTCGTTGGGCGCAGTCATCAGCGGCACGCCGGCCATCTGCAGGCTGTCCACGCTGGCGATCAGGTCATCGGTGAGCAGGGCGATGTGCTGGATGCCCTCGCCGTTGTACTGCATCAGGTATTCCTCGATCTGGCCCGAGCCCCTTGCCGATTCTTCGTTCAGCGGGATGCGGATCATGCCGTCGGGTGCGGTCATGGCCTTGCTGGTCAGGCCGGTGTGCTCGCCCTTGATGTCGAAATAGCGGATCTCGCGGAAGTTGAACAGCCGCGCGTAGAACGCCGCCCAATGCGCCATGCGGCCACGGTAGACGTTGTGGGTCAGGTGGTCGATCAGCTTCAGGCCATGGCCAGCGGGGTGGCGCTCGGCGCCGGCGACCCAGTCGAAATCGATGTCGTAGATGGCGCGACCTTCGTCGAAGCGGTCGATCAGATACAGCGGCGCACCGCCGATGCCCTTGATCGCCGGCAAGCGCAGCTCCATCGGCCCGGTCGGGATCTCGATCGGCTGCGCGCCCAGCTCCAGCGCGCGGGCATAGGCCTTGTGCGAGTCCTTGACGCGGAAGGCCATGCCGCAGGCCGACGGCCCGTGCTCGGCCGCGAAGTAGGCCGCTGCGCTGCGCGGCTCATGGTTGATGATGAAGTTGATGCCGCCCTGGCGGAACAGCAGCACGTCCTTGCTGCGGTGGGTGGCCACATGCTCGAAGCCCATGGCCTTGAACACCGGCTCGAGCACGCCACGGCTGGGGGCGGCGAACTCGACAAACTCAAAGCCCATCAGACCCATCGGGTTGTCATACAAATCGCTCATGGGGTCGGTCCTTGGGCTGGGGCAGGGCGCTTGGCGCGGCCGCAGCAATTGTGGCTGACGATCTTGAGTTGAGCCGGGTGCCGACAGTTTGGTGAAGCCGTAGATTTGGGCTCAACTTGTTGATCGGGCATCTACTTTGTTGCTTCGATTGGCTCAAACAATGCTCGGCATGCGGTACACCAGGGCGTGGGCGCCAACAGGGCGGCGCCCTGCCGATGGGCCTGCAGATCGGCACCGGGCACTTCAGCGACACGGGTCTGGATCATCGGGTCGTCGCGGATGCCGGCCCCAGTGCGCACCACGGGCCACTGCATGATGCCCTGGCTGTTGATGACGCAGCCCGGACCGCGCGACCCGGCGGCATTGACCAGGCCATTGACCACGCCGACGCAGTCGAATGGGGCACCGGCTTGTTCAGGCCGCCCCGGATGCTGCGCCGGCCCTGTACGGCCTTGTCGAATCCATCCTCATCGTCTCTTGCTGTTCGGCTGGGCCCAATGGACGGGCCGGCGCCGGGCGGCACGGTTCGTCGTGGCCCGCGTTCTCGCGGCTGGGCCACCACGGACCAGGGACATGCCATCTCGCCGCGCGCCAGGGTGGCGCTGAACCTGGCAGCTGCCCGCTGCCCGTCAGGCCATCGCGTTGAGCCTCGTGCCCAGGCTGCCTGAACTGGCCAGCGGCAGCTGCGGCAAGGCCTGGATCAGCTGCAGCGCCGACGCGGACTGGATGTCCATCGCCCGTTTCAGCACCGTCACCGCAGCGGTGCCCTGCGCCGTGCCCAGATTGGCGGACGAAGCGTTGAGGCTCACAGCAGATGAAAGCGCGTCCATGGCCAGGCTCGGTCGGGTGGTGAGGCCTGGTTTATCGGCCAGTGGCGGTCAGAACTGAGTCAAGCTGCGGCGCGGGAATGGGCGGTGAAGGCCGCCTTGAAGGCCAGCGCGGCCTCCCGCGTGCGGTCCACGCCTTGCCCCGGGCGGTAGAGGTCGCCGCCGAGGCCGGCGCCGTCACAGCCCGCGCGCAGGTAGTCGCCCAGGTTGGCCGGCGTGATGCCGCCCACGGCCAGCAGCGGCACGGCCGGCAGCACCGCGCGCAAGGCCTTGACATGGCCGGGGCCATAGGTGGTGGCCGGAAACAGTTTGAGCGCCTGGGCACCGGCGTCCAGTGCGTCAAAGGCCTCGCTGGCGCTGGCAAAACCCGCCGCCACCATCAGCCCGCGGCCCACGGCGTGGCGGATCAGCGCCGGCCGGGTGTTGGGCGTGACCACCAGCTTCGCGCCCAGATCGGCCAGCCGGTCCACGTCGTCGGCGCGCAGCACCGTGCCGCCGCCGATCAAGGCCTGGCCGCCAAAGCGCTGCACCAGACCGGTCACGCTGCGGGGCCAGTCGGGTGAATTCAAGGGCACCTCGATGCAGTCAAAGCCAGCGTCGAACAGTGCCTGGCCATGGGCTTGCGCGTCGTCGGGCGTGATGCCGCGCAGGATCGCGACCAGAGGCAGGGCAGTGGGCCAGTTCATGGGGCAGGGCAGGGTGGTTTGGCCGCCATCATGCCCCAGTCCGATGCTGCGTCAGGCTCGGCCAGGCGGCACACAATGGCCGCGCTGTCCGACCCTGACCCCCACCCCACCAGACCCCGTTCTGGCGCAAGGAAGCCGCATGACGACCCTGCCTCTGACCACGCTGAGCATGCTGGTGCACCAGCATGCGCTGACTCAAGCCGACTTGCCAGCGTTGGTGCAAGGCGAGCAGCGTCTGAGTTATGCCGAACTGGATGCGCTGATGGACCGCGTGGCCGCGTCGCTGCAGCGCGACGGGCTGTGCCCCGGCCAGGCGGTGGCGTTGTGCGGTACGACCACGCTGATGCAGGCCGCGCTGTTCCTGGGCGCCTTGCGCGCCGGCGCGGCGGTGGCGCCGATGGCACCGTCGGTCAGCGCCGCGAACCTGGCGGCGATGCTGGCCGATGCCCAGCCGCTGTGCCTGTTGGCCGACGCCAGCGTGGCCGCGCTGCTGGGTGAAACATCGGTGCCCTGCATCGCGTTGGACGCCGGCGCGCGTGGCCGGCCACTGGCCGACTGGCTGGCGCCGGTGGGCGCCAAGCCGCAGCCGGTGGCGCTGACGGCCGAGTCGCCGTTCAACATCATCTATTCATCGGGCACCACCGGCACGCCCAAGGGCATCGTGCAGTCGCATGGCATGCGGGCCATGCATGTGGCGCGGGGCGATGTCTATGGCTATGGCCCGCAGCGCACCACGCTGCTGGCC
>JANOWE010000214.1:0-30463 GCA_031417735.1 Betaproteobacteria bacterium
GGGCTCGATCACCTTCCGCGGCCAGACCTTCAGCCACATGAGCAGCCGCCAGGTCGCCGAGATGGGCGTGGCGCGCACCTTCCAGAACCTGGCGCTGTTCAAGGGCATGAATGTGATCGACAACATCATGACCGGGCGCAACCTGAAGATGAAGAGCAACCTGTTCCTGCAGGCGCTGCACATCGGCCCGGCCGCCCGTGAAGAAGCCGAGCACCGCGAATTCGTCGAGCACATCATCGACTTTCTCGAGATCCAGGCGCACCGCAAGACCCCCGTCGGGCGCCTGCCCTACGGCCTGCAAAAACGGGTCGACCTGGGCCGCGCGCTGGCGATGGAACCCACCATGCTGCTGCTGGACGAACCGATGGCCGGCATGAACGTGGAAGAGAAGCAGGACATGAGCCGCTTCATCCTGGACGTGAACGACGAGTTCGCCACCACCATCGTGCTGATCGAGCACGACATGGGCGTGGTGATGGACATCAGCGACCGCGTGGTGGTGCTGGACTACGGCAAGAAGATCGGCGACGGCACGCCGGCCGAAGTGCGTCAGAACGAAGACGTGATCAGCGCCTACCTCGGCACCACACACTAGAAGCCGGCACGCGGGAGACAAGCATGGGATTCTTTCTCGAAACACTGATCGGCGGCCTGATGTCGGGCATGCTCTACGCCCTGGTGGCGCTGGGCTTCGTGCTGATCTTCAAGGCCTCGGGCGTGTTCAATTTCGCCCAGGGCGCGATGGTGCTTTTTGCCGCACTGGCGATGGCGCGCTTCTCGGAATGGATTCCGAAGTACACCGGGCTCGAGAGCCTGTGGCTGGCCAATGTGCTGGCCTTCATCGGCGCGATGGCGGTGATGATTGCGCTGGCCTGGGTGATCGAGCGCCTGGTGCTGGGCAAGCTGGTCAACCAGGAGGGCATCACCCTGTTGATGGCCACGCTGGGCATCACTTACTTTCTCGACGGCTTTGGCCAGACCTTGTTCGGCTCGGCGATCTACAAGATCGACGTGGGCATGCCCAAGGACCCGATGTTCCTGTTCGACACGGTCTTTCCTGGCGGCCTGCTGGTGAGCAAGGAAGACCTGATTGCCGCACTGGTGGCCGCCGCGCTGGTGGCCGCGTTGTCGGCGTTCTTCCAGTACACCGGCACCGGCCGCGCACTGCGTGCGGTGGCCGACGACCACCAGGCCGCGCAGTCCATCGGCATCCCGCTCAAGCGCATCTGGGTCATCGTCTGGAGCGTGGCCGGCTTCGTCGCGCTGGTGGCCGGCATCATCTGGGGCAGCAAGCTGGGCGTGCAGTTCTCGCTCTCGCTGGTGGCCTTGAAGGCCCTGCCGGTGGTGATCCTGGGCGGTCTGACCTCAGTGCCCGGCGCCATCATTGGCGGGCTGATCGTGGGCGTGGGCGAGAAGTTGTCCGAGGTCTTCATCGGGCCGTATTTCGGCGGTGGCATCGAGATCTGGTTTGCCTATGTGCTGGCGCTGCTGTTTCTGCTGGTGCGGCCGCAAGGCCTGTTCGGCGAAAAGATCATTGACCGCGTATGACCAGACATGAGTCGAAGCTTCGGAAGCGTCCTGCAACCGTAGCGAGCGGCCCGAGATCGGGTCGAGAAGCGCAGCCGTACACCCGTACGGCGAGCATCACAGGCCCGATATCGGGTCGCGCAGTAGGTTGAAGGGTGCTTCCGCATGCTCTATCGTGAAAACGGCCAGTTCAAGACCAGCTATGGCGCTGACCAGCAGATCTTTCCGATCCTGCAAGACCGCATCGTCATCGGCCTGCTGCTGGCCTTTGCCTTTGCCGTCGTGCCCTTCATGGCCAGCGAGTACCTGTTCCGGGCCATCCTGATCCCGTTCCTGATCCTGTCGCTGGCCGCGCTGGGGCTGAACATCCTGGTCGGCTACTGCGGCCAGATCTCGCTGGGCACCGGCGCCTTCATGGCGGTGGGTGCCTATGCGGCCTACAACTTCGCGGTGCGCATCGAGGGCATGCCGCTGCTGTTCTCGCTGCTGCTGGGCGGGGTCTGCGCCACCGGCGTGGGCGTGCTGTTCGGCATTCCGTCGCTGCGCATCAAGGGCCTGTACCTGGCGGTGGCCACGCTGGCAGCGCAGTTCTTCACCGACTGGGCTTTTCTGCGCATCTCCTGGTTCACCAACGACTCGGCCTCGGGCTCGGTGTCGGTGGCCGGGCTGAACATGTTCGGCTGGATGATCAACACGCCAGCCCGCAAATACCTGCTGTGCCTGGGCTTTCTGGTCGTGTTTGCGCTGCTGGCCAAGAACCTGGTGCGCAGCCACATCGGCCGTGAATGGATGGCCATCCGCGACATGGACGTGGCCGCTGCGGTGATCGGCATTCGCCCGGTCTACGCCAAGCTCACCGCCTTTGCGGTCAGCTCCTTCATCGTCGGCGTGGCCGGTGCGCTGTGGGGCTTTGTGCACCTGGGCAGCTGGGAGCCGGCAGCATTCTCCATCGACCGCTCGTTCCAGCTGCTGTTCATGGTCATCATCGGCGGGCTGGGCTCGATCATGGGCAGCATTTTCGGCGCCGCCTTCATCGTCGTGCTGCCCATCGTGCTGGACAACCTGCCCTACTGGTTCGGTATCCCCATCGACACCGCACTGGCCTCGCACATGACCTTCATGGTCTTCGGCGGGCTGATCGTGTTCTTCCTCATCGTCGAGCCGCATGGCCTGGCCCGGCTGTGGTCCATCGCCAAAGAAAAGCTTCGGCTGTGGCCCTTCCCGCATTGAGCGTCACTGCTCACCTTCCCCGCGCACGGACACGCGCTTTCACCCACCTCAGTAGGAGACAAACCATGACACTGAAATCCATGGCAATGACCGCGGCGCTGCTGGCCGCGGGCCTGGCCGGCGTGGCCAGCCAAGCGCTGGCGCAAAGCAAAGAGCAGTTCTTTCCGGTGCTGGTGTACCGCACCGGCGCCTACGCACCCAATGGCGTGCCGTTTGCCAATGGCTATGTCGACTACCTCAAGCTCGTGAATGCCAAGGGCGGCATCAACGGCGTCAAGGCCAGCTTCGAAGAGTGCGAGACCGGCTACGCCACCGACAAGGGCGTGGAGTGCTATGAGCGCCTGAAGGGCAAGAACGGCGGCGCCACCGTGTTCCAGCCGCTGTCCACCGGCATCACCTTCGCGCTGACCGAGAAGGCACCGAACGACAAGATCCCGCTCATCACCTCGGGCTATGGCCGCAGCGAGTCGGCCGACGGCATGGTCTTCAAGTGGAACTTCCCGCTGGTGGGCACCTACTGGGTGGCCGCCGACGTTCTGGTGCAGCATGTGGGCGCCAAGGAGGGTGGTCTGGCCAAGTTGAAGGGCAAGAAGATCGCCCTGGTCTACCACGACAGCCCCTACGGCAAAGAGCCGATCCCGCTGCTCGAAGAGCGCGCCAAGATGCACGGCTTTGAGCTGCAGCTGCTGCCCGTGACCCACCCCGGCGTGGAGCAGAAGTCGACCTGGTTGCAGATTCGCCAGAGCCGGCCCGACTATGTCTTCTTGTGGGGCTGGGGCGTGATGAACTCCACCGCCATCAAGGAGGCGGTTGCCACCGGTTACCCGCGCGAGAAGATGTACGGCGTGTGGTGGTCGGGTGCCGAGCCTGACGTCAAGGACGTGGGCGCTGGCGCCAAGGGCTACAACGCGCTGACCCTGCAGCATGGCGCCGAGCCGAATGCCAAGATCACCAAGGACATCCTGGCCATGGTCCATGGCAAGAATGAAGGCACCGGCCCGAAGGACGAGGTCGGCCAGGTGCTGTACATGCGTGGCGTGTCGGCCGCGATGCTGGCGGTTGAAGGTGTCCGCCGCGCGCAAGAGAACTTCGGCAAGGGCAAGGTCATGACCGGCGAGCAGGCTCGCTGGGGCTACGAGAACCTGAGCCTGACCCAGCCCAAGCTGGACGCAATGGGCTTTGCCGGGGTGATGCGGCCGATCTCCACCTCCTGCGCCGACCACATGGGTGCGGCCTGGGCCCGTGTGCACACCTGGGACGGCGCGAAGTGGAACTTCACCAGCGACTGGCTGCAAGCCGACGACCAGATCATCAAGCCGATGGTCAAGTCTGCCGCCGCAAAGTACGCCACCGAGAAGAAGCTGACGCCGCGCACGCCGGCCGACTGCCAGTCTTGAGCCAAGCGCCGCAACTGCGGCCATCCGGCCCCTTCGGGGGCCTTCATGCCAGCGCCGCGCGCGGTGCTGGCATGAAGCGAAGGACCACACCATGTCAACTGCCAACATCCTGCTCAATGTCAACGGCATCGAGGTCATCTACAACCATGTGATCCTGGTCCTCAAGGGCGTGTCGCTGCAGGTGCCCGAGGGCAAGGTGGTGGCGCTGCTGGGCGGCAACGGCGCGGGCAAGACGACCACGCTGCGCGCAGTGAGCAACCTGCTGGCCGGTGAACGTGGCGACGTCACCAAAGGCTCGATCGAGCTGCGCGGCGAGCGCATCGAAAAGCTCAGCTCGTCGCAGATGGTCGACCGGGGCGTGATCCAGGTCATGGAGGGCCGGCATTGCTTTGCGCACCTGACGATCGAAGAGAACCTGCTCACCGGCGCCTACACCCGCAAGGACGGCAAGGCCGCCATCGCGCGCACGCTGGACAAGGTCTACACCTACTTTCCCCGGTTGCGCGAGCGCCGCAGCAGCCAGGCCGCCTACACCTCGGGTGGTGAACAGCAGATGTGCGCCATCGGCCGCGCACTGATGGCCAGCCCGAAGATGGTGCTGCTGGACGAGCCGTCGATGGGTCTGGCGCCACAGTTGGTCGAAGAAGTGTTCGAGATCGTCAAGGACCTCAACACCAAGGAGGGCGTGACCTTTCTGCTGGCCGAACAGAACACCAACATCGCGCTGCGCTATTCAGACTATGGCTACATCCTGGAGAACGGCCGCATCGTGATGGACGGCGTGGCCAGCGAGTTGCGCGAGAACGAAGACGTGAAGGAGTTCTACCTGGGCATGGGTGGTGGCGACCGCAAGAGCTTCAAGGACGTCAAGAGCTACAAGCGCCGCAAGCGCTGGCTGGCCTGATGCCTGGCCGCCACCGCTGCAGACCGCCCAAGGCATGAACGACGATCAGGGCTTTGCCCCGCCCCCTTTTCAGCCCGACCGCGCGCTGCAAGCCCTGCAGCGCGACCTGCGCGCGCTGGGCCTGAGCGAACGCGCCGGCGTCTTCGAGCGCCGTGGCACAGCCATAGCGCAGGTAGCGGTCGACGCTGCGGTACTGCTGGCGGCGCGGGTCAGTCGACCGTCCCGCACCAGCCCCGAATGGCTTCGCAGCACACTGGCCGACGCGGCCCAGGTGCGCCACTTCCTGGCCGAGCTGAAGAAACAGCTGGCCCTCTGGAGCGATCGAGATGACTGAGTTGTACGACGCGCTGGAACAGCGCGATCCAGCGGCCCGCGAGGCTGCCTTGATGGCGGCACTGCCGGCCCACATCGCACATGCCCAGTCACAGACCCGGGGCTTCGCCCGCGCGCTGGCCGGCATCGATGCCGCCGCCATCAACAGCCGCAGCGCGCTGGCCCGCCTGCCGGTACTGCGCAAGCAAGAACTGCTGGAACAGCAACAGGCGATGCGGGCCGACCCGTCGCGGCGTGGTGACCCTTTCGGTGGCTACTCGGCCATCGGCTGGCATGGGTTGAGCCCACCGCGCGGCGCGCGCCGGGTGTTCCAGTCACCCGGCCCGATCTACGAGCCTGAAGGCGAGGCGGCCGACTATTGGCGCATGGCCCGTGCGATCTTTGCCGCCGGCTTCCGGCCCGGTGATCTGGCGCACTGCAGCTTCAGCTACCACCTCACGCCTGCGGGCGCGATGATGGAATCGGGCGCCCACGCGGTGGGCTGCACCACCTTTGCCGGTGGCGTGGGCAACACCGAACTGCAGCTGCTGGCCATGGCCGACCTGCGGCCCCATGGCTACATCGGCACGCCTGGCTTCCTGAAGGTGCTGCTCGACAAGGCGGCCGAAACCGGCATCGACATCAGCTCGCTGCGCAAGGCATCGGTCGGCGGCGAGGCCTTTCCGCCCAGCCTGCGCGACTGGCTGGCCGAGCGCGGCATCCAGGCCTTCCAGAGCTATGGCACGGCCGACGCCGGCTTGATCGCCTATGAAACGACGGCGCGCGAAGGCCTGGTGCTGGACGAAGCCATCGTGCTGGAAATCGTGCGCCCCGGCACCGGCGAGCCGGTGCCCGACGGTGAGGTCGGCGAGGTGGTGGTCACGGTGCTCAAGCCCGACTATCCGCTGGTGCGCTTCGGCACCGGCGACCTGTCGGCCGTGCTGGCCGGTCCCTGCCCCAGCGGGCGCAGCAACACGCGCATCAAGGGCTGGCTGGGCCGGGCCGACCAGACCACCAAGGTGCGCGGCATGTTTGTGCATCCGGCCCAGGTGGCTCAGGTGCTGTGCCGCCATGCGGGTCTGACCAAGGCACGCCTGGTGGTGCAAGGCGAGATGGCGCAGGACCACTTGAGCCTGCAGGTCGAGGCCGCCGTCGAGCAGCAGGGCCCCGAACTGGTAGCCGCTCTGGCCAACAGCCTGCGCGAGGTGACCAAGCTTCGCGCCGAGGTGGTGCTGGTGGCGCCCGGCAGCCTGCCCAACGACGGCAAGGTGATCGAGGACGCGCGCAGCCTGCGCTGAGCCCAGCCCGGTGTTGCTGCATCAAAGTAGGTAGTTACCGACGAATTGCCCACATCACGGCCCGGTAGCATCGCTGCCTCATGTCAACACTTGCCTGCCGGAGAAACCGATGAAGCACCTTCTTTTGCCCGCCCTGCTCAGTCTTGCTGCTGCTTCGGCCTGGGCCGACTACCCCGAGAAGCCCATCACTCTGGTCGTGCCATTTGCCGCCGGTGGTCCGACCGACAAAGTTGCACGCGATCTGGGCGAGGTGTTGCGCAAGGGTCTGAACAACCAGACCGTGATTATCGAGAACGTGGGCGGCGCCGGCGGTACGCTGGGCGCGGCCAAGGTGGCCAAGGCCAATCCGGACGGCTACACCGTGCTGCTGCACCACATCGGCATGGCCACCGCGCCGGCCCTGTACCGCAAGCTGCCCTACGAGGTGATGACCGACTTCGAGTTCGCCGGCATGGTCAACGAGGTACCGATGACCTTGGTCGGCCGCAGCACCCTGCCGGCCAACAACTTTGCCGAGTTGATGAAATGGATCGACGCCAACAAGGGCAAGATCAACCTGGCCAACGCCGGCCTGGGCGCCGCCTCGCATTTGTGCGGCCTGCTGTTCCAGCAAAGCCTGAAGGTCGACATGACCACCGTGCCGTACAAGGGCACGGCCCCGGCCATGACCGACCTGCTGGGCGGGCAGGTTGACCTGATGTGCGACCAGACCACCAACACCACCCAGCAGATCGAGAGCCACAAGGTCAAGGCCTTCGCCGTGACCACCGCCAAGCGATTGACCATACCGGCGCTGGCCAAGCTGCCAACGCTGGACGAGTCGGGGCTGAAGGGTTTCAACGTCTCGATCTGGCATGGTCTGTACCTGCCCAAAGGCACGCCCAAGGCGGTGGTCGACAAGCTCAACACCGCCCTGCGCGCGGCCCTGAAGGACCCTGAATTCATCAAGCGCCAGGAAGCCCTGGGCGCGGTGGTGATCACCGACGCGCGCCTGGCCCCGGCCGAGCACCGCAAGTTCGTCGAGGCCGAGATCGCCAAGTGGGGCCCGGCCATCAAGGCCGCCGGCCAGTACGCCGACTGATCCTCGCGGACCCGCCCGCCCATCAGGCGGCGCCCCTGCAAAGGCTGCGTCGCTCTTTTCATGGCGCAGAGCTCACAACACCCGCACCGGGATCGTCACCGGCCCGTCGTTGACCAGCGCCACCTGCATGTGGGCACCAAAGATGCCGGCCGCCACATCGGGGTGGCGGGCCCGCGCCAGCCGCAACAGCTGCTCGTACAAACGCTGGCCCTGCTCCGGCCCTGCCGCGCCTGAAAAGCCCGGCCGGTTGCCGCTTGAGACGTCAGCTGCCAGCGTGAATTGGCTGACCACCAACAGGCCACCGGCGATGTCGACCAGGCTGCGGTTCATCTTGCCGGCAGCGTCGGCGAAGATGCGCAGCTTCAGCAGCTTGTCGATCAACTTTTCCGCCTGAAGCTCGGTATCGGCCGGCTCGGCACAGACCAGCAGCAGCAGGCCGGCGCCGATTTGGCCCACCACCTGCCCGGCCACCGTGACCTGGGCCTGGCTGACCCGCTGAACCAGGCCGATCACCGCGCGCTCACAACGGGTCCTGCGGGTCTTTCGGATCGTCGATGTGCGCTTCCACATCGTTGGGCAGAAGCTGAATGCTGGCGCGCAGGCCGGGTACGGCGCTCATCAGCGCCTGCTCCACCGACAGCCGCAGCGCCGCCGCCCGGCCCAGCGACCAGCTCGCCGGCATGTGCATGTGCATGTCGACAAAGCGGCGCTGGCCGGCGCGGCGGGTCGAGACATGGTCAAAGCGGATCGCCTGGTGCGCAAAGCCCTGCAGGGTGAGCTGAATATCGGCCTGAACATCGGCCTCCAGCGCATGATCCATCAGGCCGTCAACCGCCCGCCAGACCAGCATCACGCCTTCGCGGGCGATGTTGCCGGCCACGGCCATGGCAATCAGCGGGTCCAGCCACAACCAGCCAGTGGCGGTGACGGCGAACAGGCCCAGCACCACGCCGGCCGAAGTCCAGACGTCGGTGTAGAGGTGTCGCGCGTCGGCCTCCAGCGCCATCGATCGCTTCTCGCGCGCCTTGCGCAGCATGGCCCAGGCCAGCGCGCCGTTCATGGCCGAGCTGATCACCGACAGCGTGATGCCCCAGCCCAGCGCCCCCAGTGGCTGCGGCGTGATCAGCCGCTGCACTGCAGCCCAGATGATGGCCAGCGCGGCGACCAGGATCAGCACGCCCTCGAAGCCGCCCGAGAAGTACTCGGCCTTGTGGTGGCCGTAGGGGTGCTCTTCATCGGGCGGCTGGGCCGCCACGGTCACCATCATCAGCGCGAATGTGGCGCCGGCCAGGTTGACCAGCGACTCCAGCGCGTCCGACAGCATGCCCACCGAGTCGGTCAGCCACCAGGCACCGGTCTTGAGAGCGATGGTTGCCACCGCGACGGCAACCGACAACTTCAGATATGAGGCAACCTGCATGCGCGTGCTCTTGAAACCGCCGCTCAGGCCGACAGCGTTACCCGCGCGAACTTGCGCTTGCCCACCTGCACCACCACTGTGCCAGGGCCGATCTTCAGGCCCTTGTCACTGACCACCGCGCCATCGACGCGCACGCCGCCCTGTTCCAGCAGGCGCATGGCCTCGCTGGTCGACGGTGCCAGCCCGGCCTGCTTGAGCAGCGCCCCAATGCCCAAGGGCGCCCCGCCCAGCGCCACTTCGGGCAACTGGTCGGGAATGCCGCCGCGGGCGCGGTGGGCAAAGTCAGCCTCGGCCGCGTCGGCTGCCGCCGCGCTGTGCAACCGGGTGACCAGTTCACGCGCCAGCATCAGCTTCGCGTCCTTGGGGTTGCGGCCGGCCACCACCTCGGTCTTGAGCGTGGCGATCTGCGCCTCGGGCAGGCGGCTGAGCAGCACAAACCAGCGCCACATCAGGCTGTCGCTGATCGACAGGGTCTTGGCGAACATGGTGTTGGCATCCTCGGTGATGCCGATGTAGTTGTTCTTGCTCTTGGACATCTTGTGCACACCATCCAAGCCTTCCAGCAAAGGCATGGTGAGCACACACTGCGGTTCCTGACCGTACTCCTGCTGCAGGTGGCGGCCCATCAGCAGGTTGAACTTCTGGTCGGTACCGCCGAGTTCGAGATCGCTCTTGAGTGCCACCGAGTCGTAGCCCTGCATCAGCGGGTACAAGAACTCATGGACCGAAATCGGCGTGTTGGCCTCGAAGCGGGTCTTGAAATCGTCGCGCTCCATCATCCGCGCCACGGTGTAGCGCGCGGCCAGTTCGATCATGCCGCGTGCGCCCAGCGCGTCGCTCCATTCGCTGTTGTAGCGGATCTCGGTACGCTCGGGGTCCAGCACCAGGCTGGCTTGGGCGTAGTAGGTCTGGGCGTTGGCTTCGATCTGCTCCCGCGTCAGCGGCGGGCGGGTGCTGTTGCGGCCCGAAGGATCACCGATGGTCGAGGTGAAGTCGCCGATCAGGAAGATCACCTGGTGGCCGATGTCCTGCAACTGGCGCAGCTTGTCCAGCACCACGGTGTGGCCGATGTGAATGTCTGGCGCCGTGGGGTCCAGGCCCAGCTTGATGCGCAGGGCCTGGCCGCTGGCCGCCGAACGCGCCAGCTTCTTCAGCCAGTCGTCCTGCGGCAGCAGTTCAGCACAGCCGCGCAGAGTGATGGCCATGGCCTGCTCGACCCGCTCGGTCACGGGGTGGCTGGCCTGCTGGGCTTGTGGACTGAGGGACATGGGCTCGAACCAGGGCGGACCCTGATGTTTCCCCGATGGAAGTCCAGCGGGTGGTTGCTATACTTGGCGTCGCTTTACCCCGGGATGGCGTGATTTTTCACACTCGCCCGGCCGGTAGCGCCACTGATTCTAGGCGACGGCTCCGACCGTGGCCGCTGTCGCCCAGGCCTGATCCAGGCCTGCCGCCCCGCAGAAAACGTCTCGCGCTACCCGCGTCGGGCGTCCGGACCCAGGCCCCCCACCCGTGCAAGCTGACGCGCCCTCCACACCGGCACCACGCCCCGCTGTTGCCCCCACCCTGATCCAGACCGCACGGCGGCTGCTGTCAGCCTGCAACGAGGCCCTGCGCCGCCACCCCCGGCGCCTGACCGCTGGCGTGGTCACACTGCTCAGTGGCTTCGCTGTCACCGCCTTCGGCATTGCACCTCTGGCCCCCGACGCGGCCGATTTGCCGCGCCGTCTGGTGCAGGAAGAGGTCCAGGTTGAAGGGCTGTCCGCCCAGGTCGAGGCGCTGGCGCTTCATGAGCTGGAACTGACCCGGCATGACCTCACCCGCAGCAGCGACACCGTCAACAGCTTGCTGCGCCGCCTGGGTGTGGTCGACCCGGTCGCGACCGAATTCATCCGCCGAGACCCGGCCGCGCGCCACTTGGTCGAAGGCACAGCCGGCAAGATGGTCCAGGCCCGCACGGCGCGCGACGGCAGTCTGCTGGAGTTGGTGGTGCGTTTCGCCGCCCTCGAACCGGCGCAGCGCGCCAGCCACTTCAGCCGCCTGACGCTGAGCCGGTTCGACGGTCGTTTCTTCAGCAAGCTCGAAACCGCCGCCCTGGTGCCGACCACCCGGTTGGGCAATGGCGTCATCCGCAGCTCACTGTGGGCGGCGGCCGACACCGCGCAGCTGCCCGAGGTCATTGCCAGCCAGATGATCGAGATCTTCTCGGCCGACGTCGACTTCCACCGCGAACTGCGCAAGGGCGACCGCTTCAGCGTGGTGTTCGAGGCGCTCAGCGCCGACGGCCAGAACATCACCTGGAACGAAGGCACGGGCCGCGTGCTGGCTGCCGAGTTCATCAACAACGGCAAGAGCCTCCAGGCCCTGTGGTTCGAAGACGCCAAGACTGGCAAGGGCGCCTACTTCTCTTTCGACGCGCGCAGCCGCCACCGTGCCTTTCTGGCCAGCCCGCTGGCTTTCTCGCGCATCACTTCAGGTTTTGCGATGCGCATGCATCCGATCATGAACTCCTGGCGCGCCCACAATGGCGTGGACTACGGCGCGCCCAGCGGCACTGCGGTGCGGGTGGTCGGCGATGGCGTGATCGAATACGCCGGCCGCCAGAGTGGCTACGGCAACGTGGTTCAGATCGACCACGGCAAGGGCAAATCCACGGTTTATGCCCACCTCAGTCGCATTGACGTGCGTACCGGCCAGCGGGTCGAACAAGGCCAGCTGATCGGTGCCGTTGGTGCCACCGGCTGGGCCACCGGCCCGCACCTGCACTTTGAATTCCGCGTCAACGGCCAGTTCATGGACCCCCTCACAGTGGCCAGGGGCGGCGACACGCTCAGCGTCGATGTCGCCAACCGGCCTCGGTTCCAACAACGGGCCGCCATCGCGCTGAGCCAGTTGCAGACCGCCGAGTCGATGGTGGGCTTCCGGGGCGAGGCCGAATAGGTCGGCGCCGCCGGACGGGCCCGTGAGCCTGTCCGACATTGGCTCACAGGCAGACCATGGCCCAGCCTGAGTTGTACATCGGCCTGATGTCGGGCACCTCGACCGATGGTGTGGATGCCGTGCTGGCTGGGTTCTCAGATCCCGCGCCTTCTCTGCTGGGGCATGTCCATCTGGCATTTTCGGCCAAGCTTCGGGCCGAACTGCTGGCGTTGAACCGCAGCGGCCAGGACGAACTGCAGCGCGCCTATCTGTGCGCCAACCAGTTGGCCCTGTGCTACGCCCAGGCCAGCGCGCGGCTTTTGGCCGATTGCCGCACCCCGGCCAGCGCCGTGCGCGCCATGGGCGCCCATGGCCAGACCGTGCGTCACCGGCCCGGCGAACTGGACGGCATCGGCTTCACCGTGCAACTGCTCAACGGCGCCTTGCTGGCTGAGCGTTCCGGCATCGACGTGGTCTGTGACCTGCGCAGCAGGGACGTCGCCGCCGGCGGCCAGGGCGCACCGCTGGTGCCAGCCTTTCATGCCGGCGTGTTTGGTCAGCCCGGCCTGGTGCAGGCGGTTCTGAACCTGGGTGGCATCGGCAACCTGAGCCTGCTCGATGGTGCCGGTGGCGTGCGCGGCTTTGACTGTGGGCCTGGCAATGCGCTGCTGGACCTGTGGTGCGAGCGGCACCTGGGCCTGCCCTACGACGCCGACGGCGCCTGGGCCGCCACCGGCCAGGTGCTGCCCACCTTGCTGCAGCACCTGGCGCAGGAGCCCTTTCTGCACCGCGCACCGCCCAAGAGCACCGGACGCGACCTGTTCAATGCCGACTGGCTGACAGTGCAGTTGGCCGCCACATCCGCATCCGCCAGGCCGCAGGACGTCCAGGCCACACTGGCCGAGTTCACGGTGCTGGCCGTCTGCCAGGCACTGCAAGGCCATCTGCCTGCCTGCAGCCGACTGCTGGTCTGTGGTGGTGGCGCCTTGAACGGTCAATTGATGCGCCGCCTGGCCGCGTCGCTGCCGGGTGTGACGCTGCTGTCCACTGCCGCGGCGGGCTTGCCACCCATGCAGGTCGAGGCGGCGGCCTTCGCCTGGCTGGCCCGGGCCTTTGTGCAGCGCCAGCCTGGCAACCTGCCCGCGGTGACCGGCGCGGCCGGCCCGCGTGTGCTGGGCGCCTTGCACCCGGCCTGAGCGCGGGAAAAAAAGAGGCCGCCTCGCGGGCGGCCTGGTGTCTGGGCTGGCGTCAATCAGGCCGAGAAGCTCGATCCACAGCCGCAGGTGGTGGTGGCATTCGGATTCTTGATCACGAACTGTGCACCCTGCAGATCTTCCTTGTAGTCGATCTCGGCGCCGGCGAGGTACTGCAAGCTCATTGCATCGATCAGCAGCGTCACACCGTTCTTGTTCATTGCGGTGTCGTCTTCATTGACCACCTCGTCAAAGGTGAATCCGTACTGAAAGCCCGAGCAACCACCACCCTGGACAAAAACGCGCAGTTTCAACTCGGGGTTGCCTTCTTCGGCCACCAGATCGGCCACTTTGGCTGCGGCGCTGTCGGTGAAGACCAGCGGCGGCGGCGGCGCATCGGTTTCGGGGGAGATGGCTTCAACGACGGCGTTCATGGAGGCTCCTGCTTCTTTGAGGCCACCCTGGGCACCAGGCCGGGCGTGGCAACGAACGAATCAACGGGGAATACGGCTACACCAACACATGGGGTCAGACCTGAAGCTGACAAGGCCATTGTCCACGCTGACATGGGCTGGTGCGTGAGACCTTGCCGGCGTTCCGGGCTTTGCTGTCTGCCAGCGTTAAATTGCGCGGGCTGCGCTTGCGGTTCACAAGACAAAAAAAGGCTGCCCAGGGCAGCCCTTCTTGTGCACTGGCAAGCTGCGAGATCAGCGCTTGCTGAACTGCTTGCGGCGGCGCGCACCGTGCAGGCCGACCTTCTTGCGCTCAACTTCGCGCGCGTCACGTGTGACGTAGCCCGCGTGGCGCAGGTCAGGGCGCAGCGTCTCGTCATAGTCGATAAGCGCACGGGTGATGCCATGGCGCACCGCGCCGGCTTGGCCCGATTCGCCACCGCCACGCACGTTGACCTTGATGTCGAATGTCATCTCGTTGTTCGTCAGCATCAAAGGCTGCTTGACGATCATGATCGAGGTCTGACGGCCGAAATAGTCGGTCACGGTCTTGCCGTTGACGACAATCAGGCCTTCGCCGCGCTTGATGAAAACGCGGGCCACCGACGATTTGCGGCGGCCAGTGCCGTAGTTCCAATTTCCGATCATCACCGCTCCTTAGGTTTCCAGCGCTGCAATTTCAAGCACTTTTGGCTGCTGGGCAGTGTGCGGGTGGCTGGCACCGGCGTACACCTTCAGCTTCTTGATCATCGCGTAGCCGAGCGGGCCCTTGGGCAACATGCCCTTGACGGCTTTCTCGATGGCGCGACCCGGGTGCTTGGCCTGCATTTCCTTGAACGTGGTGGCATGGATACCGCCCGGGTAGCCCGAGTGACGGTAGTACACCTTGTCTTCGTTCTTGGTGCCGGTGACGCGGATCTTGTCGGCGTTGACGATGACGATGAAGTCACCGGTATCGACGTGAGGCGTGTAAATGGCTTTGTGCTTGCCGCGCAAACGGAGTGCCACTTCGCTGGCAACACGTCCGAGCACCTTATCGGTGGCATCAAGCACAAACCACTCGTGCGTCACCTCGGCCGGCTTGGCGCTGAAGGTCTTCATGAGGGTCTTTCGGGTTTGGCCGTCACCCCCTGCGGGCGGCGGTCCGACGTTGGCTTTCCGGCACCGACCCTGGCTTTCGGAACTGCTTATGAGGGCAGCCTCTCAAGCCGCAGCGCGGAGCCACCCCGCCAACATTGAGGTGAACCGACGATTGTAGCCGGGTTCGCGCGTTCCAGCCAGCCTTCTGGCTGAAGTCGCCAGCCGCCTGGGTCGACACCCCTACAAAATAAGGGTAAACACTGGTTATGACCCAAGAACACAACCCTGCCTCAGCATCCGCCAACGTCGGCCCCGAGTCTGGCGCCAAGAACCCCGGCTGGGTGCCTATCCACCGCCTGGCACCCCAGCACCGCGACCAGATCCTGGCCCATTTGCTCGGGCTGGAGCCTGCCGACCGCTACTTGCGGTTCGGCTACCTGGCCACCGACGAGCAGATCGGCCGCTACGTGGTCGGGCTGAACTTCGAGCGCGACGAGGTCTTTGGCATCGCAAACCGAAACTTGCGCCTCATCGGCCTGGCGCACCTGGCGTACCTGGACGCCACCAGCGGTCAGGAGCTCAGTGCAGAGTTCGGCGGGTCGGTATTGAGCCAAGCCCGGGGTCAAGGCCATGGCGCCAGACTGTTCGGCCACGCCTTGTTGCATGCCCGCAACAAGGGCGTGGGCACCCTGACCATCCATGCGCTGAGCGAAAACGCGCCCATGCTGCACATCGCCCGCCAGGCGGGCGCCACAGTGGTGCGCGACGGCAGCGAGTCTGACGCCTATCTCCGCCTGCCGCCCGACACCCTGGCCTCGCAGACCGAGCAATGGGTGGGCGACAACGCTGCCAGCATTGATTACCACATGAAGCACAATGCGCGCCGATTGGACGGTTTGCTGGAGGCCATTGGCGAAGTCAAGGCCCGCATCGGCAAAGGCAGGCCCACAGCCAGCGGCTGAGCAAATCCGGCCAATGCGCGAAGTGGTTCACACTTTGACCCTCCAAGTTCGGGGTGGCGCATGGCTGTCCATCGCTTCGTGGGGCTGGCGGTGAAGGTCGCCACGGTAACATCCGTGTGCATTTGATTTTTTTCATTTCTCCTCCGTTGTGCCGCCCTTGGGCTGCGGATGTCCATGCCCCTGAACAGGCGTCATGCAGCAGCAACTTCCGTGGATCTCACTCGCCGTCGTCACCATCGTTGTCCTGGCAGCGTGGCTTTTGTGGCGCCTGGCCGCGCAGCGCCGACAGGCGGCCGAGCCGCTGCCCCTGCCGGTGGAGTGGGACCTGCTGCCGCGACCGGTGTTCACCGCCGACGAGCGGCGCATTTATCGCCAACTGCGTGAAGCACTGCCGCATCACATCCTGCTGGCCAAGTTGCCCCTGGTGCGTTTCTGCCAGCCCAGCGGCATAGACGAAGTGCGCTTCTGGTACGACCTGCTGGGCGCGACCCATGTCACTTTTGCGGTGTGCAGTGCCAATGGTCGGGTGCTGGCCGCGATTGACCTGAACTACGACAGCGGCGGTTTACCCAGCCGCGCCACACGCATCAAGCAATCGGTGCTGGGCGCTTGCCGGGTGCGCTATCTGCGCTGTGCGCCAGACCACATTCCGTCGATTCCGGAACTGCAGTTGCTGGTGCCGCACAGCGTCAACGCCAGCCGGGGGCCGCAGGCAGCCTCGGCCGCAGACATGTCGCGCGCTGGCGGTGCCACGCCAGCGGCTTCAAACTCACGCCGACGCGAGCGCACCGCCCTGTGGCAAGACTCGATGGCCTTCTCCGATTCGTTCTTCTCTCCCGCCGATCGTGTTTTTGAAGCCCCTGGCCTTGCCGAATTGCCGGCGGCGTTGGACGCTGCCGAGGCCTTGTCCCGAAGCAGAATCAGACCCGCCATGGGCCATGACGACGACACCACGCCACACCCGGCCGACGGACCGCCCTCGTCGGCCCTGCGCCATTGATGACGCCGCCCGGCCAGCCTGGTGTGCCAACCGAACATCCCTTTGACCAGCTCACGCCCCAGGCGGTACTGGATGCGTTGGCGCTGGCCGGCCTGTACGGTGATGGCCGCTTGCTGCAGCTCAACTCCTACGAGAACCGGGTCTTCCAGGTCATGCTCGAGGATGGTGGCGCGGTGGTCGCCAAGTTCTACCGGCCCGGGCGCTGGCGCGACGAGCAGATTCAGGAAGAGCATGACTTTGCGCGTCAGCTGGCGGCGGCCGACCTGCCGGTGGTGGCCCCGCTGCCGCTGCAGCCCGATGGCCGCAGCCTGCTGGATGTGCCGGCGGGCGAGCAGGTCTTTCGACTCGCGGTCTACCCACGCTGTGCGGGCCAGGGCCCTGACCTCGAACAGCCCGACACCCTGCGCTGGCTGGGCCGGTTGCTGGGCCGATTGCACGCGGTGGGCGCGCAGCAGCCCTTTGTGCACCGGCGCAGCCTGAACCCTGTCACCTTCGGCCATGCGGCCCGGCAGCGACTGTTGGACATGGACCTGCTGCCACCGGCCCAAGGCAGCGCCTGGGCCGAGTCAAGTGCACATGCGCTGGGCGCCATCGATGCGGCGTTTGCCGCCTGCCCGGCCGGCCAGCTTCGGCTGCATGGCGACTGCCACCCCGGCAACATCCTGTGGCGGCGGCCCGATGCCGGTGGCGCCGGCCCGCACATCGTCGACCTGGACGATGCGGTGATGGGCCCGGCGGTGCAAGACCTGTGGATGCTGCTGTCTGGCGACCATGCCGCCATGCGCAGCCAACTACAACCGCTGCTGGCCGGCTACCGTCAGTTCAGCCGCTTTGACCTCCGCGAACTCGCGCTGATCGAGCCGCTGCGCACGCTGCGCATGCTGCACCACAGCGTTTGGCTGGCCGAGCGCTGGGCCGACCCGGCCTTTCCGGCCGCCTTTCCCTGGTTTGGCAGCCCGGCCTACTGGGGCCAGCAGACCATGGAACTGCGCGAGCAGATCGAGGCCATGGCCCAGCCACCGCTGGACGGCGACTGGCTGGACTGAAGCGCTGCCTGACACTGCGGCGGCCCGGTTGCCCGGACCGCCCGGCCCGATCAGGCCGCCAGCAGCTTGCTCACCCGCGCCACATAGGCCGCCGGGTCATCGAGCTGGCCACCTTCGGCCAGCATCGCCTGGTCGAACAGGATGTTGGCCAGGTCATCGAAGTGGGTCTGCTCATGGCCCAGCCGTTTGACCAGCGCGTGCTCGGTGTTGACCTCCAGGATCGGCGCTGACTTCGGCGCGTCCTGGCCGGCCTGCTTGAGCATGCGCGCCAGATGGCCGCTCATGTCACCGTCATCGGCCACCAGGCAGGCGGCCGAGTCGACCAGGCGGGTGCTGACGCGCACCTCCTTGGCCCTGTCGCCCAAAGCTGCCTTGATCTTGTCAAGCAGTGCCTTGTGGGTTTCGGCGGCGGCCTCGGCCTGCTTCTTCTCTTCTTCGTCCTGCAGCTTGCCCAGGTCGACACCGCCCTTGGTCACGCTTTGCAGCGGCTTGCCTTCAAAGTCGTAGAGGTGGCTGAGCATCCACTCGTCCACTCGGTCGATCAGCAACAGCACCTCCAGGCCCTTCTTGCGGAAGATCTCCAGCTGCGGGCTGCTCTTGGCCGCTGCCAGGCTGTCGGCGGTGATGACGTAGATGGCTTCCTGGCCCTCCTTCATGCGCGACACATAGTCGGCCAGCGACACGCCCTGGTCGGCATGGGTGGATGCAAAGCGCAGCAGCTTGGCCAGGCGCTCGCGGTTGCTGAAGTCCTCGCCCAGGCCTTCTTTGAGCACCGCGCCGAACTGGTCCCAGAAGGCCTGGTACTTGGCTTTTTCTTCGGCACTGTCACTGTCGGCCAGGCTCTCCAGCATGCCCAGCACGCGCTTGGTGCTGCCTTCGCGGATGGCCTTGACATCGCGGCTTTCCTGCAGCAGTTCGCGGCTGACGTTGAGCGGCAGGTCGGCCGAGTCGATCACACCCTTGACGAAGCGCAGGTAGACGGGCATCAGCGCCTCGGCGTCGTCCATGATGAACACGCGCTTGACATACAGCTTCACGCCGCCGCGCTTGTCGCGGTTCCACAGGTCGAACGGTGCCTTGGCCGGCACGTACAGCAGCTGGGTGTACTCGCTGCGGCCCTCGACCCGGTTGTGGGTGTAGCTCAGCGGGGCATCGGTGTCGTAGCTGACCTGTTTGTAGAACTCGATGTACTCGGCGTCGGTGATCTCGTTCTTGCTGCGCGCCCACAGCGCGGCGGCCTTGTTCACCGTCTCCCACTCGTCCTTGACCACCTGCATGCTGGCCTCGGCGTCCCATTCCTCTTTCTTCATCAGGATGGGCAGCGAGATGTGGTCGCTGTACTTGGCAATGGTCGACTTGAGCTTCCAGGTCTTCAGAAACTCGTCGGCCTCTTCGTCGCGCAGATGCAGGATCACGTCGGTGCCGCGCTGGGCACGCTCGATGGTCTCCAGCTCGTACTCGCCCGTGCCTTCGCTGCTCCAGCGCACGCCTTGGTCGGCGGGCAGGCCGGCGCGGCGGGTTTCTACCGTGATGCGGTCGGCGACGATGAAGCCGGAGTAAAAGCCCACGCCGAACTGGCCGATCAGATTGGCGTCCTTTTTCTGCTCGCCTTCCAACTTGGCCATGAACTCGCGTGTGCCGCTCTTGGCGATCGTGCCCAGGTGCGAGCCGGCTTCTTCGGCGCTCATGCCGATGCCGTTGTCGCTGATGGTCAGGGTCTTGGCCTCGGCGTTGAACGAGACGCGAAGCGCCAGATTGGGCTGGTCCTCGAACAGCGCAGCGTTGTCCAGCGCCTCGAAGCGCAGCTTGTCGCAGGCGTCCGACGCGTTGGAGACCAGCTCGCGCAGAAAGATCTCTTTGTTCGAGTAAAGCGAGTGGGTGACGAGGTGCAGGATCTGCTTGACTTCGGCCTGGAAGGCGTGGGTGTGCTTGGTCATGGTGTCTCAGCGTGAAGGGATCAAGGCGGTGGCGCGGAAGACCGCACGAACGGCGCATTTTGGGGCCAGCGGCGGGTTTTCAAGTTGCGGTTGCGGGCCGCAGCTGATCACCGGGGCTGGGTTGCCGCTCATGGACCGATCCAGCACGATGGCATGGCATGCTCGGGCGTCTGTTCGTCACACTGACCCGCGACAGCCCTCCCCGCCACACCTACCCACCCGCCATGGCCGATGCTGCCCCTGCTCCTGCCGGCACTGCGCCCGGCGCGCTGTCGCAACTGAAGATCGACCGCAGCGCGGCGCCACTGCGTCGCCGCAAGCGCCGCTGGCCCTGGGCGCTGGGCGCCCTGGTGCTGCTCGGCGCCGCCGCTGCGCTGCTGGTGCCGCGCACGACCGACGTTCAGGCCAGCGCAGTGCTGTCGGCCTGGCCGTCGCAGCAGTATGTGCAGCTCAATGCCTCCGGCTATGTGGTCGCGCAGCGCCGCGCGGCGGTGGCCAGCAAGGGCACGGGCCGGCTGCTGGAGCTGCGGGTGCGTGAAGGCAGCGTGCTCAAGCAGGGTGAGCTGATCGGGCGGCTCGACGCCAGCGACGTGGCGGCGTCCATCAGCCTGGCCCAGGCCGGCGTGGCTCAGGCCCAGGCCGTGGTGGCCCAGGCCCAGGCCGGCACCCATCAGGCCGAGGCGGCACTGGGCCAGAGCCGGGCAGAACTGGCCAACGCCGAGCAGGACCTGGCGCGTCAGCAGGCGCTGATGGTCCAGGGCTTCATCTCGGCCCAGGTGGTGGACAACGCGCAGCGGCGGCTGGCGGTGGCGCGCTCGGCGCTGGCCACCGCGCAGGCCGCTGTGGCCAGCGCACAGGCGGGCGCATCGGCGGCGCAAGCTGGCATCGGCCAGAGCCAGGCCCAGCTGCGGCTGCAGCAGGTCAACCAGGCCAACACCGAGATCCGCGCGCCGTTTGACGGCGTGGTGCTGGTCAAGAACGCCAACGTGGGCGACATGATCACGCCGTTTTCCAGCGCGGCCGGCACCTCGGGCGCGGTGGTGACCATGGCCGACATGGGCACGCTGGAGGTCGAGGCCGATGTGTCGGAGAGCAATGTGGCGCGCATCCAGGCCGGCCAGCCGGTGGAGATCACGCTGGACGCGCTGCCTGACAAACGGTTTGCCGGCAAGGTGGCCGGCATCGTGCCCACGGTGGACCGGGCCAAGGCCACGGTGATGACCAAGATCCGCTTTGACCAGCTGGATGCGCGCATCCTGCCCGAGATGAGCGCCAAGGTGGCCTTTCTATCGCAAGCCGTTGGCGCCAGCGAACAAAAGCCGGTGCTGGCCGTGAACCCGAAGACGGTGGTCGAGCGCGACGGCGGCAAACAGGTGCTGCGCATCGCCGGCAACAAGGTGCAGGCGCTGCCGGTGACCACCGGCCGCAGCTTGGGTGACCTGCTCGAGGTCAGCGGCGCCGGCCTGGCCAGCGGCGACAAGCTGGTGCTGAGCCCGCCAGCCGGGCTCAAGGCAGGCGCCAGCGTCGCGGTGAGCGCCAAGTGAGTGCGACCAGCACCGCGACCTCTGATGCTCCGGCGACGGCAACCGTCTCGCCAGCCCCGCCGCTGATCCGCATCGAGGGCCTGTACAAAACCTACCAGCGCGCAGGCCAGGCCATCCCCGTGCTGGCCGACCTGGCCTTGAACGTGGCCGAGGGCGAATTCGTGGCGCTGATGGGCCCCAGTGGCTCGGGCAAGAGCACGCTGCTGAACCTGATCGCCGGCATCGACAAGCCCAGCGCGGGCAGCATCCACATCGGTGGCGTCGACATCGCCGGGCTGTCCGAGGGCGAACTGGCCGACTGGCGCGCCGCCAATGTGGGCTTCATCTTCCAGTTCTACAACCTGCTGCCCGTGCTCAGCGCCTTCGACAACGTGGCCCTGCCGCTGCTGCTGACCGGCCTGTCGCGGCGCGAACGCGACCAGCGAGTGGACATCGTGCTGCAGCTGGTGGGCCTGACCGACCGCGCCGACCATTACCCCAACGAGCTGTCGGGCGGCCAGCAGCAGCGGGTGGCGATCGCCCGCGCGCTGGTCACCGACCCGACGCTGATCGTCGCCGACGAGCCCACCGGCGACCTGGACCGCACCACCGGCGGCGAGGTGCTGAGCTTGCTCGACCAGCTGGTGCACGAGCTGGGCAAGACCGTCGTGATGGTCACCCACGACCCCAAGGCTGCGGCCCGTGCCGGCCGCCTGGTACACCTTGAAAAGGGCGTGCTGGTGGACGAGCTGCCGCCGTGACCGCCGCTGGAACCTGCCCGTGTTCGTCCTCAGACTGCTGCTGAAGAACGCCTTCCGCCACAAGCTGCGCACCGGGCTGACGGTGGTCGGGCTGGTGGTGGCGATCTGCGCCTTCGGCCTGCTGCGCACCATCGTCGACGCCTGGTACGCTGGCGTGAACAGCAGTTCCAGCACGCGGCTGATCACGCGCAGCAACATCTCGCTGACCTTTGCGCTGCCGCTGAACTATGCCCAACGCCTGAAGGGCGTGGACGGCGTGCGCGAGGTGAGCTGGGCGAATTGGTTCGGCGGTATCTACGTCACCGAGCGCAACTTCTTCCCCCAGTTTGCGATCGAGCCGGCCAGCTATCTGGCGCTGTACCCCGAGTACCGATTGAGCGATGCCGAGCGCCTGGCCTTTGTCCACGACCGCCAGGGCGCGATCGTGGGCCGCAAGCTGGCCGACAAGTTCGGCTGGAAGCTGGGTGACCAGATTCCGCTGCGCGGCACCATCTACCCCGGCACCTGGACCTTCACGCTGCGTGGCATCTGGGACGGCGCCCAGGCCGGCACCGACGAGAGCCAGCTGCTGTTCCACTGGGCGCTGCTCAACGAAAGCCTGCGCCAGCGCATGGGCCGGCGCGCCGACATGGTGGGCGTGTATGTGCTGGGCATCAGCGACCCGAACAATGCCGCGCTGGTCAGCCAGCGGGTGGACGCGATGTTCAGCAACTCGGTGGCCGAGACGCTGACCGAGACCGAGGCCGCATTCCAGCTCGGCTTTGTCTCCATGAGCGAGGCCATCCTGGTCGCCGTGCAGGCCGTGAGCCTGATCATCGTGCTGATCATCATGGCGGTGATGGCCAACACCATGAGCATGACCGCACGCGAACGCCTGGCCGAGTACGCCACGCTGAAGGCACTGGGCTTTTCCCCCGGCTTTGTGGTGCGACTGCTGTTTGGCGAGAGCCTGCTGATCGCACTGATCGGCGGCCTGGCCGGGCTGGCGCTGACGCTGCCGCTGGCGGCTGCCTTCCGCAGCGCGGTGGGCACGCTGTTCCCGGTGTTCCAGGTCTCGACGTTGACCATGGCCCTGCAGTTGGCTGCAGCGCTCGGCGTGGGCGCGGTGGCCGCCGCCTGGCCGGCCTGGCGCATGAGCCGGATCGACATCGTGGCAGGGCTGCGGCATGTGGGTTGACGCAGCCGTGGGTCCTGTGGGCGGGCTGGGTTCGACCCCCACCCCGGCCCTCCCCCTGCCCAGGGGAGGGAGCCGCGCGCGCCCTCTTCCTGATCTCGAGGGCCGCCCCCTCCCCCTCCCAGGGGGAGGGCTGGGGTGGGGGTGCGAACGCCGCAGGACAACAACATGGCGATGAATTCAGTGCCCTTCAGCTACATCCGCCGCAACCTGTGGACGCGGCGGGTGACCACCCTGCTCACCGCCGGCGGCATGGCGCTGGTGGTCTATGTGTTTGCCACCGTGCTGATGATGAGCGAGGGCATACGCGCCACGCTGGTGGCCACCGGGCAGCCCGATAACCTGTTCGTGCTGCGTCAGGGTGCAGGGGCCGAGATCAACAGCGCCATCAGCCGGGTCCAGGCCGCGATCCTGGCCACGCTGCCCGGCATCGCCACCGATGCCGCCGGCCGACCGCTCATCAGCGCCGAGCCGGTGGTGCTGATCAACCTGCCCAAGCAGGGCAGCGGCAAGCCCAGCAATGTCACGGTGCGCGGCACTTCGGCCACCGGGCTGGCGCTGCGGCCCACGGTGCGGGTGGCCAAGGGGCGCATGTTCCGGCCTGGCACCTCGGAAATCGTGGTCGGCCAGGCCACGGCCAAGGGCTTTGCCGGTGTGGACCTGGGCCAGTCACTGCGCTTTGCCGGCCGGCAATGGCAGGTGGTGGGCATTCTGGACGCGGGGAAAAGCGGCTTCGATTCCGAGATCTGGGGCGACGCCGACCAGATGTTGCAGGCCTTCCGCCGCAATGCCTTCTCGGTCGTGGTGATGCGCCTGGCCGACGCGGCGCAGTTTGACGCCAGCAAGGCCCGCATCGCCGACGACCCGCGCCTGGCGCTGGAGGCCAAGCCCGAGATCCAGTTCTACGCCGAGCAAAGCCAGGCGCTGGCCACCTTCATCAAGATCCTGGGCCTGTCGCTGGCGCTGATCTTTTCGATCGGCGCGGTGGTGGGCGCGATGATCACCATGTTCGCCGCCGTGGCCTCGCGCGTGGGCGAGATCGGCACGCTGCGCGCGCTGGGCTTTCGCCGCGGCGCGGTGCTGCTGGCGTTTCTGGTCGAGTCGCTGCTGCTGGCCGCGCTGGGCGGCTTGGTCGGGCTGGCCGCTGCCAGCGGCATGCAGTGGGTGGATGTGTCGACCACCAACTTCCAGACCTTTTCCGAATTGGCTTTCCGCTTTGTGCTGACCCCGGCCATCGCGCTGCAGGCCATCGTCTTCGCGCTGACCATGGGCGTGGTCGGCGGCTTCATACCGGCCTGGCGCGCGGCGCGCATGCAGATCGTGGATTGCCTGCGCGCGGCCTGAGCCCAGGCCTCAGGTCTGGTACGGCGACGGCGGCAGCGCCTGGTGCTTCAGCGCCCGCCACAGCTGTTCGGCGGTGACCGGCATCTGCACGCCTTCGGCCGCCGTGCCCAGACCGGCCGCGGCCAGCGCGTCGACCACCGCATTAACCACTGCAGGCGTGGCGCCAATGGTGCCCAGCTCGCCCACGCCCTTGACACCCAGCGGGTTGGTCAAGCAGGGCACGCTCTGGTCGAAGGCGGTCTTGAAGGCCAGAAAACCATCGACATTGGGCAGCGCGTAGTCCATGAAGCTGGCGCTCTGCAACTGGCCTGTGGCGTCGTCATAGGCCAGACGTTCACACAGCGCCTGGCCGATGCCCTGCACCGCACCGCCCTCGATCTGGCCGCGCACGATGGTCGGGCTGACGACCCGGCCAATGTCGTTGACCGAGGCATAGGCCACCACCGCCACGGCGCCGGTGGCGGGGTCGATCTCGACCTCGCAGACATGGCAGGCGTTGGGCCAGGTCGGCCCGCCGGCGGTGCTGCTGCTGTCGACCGAGATGCGGCCAGCGGGCTGGCGCCCGGCCAGCTCGAACAGGCCGATGCCCAGATCGGTGCCGGCGACCTTGAAGCGGCCCGCGTCGTACTCGATGTCGGTGGCCGGCGCCTCCAGCGCTTCGCCAGCCATGACCTTGGCGTCGTCCACCGTCTTCTGCGCCGCGTCGCGCACGGCCAGTCCGCCGGTGAACAGCGAGCGTGAGCCGGCGCTGCCAAAGCCGTTGACGCGGTCGGTGTCGCCCTGCAGCACGCGGATGCGGTCGATACCGACGCCGAACACGTCCACCGCCAGCTGGGCATAGCTGGTGGCAATGCCCTGGCCCATGGCCTGCGTGGCCGAGCCCAGCTCGATGAAGCCGTCGGCCGTGACGTCCACCGTCACCCGCTCGGTGAACACGTTGCCACCGGTCCATTCCAGAAAGCTGGCGATGCCGCGGCCACGCAGCTTGCCCGCGGCCTGCGACTGATCGCGTCGAGCGGCAAAACCGTCCCAATCGGCCAGCACCAGGCATTGGTCTTGAATCTTCGCGAACTGGCCGCTGTCGTAGACCTGGGCCATGGCATTGGTGAACGGCATCTGCTCGGGCTGGATCATGTTCAGCCTGCGCAGCGCGGCCGGGTCCATGCCGAGCCGGCGGGCGGCGGCGTCCATCAGCCGTTCGATGACATAGATCGACTCGGGTCGGCCGGCGCCGCGATAAGCCCCGATGCAGCCCTTGTTGGTCATCACCGCCGTGTAGCGCAGGTCGATCAGCGGTATGTCGTAGATGCTGGTCACCACCCACGGGCCGATCATCAGCTGGATCGCCACCGCCACGCCGGTGGCGTAGGCACCCACATTGGCCACGCCGTGCACGCGCAGCGCCAGCACCCGACCGTTCGCGTCCAGCGCCAGCTCCCCCCGGCTGACCACGTCGCGGCCATGGCCGGCGGACAAGAACTCTTCCAGCCGGTCCGCACGCCACTTCACCGGGCGTTTCAGTTGCAGCGCGGCCCAGGCCACGGTCAGGTCCTCGGGGTAGAGCCCGGTCTTCATGCCGAAGCCGCCGCCAACGTCGCCCACCACGACGCGGATGCCGGCCTCTTCGATGCCCGGCAAGGCCGCCGCCAGGCTGCCGCGCGCGCCGCTGGGCATCTGGCTGGACAGGCGCACCAGCAGCCGGCCGTCGTCGCCCAGGCTCGCGCCGGTGCAGCGCGGCTCGATCGGGCTGGGCGCCAGGCGCTGGTTGTCCAGGTCCAGGCTGATGCGGTGGGCGGCGCCGGCAAAGGCCGCTTCCACTGCGGCCGCGTCGCCGTGGCGCAGTTCGGCGCTGATGTTGTCCGGCGCGTCGTCGCAGAGCACCGGCGCACCGGGTTTCAGTGCATCGAAGGCGTTGACCACCGCCGGCAGCTCTTCGTAGTCGACCCAGACCGCGTCGGCCGCGGCGCGCGCCTGCTCGCGGGTCTGGGCCACCACCGCCACCACCGGTTCGCCCACATAGCGCACGCGCTCATGGGCCAGGGCGCGGCGCGGCGCGGTGGCCGCAGGCTTGCCGCCCGGCCGAGGGAATCCGACCGGGCCGGGAATGGCCTGCACGCCCGCGGCCTCCAGTTCGGCGCCGGTATGGACAGCCAGCACGCCAGGCAGGCCCAAGGCGCTGGCACTGTCTATCGACAGGATGCGGGCATGGGCATAGGGGCTGCGCAGAAAGGCCAGGTGGGTCTGACCGGGCAGATCGGCGTCGTCTGCGTAGTGGCCAAGGCCGGCCACCAGGGCCGGGTCTTCGATGCGTTTGACGGCCTGCCCGCTGCCGAAACGGCCAACGTCGGTGGGCGCGTTCATGCCCGTTCTCCGGCCAGGGCGGCGGCGGCTTGCTGCACCGAGGCCACGATGTTGACGTAGCCGGTGCAGCGACACAGGTTGCCTTCCAGTGCGTGCACGATTTGTTCCTGGCTGGGCCTGGGGTTCTGGGCCAGCAGGCAGGCCGCCGTCATCACCATGCCGGGCGTACAGAAGCCGCACTGCAGACCATGGCAGTCGACGAAGGCCTGCTGGATGGGGTGCAGCCTGCCGTCGACGGGGGCCAGGCCCTCGATGGTGGTGACGCTGCGGCCCTGGGCCTGCACCGCCAGCAGGCTGCAGCTCTTGACGGCCTGGCCATCCAGCAGCACGGTGCAGGCACCGCACTGGCTGGTGTCGCACCCGACATGGCTGCCGGTCAGGCCCAGCTGGCCGCGCAGCAGGTCAATCAGCAAAGTGGAAGATTCGGCCTGGACAGCATGGGCTTGTCCGTTCACGGTCAGGTTCAGGTCGGGCATGGGCGTCAGCGGCAGCGAAGATGGGCTGCATGGTAGCCACAATGCCGCCCGCACCGGGCCGAAGAGAGGTTTAAATCCGGCGGCTGTAGGCCTTGAGCGCGTAGCCCAGGCCGACAACGCCGGCCAGGCCCAGCAGCAACCACCAGCCCGACGTGCGCACGGTGCGAATCAGGGTGACGGGCCAGTCCAGCCACGCACTGGTGACACCTGCCGGATGTCGTACCGGCTCCGCACCCTCTGCGACGGGGAAAGTCGCGCCATCGGCATGCCCTTGGTTCTGCCCTGCACCCGAAAGCCCGCCAGTGCTGCGCGCCCAAAGCTGCTCCATCGCCGGCCAGGCGACGCGGGGCGGCGCATCCGTGGGCAGGTCGAGGCGTGCTTCGGACAGCACCATCTCGGCGCCGCCAAACAACTGGCGTCGGCTCAGCGCCGGCAGCAGGGCAGCGGCGGAGTCCAGCACCGCTTGGCCGTGGCGGGCGGCATGAGCCGGGTCGGACCCGGACGTGGCAGTCCAGGCCCGAGGCAGGCCCACAGCCTCGTCATTGTCGGTCGCTTCCTGGCGCGCATGACCGTCCAGCGGGCGTGCGGCGTCGGCGGGCAGGCGGGGCAGGTCTTGCAGGGCATCGAGGTTGCGGTCGCCGGTGGTCGGGTCGCGCAGCGGCCACAGGCTCAGCCGCAGGGCCTGCGCGGAGCCGCCTTCGGCCACCGCCGCAGGCACCCAGACCAGGCGGCTGTCGGCGTCGGCCTCAGGCCGCGCGGGTGCGGCCATCACCAGCGTGCACCAGCTCAGGCACAGCGTGGCGGCGCACTGCCAGCGGTCGGCGCGACGCGCGCTGGGCAGCAGGCCGGGCGCTATCAGCGCCGCGTCAGACCAGCACTTCCACACAGGGCGGGTGACCCAGAAAGGCCTGAGGGCTGGCGCTGGCCCCATAGGCGCCTGACTGGAACACGACCACCAGATCGCCCTCCTCGGCCACGGGCAAGGCCATGCGGTCGGCCAGCAGGTCCAGCGGCGTACACAGCGGGCCCACCACCGACGCGGTTTCCAGCGCAGTGGCGTCGCCTCGGGTGACGATGGTCACCGGGTAGTTCTTGCGCACCACCTGGCCGAAGTTGCCCGAGGCCGACAGGTGGTGGTGCAAGCCGCCATCGGCCACCAGAAACACCTGGCCGCGTGACACCTTGCGATCAACGATGCGGCTGACGTAGACGCCCGCCTCGCCGACGAAGTAGCGGCCCAGTTCGATGACCAGTTCGGCCTGCGGCATGTCGGCCGCCGCACGCCCGGCCAGCCGGGCCAGGTTGTCGCCGATGGGCGCCAGGTCCAGCCGCTGCTCACCGGGGAAATAGGGGATGCCGAAGCCACCGCCCAGGTTCAGAAACTTCATCGGCCCCGGCGCACTGCTGGCCAGGCGCAGCGCCAGCTCGTAGCTCTTCTGTTGCGCCTCGCAGATCGAATCGGCGCGCAGGTTCTGCGAGCCGGCAAAAAGATGCAAGCCCTCGAAACCCAGGCCGAGCTGGCCAATGCGGTCAAACAGGGCAGGCAACTGCTCCGCATCGATGCCGAACTGCTTGGGCCCGCCGCCCATCTTCATGCCCGAGCCTTTCAACTCGAAGTCGGGATTGACCCTCACCGCCAGCCGCGCCGGCAGGCCAAGCCGCTGCGACAGCGCGGCCAGCAGTTCGACCTCGCGCGCCGACTCGATGTTGACCAGTACGCCCGAGGCCAAGGCCTGACGCAGTTCAGCCTCGCGCTTGCCGGGGCCGGCAAAGCTGATTTGCGCCGGATCGGCGCCGGCGTCCAGCGCCACCTTCAGCTCACCGGCCGAGGCCACGTCGATGCCGTCGACCAGGCCAGTCATCAGCCCCACCACCGCGGGCATGGGGTTGGCCTTCATGGCGTAGTGCAACTTGATCGACGCCGGCAGCGCGCTGCGCAAATCGGCTACCCGCTGACGCAACAGGCCACGGTCATAGGCGTAGAACGGGGTCTGGCCGACACGTTCGGCCAGGGTGGCCAGCGGCAGGCCGCCGACCAGCATGCGGCCATCGCAGCAGGCGAACTGGTCCATCGCGGCGTGCACCGGCAGCGGGCGGGCAGCGGCGGCTGGCACGGCCGAGGTGGCTGTGGCGGATGCAGTCAGGGTCATGGCGGGCTCGGACATCGGTCGCTCGTCGGCATCAGGCCAGCAGCGCGGCCGGCAACCCGACCGGCAAGCCAGCAGCGGCCTGCTGTTCAAGCCACTCGGTGGCCAACAACTTGCGGTCGATCTTGCCGTTGGGGTTGCGTGGCAGCGGTCCCTGGGCTGATTGCACACCCGCAGGCACCATGTAGGCGGGCATCCGGCGCCGGCACTCGGCCAGCAGCGCGGGCACGTCCAGCGCCGCCGCAGCAGCCGGCGCGGTGGCGATGACCTGGATGACCTGGCCCAGCATGGCATGGTCGACGCCAAAGGCCACACACTCAGCCACCTGCCGGGTGGCGTAGAGAAGCTCTTCGACCTCGGTCGGGCTGACGCGATAGCCCGAGGTCTTGATCATCTCGTCGCGGCGGCCGATGAAATACAAATAGCCCTCGGCGTCGCGGCGTACCGTGTCGCCCGAGAACACCGCCATCTCGGGCAACTGCAGGCCGGCCTCGCGCCCACCCACGCCCACCGGCAAGGGCTTGTAGCGCTCGGCGGTTTTTTCGGCGTCGCCCCAGTAGCCCAGACCGACCAAGGCGCCCCGGTGCACCAGTTCGCCGGGCTCGTCCACGCCGCAGGCGCTGCCATCTTCACGCAACACCAGGATCTCGGCGTTGGGGATGGCCTTGCCGATCGAATCGGGCCGCCGGTCGACCTGATCGGGCGGCAGGTAGGTGGAGCGGAAGGCCTCGGTCAGGCCGTACATCAGGAACGGCTTGGCCTTGGGCACGCGCCGACGCAGGGCTGCGAGCGTTTCGCGCGGCATGCGGCCACCGGTGTTGGCGAAATACCGCAGGTGCTCGTTGATAGCTGCCGGCCACTCCAATTGCGCCAACTGGATATACAGGGGCGGCACGGCCGTCAGACCGGTCACCTTTTC
>JANOWE010000215.1:0-55423 GCA_031417735.1 Betaproteobacteria bacterium
CGGCTGAATATCGCTTCGGGCACGGCAGTGCGCTTCGAGCCCGGCCAGCAGCGCACGGTCGAACTCGTCGACTACGCCGGCGACCGCGAGGTCTGGGGTTTTCGCGGCCTGGTCCAAGGAAAGTTGTAAAACGATGGCCACCATCGGACGCCGCGCCTACGCCGAGATGTTCGGCCCCACCGCAGGCGACCGCCTGCGCCTGGCCGACACCGCGCTGATCCTGGAGGTCGAAGACGACCTCACGCTGCGCGCCGGCGGTTACGGCGAAGAGGTCAAGTTCGGCGGCGGCAAGACCATCCGCGACGGCATGGGCCAGGGCCAGGCCATCAACGGCCCCGGCGCGGACCAGGCCTGCGACCTGGTCATCACCAATGCGCTGATCGTCGACCACTGGGGCATCGTCAAGGCCGACATCGGCATCAAGGGCCAGCGCATCGTGGCCATCGGCAAGGCCGGCAACCCGGACGTGATGCCGGGCGTGGACATCGTCATCGGCGCGGGCACCGAGATCCTGTCGGCCGAAGGTTTGATCGTCACCGCCGGCGGCATCGACAGCCACATCCATTTCATCTGCCCGCAGCAGATAGACGAGGCCCTGGCCAGCGGCGTCACCACCATGCTGGGCGGCGGCACCGGCCCGGCCACCGGCAGCTTCGCCACCACCTGCACACCGGGGCCTGAGAACCTGCGCCGCATGCTGCTGGCGGCCGACGCCTTTGCCATGAACATCGGCTTTCTGGGCAAGGGCAACGCCAGCCGCCGCGAGGCGCTGGTGCAGCAGGTGCAAGCCGGCGCCATCGGCCTGAAGCTGCATGAAGACTGGGGCACCACACCGGCGGCCATCGACAACTGCCTGAGCGTGGCCGAGGCACATGATGTGCAAGTCTCGATCCACAGCGACACGCTCAACGAGAGCGGCTTTGTCGAAGACACCGTTGCCGCGACCAAGGGCCGCACCTTGTGCGCCTTCCACACCGAAGGCGCCGGTGGCGGCCATGCGCCCGACATTCTGCGGGTGGTCGGCGAGGCCAACTTCCTGCCCAGCAGCACCAACCCGACCATGCCCTACACCGTGAACACGGTGGACGAGCACCTGGACATGCTGATGGTCTGCCACCACCTCGACGCCGGCGTGGCCGAAGACCTGGCCTTTGCCGAAAGCCGCATCCGCCGCGAGACCATTGCCGCCGAAGACGTGCTGCACGACCTGGGCGCGATCAGCATGATGAGCAGCGACAGCCAGGCCATGGGCCGGGTTGGCGAGGTCATCATCCGCACCTGGCAGACGGCGCACAAGATGAAGGCCCAGCGCGGCAGCCTGGGCAGCGACCCGTCACGCCACGACAACGCGCGCATCAAGCGCTACATCGCCAAATACACCATCAACCCGGCGCTGGCCAACGGCATTGCGCACGAGGTGGGCAGCATTGCGCCGGGCAAATGGGCCGACCTGGTGCTGTGGCGGCCGGCGTTTTTCGGCGTCAAGCCCAGCGTGGTGCTCAAGGGCGGCTTCATCGCGCTGGCCGCGATGGGCGACCCCAACGCCAGCATCCCGACGCCGCAGCCGGTGCACTACCGGCCGATGTTCGGCAGCTTTGGCGGCGCGGTGGGCGCCGGCTCGCTCAGCTTCGTCAGCGGCGCCAGCCTGGCCAATGGCGTGGCGCAGGGCTACGGCCTGGGCAAGACCTTGTCGGCCGTGAAGGGCAACCGCAGCGTGAACAAGCGCCACATGGTGCACAACGCCTACCTGCCGGAGATGGAGGTCGACGCCCAGACCTACCAGGTGCGCGCCGACGGCGTGCTGCTGAGCTGCGAGCCGGCGACCGAACTGCCGTTGGCGCAGCGCTACTTCCTCTTTTGAATCGACCCGGGCCACCAGCCCAGGCCACAATCGCGCCCATGCTGATCCTGAACAAACTGCTGCCGCAAGGCGGCAAACTCGCCCCGGCCCTGGTCAGGCGCGCGCCCAGCGTGGCGCTGGACTGGGACACGCGGCAGAAGAGCCGCTTCGACGTCACCGACGATAGCGGCCGCGCCCTGGGGGTATTTCTGCCACGCGGCACGGTGGTGCGCGGTGGTGATGTGCTGGTGGCCGAAGATGGCTCGCTGCTGCGCGTGCTGGCAGCACCCCAGCCCGTGCTGGTGGTGCGCCACTGCGCCGAGCATGGTCAGGCCTTCGACCTGCTGCGCGCGGCCTACCACCTGGGCAACCGCCATGTGCCGCTGGAACTCAAGCCCGATCACCTGAAGTTCGAGCCCGACCATGTGCTGGCCGAGATGCTGCGGGCCTGGCACCTGATCGTGACCGAAGCCACCGAGGCTTTTGAGCCCGAGGCCGGCGCGTACGGCGACCGCGCAGCGCAGGCGCATCAGGGGCATGACCCGCACGCTGGCCACGGCCATGGGCCCGCCCAAGATGGCGGCCATGACCACGCAGCCGCCAAGCCCAGGGCCATTGCGGTGCCGGTGGTGGCCGCGCCCCATGTGCATGGCCCGGGTTGTGGTCACGACCACGGCCACGGCCACTCGCACTGAGCCGCGGCAGTGCCGCGTGTGTTGCCCGCGCCCCGGCCGCTGCCGGCGGCCGCGCTGCTGCAGCTGATCTGGCTGGCCTCACCGGCGCTGCCGGTGGGCAGCTTCAGCTATTCCGAGGGCCTGGAGCCGGCGGTCGAGGCCGGCCTGCTGCCCGACGAAGCGGCCGCCACCGCCTGGCTGTTGTGCCAGTTGCGGCTTCAACAACAGCGCAGCGAACTGCCGCTGCTGGCCTCGGCGGTGAAGGCCTGGCAACGCGCCGACCTGGCCCGCATCACCGAACTGAACGACTGGGTGCTGGCCACGCGTGAAACGCGCGAGTTGCGCCAGCAGACCGAGCAGATGGGCCGATCGATGGCCGCCTGGCAGCACAAGCGCCGGCCCGACGACCCGCGCTGTGCGCAGTTGCTGGCGCTGCCGCCCGCGCCGACCTGGCCGCTGGCGTTCGCGCTGGCCGCTGCCGACACCGGCGCGCCGCTGCGCGAGCTGCTGCTGGCCTTCGGCTTCGGCTGGTGCGAAGCCATGGTGCAGGCCGCGCTGAAGGCCGTGCCGCTGGGCCAGAGCGCCGGCCAGCGGCTGCTGGGCCAACTGGCCGACGCGCTGCCGGCCGTGGTTGACGCTGCGCTGGCGCTGGCCGCGCAGGGCGACGGCGCGCGGCAGAGCTTTTCACCCAGGCTGGCGATCCTGTCGGCGCAGCATGAGGCGCAGTACTCGCGGCTGTTCCGGTCCTGAGCCTCAGCCGGCAGCGCGGCGGGCATGATCGCTGCTTCAGTGGCTGATCCACCCACCCCAGAGCTGCCCATGTCCACCCTGCACCAGATCCCCCGCCGCACCAAAAAGCTGCCCCCTTTGCGTGTGGGCGTGGGCGGGCCGGTGGGCTCGGGCAAGACCACCCTGCTGGAAATGCTTTGCAAGGCCATGCGCGAGCGCTGGGACCTGGTGGTGGTGACCAACGACATCTACACCAAGGAAGACCAGCGACTGCTCACCGTGGCCGGCGCGCTGGCGCCCGAGCGCATCATGGGCGTGGAAACCGGTGGCTGCCCGCACACGGCGATCCGCGAGGACGCGTCGATCAACCTGGAGGCGGTAGACCGGCTGCTGGGCCAGTTTCCGGATGCCGACATCGTGTTCATCGAGTCCGGCGGCGACAACCTGGCCGCTACCTTCAGCCCCGAGCTGAGCGACCTGACGATCTATGTCATCGACGTGGCCGGTGGCGAAAAGATTCCGCGCAAGGGCGGCCCCGGCATCACCAAGAGCGACCTGCTGGTGATCAACAAGACCGACCTGGCGCCCTATGTAGGCGCCAGCCTGGAGGTCATGGCCACGGACACCCGCCGCATGCGGCCCGAGCATGCCGGCCGCCGGCCGTTCGTGATGAGCAACCTGCGCAGCGGCCAGGGCCTGGCCGAAGTGGTTGCCTTCATCGAGAAGCGCGGTCTGCTGCAGGCTTGAGCTGCAGCGGCGCCGGGCAAAGCGCCTGCAGGTCGGCCAGCGCAAGACCCTCCACGCTGTCACGGAGCCACAGTCCGTCGGGCCCGATGTCGATCACTGCCAGATCGGTGTAGACGCGCTTCACGCAGGCCATCGCGGTCAGCGGGTAGCTGCACTCGGCCACCAGCTTGCTCAGGCCTTGCTTGGTGGCATGTTCCATCATGACCCAGGTCTGGCGGGCGCCGGCGGCCAGGTCCATCGCGCCACCGACGGCGGGAATGGCGTCGGCCGCACCGGTGTGCCAGTTGGCCAGATCGCCGCGCACCGAGACCTGGAAGGCACCCAGCACACACAGGTCCAGGTGGCCGCCGCGCATCAGCGCAAAGCTGTCGGCGTGGTGGAAGTAGCTGCCACCCGGCAGCAGGGTGACGGCCTGCTTGCCGGCGTTGATCAGGTCGTAGTCTTCTTCGCCGGCCGGCGGCGCCGGGCCCATGCCCAGGATGCCGTTCTCGCTGTGCAGCAGCACCTCCAGCCCCGCCGGCAGGTGGTTGGCCACCAGCGTGGGCAGGCCGATGCCCAGGTTCACGACCATGCCCTCGCTGATGTCGGTGGCCACACGAGCGGCCATCTGGGCCCGGGTCCAGCGCGGCAGGGCACTCATGCCGCGCTCCTTCGGGTGTCCAGGCCAACGCCGCCTGTGGCCTCGCGCGGGATCACCACCAGGCGCTGCACAAAGACGCCGGGCGTGACGACGGCTTCAGGGTCCAGGCCGCCGAGCGGCAGCAGCTCATGCACGGTGGCGATGGCACAGCGCGCGGCCATGGCCATGATCGGGCCGAAGTTGCGCGCGGTCTTGCGGTAGCTGAGGTTGCCCCAGCGGTCGCCGCGCTCGGCCTTGATGAAGGCAAAGTCGGCGTGGATGGGCTGCTCGAAGACCATCATGCGGCCGTCCAGCTCACGCACCTCCTTGCCCTTGGCCAGGTCGGTGCCATAACCGGTGGGGGTGAAGAAGCCGCCGATGCCGGCACCTGCAGCGCGGATGCGCTCGGCCAGGTTGCCCTGGGGCACCAGTTCCAGCTCGATCTCGCCTTTGCGGTAAGCCGCGTCGAAATGGTGGCTGTCGGCCTGGCGCGGGTAGGAACAGATCACCTTCCTGACCCGGCCCTTGGCAATCAGCGCGGCCAGCCCGGTCTCGCCATTGCCGGCGTTGTTATTGACGATGGTGAGATCTCGCGCGCCCTGGTCTATCAGCGCATGGACCAGCTCATTGGGCAGGCCGGCGGTGCCGAAGCCGCCGATCATCACGGTGGCGCCGTCGGGCACATCGGCGACCGCGTCTTCCAGCGAAGGGCGCTGCTTGTCGATCATGGCGGCTACAGATCGCGCTGGACCAGGAAGTCGACGCAGCCACGCAACCAGTCCAGGTCCATGCTGGCGGGCGCACCGGCGAAGGCGGCGTCGAACTCCTTGCGCGCGCCATCGGCCAGCGACAGGGCCTGCTGCCGTGCCCAGGCGATGCTGCCGCCCTGCTCGACGATCTGGTGCAGCCGGTGCACCTCGCGCGGCAGCCGGCGCTCGCGCGGACGCGACAGGAACTGGCTGATCCAGGCATGGTCGGCCGGTCCGGCACGCTGCAGCGCATGGGTCAAGACCAGGGTGCGCTTGCCCTCCCACAGGTCGCCGTCGATCTCCTTGCCGTAGCGGGCATGGCTGCCGTCCAGATTGAGCACGTCGTCGGTGATCTGGAAGGCCAGCCCGAGCAGGAAGCCGAAGCGGTTGAAACGGTCGAGCCGGGGGTCTTCACCGTCGGCCACCAGTGCGCCGATGCGCATGGGCTGGATGAAGCTGTACCAGGCGGTCTTCTTCAGCACCAGACGCAGGTAGTCGTCGGTGCCCACGCCCAGGTCGTTGTCGCGCACCCAACCCAATTCCATGGCCTGGCCTTCCAGGGTCTGGATCAGCATGTGATCGACCTCGTCCAGGATGCGCAGTGCGGTGGCCGGGCCCAGGTGCTCGCCGCTGCGGCGCAGCAGGCGCATGGCCAGCGCATTCATCGCGTCGCCCGTGTTCACCGCGATCGGCGTGCCGGCGCTGTGGTGCATGGTGGGCACGCCGCGCCGGGTCTCGCTGCCGTCCTCGATGTCGTCATGGACCAGGAAGGCGTTGTGCAGCATCTCGATGCCGGCCGCCGCCGGCAGCGCATGCCCGGCCTGACCGCCCAGCGCCCGCGCGGTGGCAATGCACAGCGCCGGCCGCAGGCCCTTGCCCGAGCGGCTGAGAAAGTCGCTGACCAGGGCATACAGGTGGCGCTGCGGCTCATGGCTGGGCACGCCGGCAGCCAGGGTGTCGCTGATCATCTCGCGGTACCAGCCCAGGCGCTCGACAAAGCCGGCCGGACCGACGATGTCGCCGGCGCCGGGCAGCTGGTTGGCCAGATTGAGCTGCGGGTACTGCGGCGTGGGCACATAGGCCGAGCCAGGGTGGATGGTCGGGTCGGTGCTGCGCACCTCGTTCATGTTCTCGACCGCGCCGTCACTGAGGTCCAGCACATCGGCCACCGGGTGCACGAAGGGCGCCACCGCGGCCAGCAGCGGCCCGGCCTGGCTCAGCAGCGGCGACGCGCCAGCCAGCGCGTGGCCGGCCACCTGCATCAGGCTGTTGTCCCAGGGCAGGCCGGCGCGGTAGCGGCCGGCGTCGTGCAGCCGCCAGGGCGTGAGGACGTCGAACTCATGCAGCGGCCAGACATCGCAGCGCGGGCCGGCATGGCCCTCGGCGTCGAGCACACCGTTGACGGCGCGGCGAGCGGCCTCGTTGGCGCCTTCCATGGTGGCCAGGTCGGTGTGGGTGCGCACATAGTCCGAGGCCAGAAACAGGTTGGGAATGGCGGTGGTCGATTCGGGCCGCAGGGCCCAGGTGCCGACCAGGTTGACCAGCAGCGGCTCGCTGTTGCGCAGCCAGCCCGGGCGTTTCGCGTCGGGCTTGATGTCGGCGTCGAGGAACCAGGAATGCAGGTCCTCGTCGCGCAGCACCTCTTCGCCGATGTTGACCGAGCGCTTGAGCTGAGCCCAGGTCTCAAGCACCACCTCTTCGCGCGAGCACTGCATCGCCGGCCGGCCATCGCCGCCCGGCGCGGTCCAGTCGGACAGGTCGACCGAGAGCACACCGCGCACGTCGCTGCTGCCGAACTGGCCCGGTGCGACCGAACGCCAGAACTGCAGCTGCGAGATGCTGGTCAGCGCCCAGGGCGTGTCGATGTGGATCACATGGCCATGCGCGCTGGGCACATCGCGGCGCAGGTAGAACTGCACGCCGTTCATCCACTCGACATTGGGCTCCAGGACTTTGAGCCTGGCCAGCGCGGGGTCGGCGGCCAGCAGCTCGTGGCTGAGCAGCGGCACCATGCGTTCCAGCGGCACTGCAGCGATGTAGTGGTCGCCATGCACCAGAACGCGCTGGCCCTTCTCCTGCGCCACCACGCCGGTGATGCGGCCGTCCTTGCACAGGATCTGCTCGACCTCGGCCTCGGCGCGGTAGACCACGCCCAGCGAGCTCAAGTAGCTGCGCCAGGGGTCGATCCAGACCAGGTTGGTCGGCCCGTCCAGCACCCGGTCGGTCGAGCCGCCCAGGGGGTCGGCGATGGTCAGCATCAGCTGCACGAAGACGTCGCCGATGGTGCGTGTGCTGGCGGTGCGCGCCTTGGCCGCGACCAGCGAGCGGGTGATGCCGGCGGCCAGAAATTTCTGGTAGGCCGGTGAGCGGCCTTCAGCGCCGACAAACTCCCACCAGCCTATGGCCTCGTACTCGCCCAGCCGGCGCTCGGGGCAGGAGGTCAGGATCTGCCAGATGCGTGCGCCGAAAAAGCCGATGTCGTCGGGCGTGAGGTCGGTGATCGGGCCGAAGGCCAGCAGCATGTCGCGCAGCAGCGTGCCGGCATCGGCCGGTGTGCGCGGAAAAGCCGCCGGGATCTGGAAGCCGGGCTTGTCGTACTGGGTGATGCCCACCCGCGTGGTCGGCACCAGGTGGTCGGCCACCTTGCGCCCGTCGGCCGACGGGATGCGCCGCATGGTGTCGATCACATGCTTGTAGAAGCCCGGGAAGAAGCGGAAACCATGCTCGCCGGGCAGATGGTGCTCGATCGAGGCCATGCCATCGTCGACCAGCTGGTGCCCGGCACTGCCGCGCCCGTCGTCGGCCACCGGCACGCTGCGCGCCTTGCCGCCGGCGATGTGGCGGCGCTCGAGCACCACGACCTCGAAGCCGCGTTCGATCAACTCCTGGGCGGCACTCATGCCGGCCACGCCGCCGCCGAGGACGACGACCTTGGCGGGCATGCGCCTAGGCCGGGTTGATGGCCAGGATCGCGCTGGCCTCGCGGATGCGCAGTGCGATCTTCTCGTGGACCCGGAACACGAACTGCGGGTCGGTGGTGAGCTGCAGGAACATCAGCGACATGTCGGTGGCCACCACCAGTTCGACGGGTGCTGCGCCCAGCGCCACGACCAGACCGCTGGCCGCAGGCAGTGACGACGAGCGCAACAGCGGCCCACCGCCCAGAAAGGGCAGGATGCGGTCTTGCGGCAACACCAGCGAATCCTTGTTCGGTGTCTGTGCCAGGCTGAACAGTTCCTGGCCCAGCACCACGGCAAAGGGCCCGAAGTGGCCCTGGCCTTCGATCATGCCGATGGCCTCGGACACCGTGCGCACCAGCCCACCCTCGTCGGTCAAACCCAGTTGCTGGCCAGCCTCGCCGAACAGGCCGGCGCCGGCTTGACCGCCCAGCACGTCCCAGATGCCCGGCAGGCCGTCCAGGCCCGCAGCCGGGCCTTCACCTGGGCCACGCTGGCCGTTGAACACCACCGCGTCCTCCAGCCGCGCCAGCACATTGGCGGCACGGCGAAACAGCTGCAGCGCACTGGTCATCTCGGGGTCGGCCATCTGCGCGCCGCGCACATAGACCTTGACCTGCAGCGTGGCGAGCTGGATCACGCGGGTGTCGTCAATGCGCATGCGCTGGCCGGGCTTGCCCGCATCACCATAGGTCATGCCTTCGGCGCGAACGAAGTCGGCGCTCCCCGGCAGCGGTCCGAACAGCGGCAGGAACTTGCCGGCGACCCGCGCCCGCTGCGCCTCGTCCAGCACCGCCTTCGTGGCGCGGGTCCATTGCTCGTCGGTCCAGGGGACCTGTGGGCTGTTCTGGCTCATGATGGCTCTCTCCTGCGGTTGTTGGTTTGGGTAGGCTGATACGGCGCCGCACCGCAGCGGCGACCTTCGCTAGTCGGATGCGCCGGTCAGGCGCCCCGCGATATCCAGACGGTAGACATCAAATTCAACCCGCTGCGCGGCCATGTCGACCCGTCCCACGCCCATGCACTGGACCCGGTTCAACCAGGCCAGGGCCTTGTCGGCGGTGGCATAGGTCGGGGTCACCACCACCGGCGGCAAGGGGTCGAACTCGTCGCGCAGTGCGCGGGCGTAGCCGTCGGGGCCAAGATCAAAGCGGCCGCCATAGCTGCCGTAGATGCGCACACCCTCGCGGGTCTCGAAGCAGGCCTGAACGCTGACCAGGCCCACGCCGTCCGCGCGGATGCTCATCCAGTCGGTGGCCCCGGGCAGCACCACGGCGTCCAGGCCGGGGCCGACGAAGTGGCCGTTCACCACATGCCAGTTGATGCGCAGGCCATCGGCGGTGGCACCCACCAACTCCTTGCGCACGGTGGCGGTGACACCGCCCAGAAACACCGGTGTCCAGGCCCAGCGGGGCTGACCGGCGGCAGTGGCGAGCACCGGCTTCGGGTCGGGCTGCGGGGCTGCTGGCGCACTGACCTGGTAGCTCGGCGCGTTGGCGCCTTCGGCCAGGCGCGGCGACACCGGCTGGCCAGCCACAGTCAGCACCGGCAGGTAGTCAACACGGCCGCAGCGGTCGCTGGGCAACAGAGCGCGGAACAGCCGTGGGCCGCCCTGGGGTGCTCGCGGCAAGGCCAGCGCCTGGCAGCGCTGCACCGCGCCGCCGTCCAGCCGCCAGTCCACGCTGACCGCATGGCCGGGCTGGGGCGGCGCCACCGCCACCGTCAGTGCGGCGGGCTTGCCCTGTGTCAGCGCGGCCGACGGGGCGGGCGTGTCGGCCTGGCCCCACCACATCATTGAGCCATCGGTTGCGCGCTGCATCGCGTTCAGCCGCAGCACCACTCAGCCGACCGCGCGGGCCAGCATGTCGGTCGCCGCGCGCATGTCGGGCCGGTCGGCGCTGCAGGACATGGCGCTCAGGGTCTGGCGCAGCAACGCGGCCACCGGGGCATGGTCGGTCTGCAGCGTCAGGCGCTGGCCGAGCTGGTCAGTCAAGGCGCGCAAGCTCAGCGAGTGCGCTCCCTGCTGCTGCGCGCAGTTCACAGCCTGCTGGCAGGCCTGGTCGGCCTCGTCGTGCCGGCCCAGCTCGAACAGGATCTGGCCGCGCACCCGGAACACCTCGGGCAGCATCACCCGCACCATGCCGGTCTCGGCCCGGCGCTGGCCTTCGGCGCTGACCTGCAGCGCCTCGTCCGATCGGCCGGCGCGGTGAAAGGCCTCGCTGACCATGCTGGTGGTCGAGCACTCGACGATGCCCGAGCCGGTCTGGCTGAACAGCGCGCCCCATTCGAGCACCTCGGCCACGCCTTCATCCATCTGCCCCAGCGCCATGCGTGCGCGGCCCCGGTGCAGGCCACCGTTGGCCAGCCACATCGCAAAACCCTCGGCGCGTGACAGCTCGCAGACCTCGTCGGCAAACTCGTACAAGCGCTTCCAGTTGCGGTCGTAGAGCGAGAAGAACATGCAGAACGCCAGCGCTGCGGCAATGCTGGGCGGGTGGCGCAGCGAGCGAGCCAGGGCCAGCATGCTGTCCATCCGGGCGATGCCCTCGTCCTGGCGGCCGGCCATCCACAGTGAACCGGCCTGGGCGACCATGATGTTGATCGACGACGAGAGCTGGAAGGTCTCGGCAATCTTGACTTCGAGCTCGAAGTCGTAGTGCCGCAAACCCGCCTCGGCTTCGGCCTGAGCCAGGTCGTATTCGCCTCGGTAGTAGCGGGTGTACGAGGTGGCGTGGCGGCCGGTGATCTCGAGCATCGGCACGCCGGTGGCCAGCGCCATGCCCAGCACCTCGTCGGCGGTGACCATGGCCTCGCGCAGCCGGCCGCCAACGAACTGGTTGGTCCACAGGCCCCACAGCGGTGGGTACAGGCGGTCCATGGCGCCCAGTCGTCGGGCCAGTTCGATGGCGCGGCTGCAGGTCTCGCCGACCTCGGGCGCGGCCCAGCCATGGGTGGCCATCAGCACCGGCGCCAGGGCTGTCAGCACCGACAGCTCCTGATCCAGGCGGGCGGGGTTCTCGGGCAGTTGCTCCAGGTCGGCCAGGGCCCGGCGCAGGTGGGCCACCGCCTCGTTGACCGCGCTGCGTGTGGCCGCGTTTTCGCCCGCTGCGCGCCACTGGGCCGCGGCCCTGGCATGGTCACCGGCACCCGAGAAATGGTGGGCCAGAAACTCGGGCCGCAGCCTGACCAGGTCGGGAAAGCGCGCCAGCAGCACCTCGGCGATGCGCGCATGGTGACGCTGGCGCGTGCTGCGCAGCAGGCTGTCGTAGGCCACGTCCTGCACCAGCGCATGCTTGAAGGTGTAGACGGTGGCGCTGCCGGTGTGGCTGTAGATCAGGCCGGTGACCAGCATCAGGCTCAGGTTCTGCCGGAACTGCTCCTCGGGCATCTGCGCCACGGCGGCCAACAGCTCGTGCAGGAACTCGCGGCCCAGCACGGCACCCAGCTGGAACAGCGGACGCGCCGTGCCCAGGCGGTCGATACGGGCCATCAGCGAGGCCTCCATCGAGGCCGGAACCACGGACGGCGACAGGCTTCGCCTCAGCTCCCAGGAGTGCTCACGCTCGATCAGCGCGTCCGATTCGATCACCGTGCGCGTCACCTCCTCGAGGAACAAGGGGTTGCCGGCGGCGCGCTCGCGGATGCGCCACAGCAACTCGGGCGGAATCGCCTTGTCGTGGGCCACCACGCGGATGAAGCGCTCGGACTCGGCCGCTGGCAGCGCCTCCAGCTCGATGTGGCTCAGATTGCCCGCCGCCTGCCAGCTGGGCTGGAACTCGGGTCGTGCGGTCAGCAGCGCCATCAGCGGCGAGCGCAGCGGTGAGCTCAGCAGCTGTCGCATCATCTCAACGCTGGTGGCGTCGGCCCAGTGCATGTCTTCGACGATCAGCAGCACCGGCTTGCGCTCGGCCAATGCGTGGAAGGCCAGCAGCAGCAGGTCCAGAGTGCGCTGCAGCGCACGCACCGGCGACAGATCGGGTGCCGGCCAGAGTGCCGGGTCGACCTCGATGGCCAGCGCCGAGGCCAGCAAAGGCACCACCTCGGCCGGATCCAGCTTGAGCAATTCGGCCCGCCTGGCCAGGCTGGAGATCTGCTCGGCCGGTGGCATGTCGGCCAGGCCCAGCCTGGCCGACACCAACTCCATGAAGGGGTACAGCGTGGTGTCGGTGGTGAAGGGCGTGCACTTGGCCACCAGCACATCGGCGTCCAGACCGGCCAGGGTTTCCTGCACGACCTGGATCAGCCGCGATTTGCCGATGCCCGGCTCGCCGCGCAGCAAGGCAAATTGAGGCGTACCGGCCTGCACGTCCTGCCAGATCGCGCTGATCTGTGCCCGCTCGCGCTCACGGCCGATGTAGGGTGTGCGCTGAATGTCCGGTGCGTCATCGACCCCGGCGGTGGCGATGACGCGGAAAAGCGCGAGCGGCTGGTCCACGCCTTTGAGCTGGCGCGTGCCCATCGATTCGGTGGCAAAGGCGCCGCCCAGCATGCGCCACAAGGCGTCGGAGACCACCAACTCACCCGGACTGGCCTCGCCCTGCACGCGCGCGGCGATGTTGGGCGTGTCACCGACGGCAAGATTCTCCGAGCGGGCGCTGCCACCCAAGGCGCCGACCACGACACGCCCGATGTGGATGCCGATGCGCACCTGCAGACTGCGGCCCGTGCGTTTGGCCAGCTCCGCGACCGCGTTGAGCATGTCCAGACCACAGCGCACGACCCGGACGGGGTCGTCCTCATGGGCCCTGGGATAACCGAAATAGACCACGATGCCGTCGCCCAGGTACTGGGCCACATAACCGTCATGGCCGAGTACCACGTCGCCGCAGGCGCGCTGGTAGGCCTGGACCAGATCGCGCAGATCTTCCGGATCGAGCTGTTGCGACAGGGCCGTGGAGCCCACCAGGTCGCAAAACAGCACGCACAGATGGCGTCGTTCGGCTTCGCGGGCCGGCACACTGGCCAAATTCAGCGCCTTGCCGCAGCCGCCACAGAACCGCGCCGGGGCCTGGTTGGCAAAGCCGCAATCGGTGCAGATCATGGCTGCGGCGCGGGCGAGCGCGCTGGTGCCACAGCATGGGCGGCCGTCTCTTCGGCCAGCAGAGCCAGCGCGCGCGCTACCAGGTCCTGGTCCGCACGCTGCGGCCGGGCCAAGGCGCTGACGGGGGTGAACCCACCGGGCTGGCCAAGGCCGGCCGCCCGGTTCAGCGGTGCGCCTTGGCTGGGCAATGGCGGCAATGGCAGGCCGGTCCGGGTGTACATGAGTGAGGCCGGTTTGGGAGGGCGGAGCCCGAAGGCATGGCAGCAAGCGCGAAATGCTCAACATCAGCAAAATTGCTTGCACTTACTGTACATGAGCCACCCCGCGCAGCAGGCCGGTAAAACCATTGGAACCAGCGTCTGCCGGCCGCCCTGCCGCCCTGCCGCCCTGCCGAGCGCAGCGGCGTCCGTCGGCCACACGCAGCGGCCTTCAGGCCATGCCGGGGTTGCCGTGCACACCCACCAGCTTGGGCGCGTTGATCTGGCGCGGCCCGACCCGCCCGCCCTGCGACGTCAACCAGGTCTCGACCAGGTCCCACACCGGCGTCACGCCGGGTTGGCTCCTGGCCGCTTCCGCCACCGGCGCCCAGCCGGCCACCTTGTAGGTCTTGTCGGCCTCGATCGCCTTGCCGCCCAGGCGCATGTCGCCAATGCGGCTGCCCATGGGGTTGCGCGGGGTGCAGGTGTAGGCCAGGCCACCCACGCGCACCATGTCGCCTCCCTGCTGGTAGTACGGGTCGGGGTTGAACAGGTTGTCGGCCACGTCTTCGAGCACGGTCTTGATGGTCGCGCCGCTCATCTCGGTCAGCGTGGCATAGGGGTAGGTGATGGCCAACTGGTCCATCAGCAGTTCACGCGTGATGGTCTGGCCGGGCAGCAGCGTGGTGCCCCAGCGAAAGCCCGGCGAGAAGGCCAGGTCGGCGCCCTGCACGTCGATCAGTGCGTCGCAGATCAGCTGGTCCCAGCTGCCGTTGAAGTTGCCACGGCGGTAGAGCAGGCCATCGGTGACGGCCAGCTTCTCGGCCAGCCTGGCTTCATAGGGCGCGCGGACCCTGGTGATCAAGGCGTCCATCTCGGCGTCGGCGGGCAACTGGTTGGCAAAGATCGGCAGCAGCCGGTAGCGGAAGTCGGCCAGCTTGCCGCCCTGCACATCAAAGTCCATCACGCCCAGAAACTTGCCGTTGCTGCCGGCGTTGGTGACCAGGGTCTTGCCGCCGCCATTGGTCACTGGCACCGCCAGCGGCACGCCGTCATGGGTGTGGCCACCGAAGATGGCGTCGATGCCGCGCACCCGGCTGGCCAGCTTCAGGTCCACGTCCATGCCGTTGTGCGACAGCAGCACGACCAGCTGCGCGCCCTTGGCGCGTACTTCGTCCACCACCTTCTGCATGGCGGCTTCCTGGATGCCGAAGCTCCAGTCGGCGACCAGGTAGCGTGGGTTGGCGATGGGCGTGTAGGGGAAGGCCTGGCCGATGATGGCCACCGCCACGCCGTTGATGCTGCGCAGCGTGTAGGGCTTGAACACCGGGTCACCGAAGTCGGTGGTCTTGACGTTCTGGGCGAGGAATTCGATGCGGCCCTTGAAGTCCTTTTCGATGACCTCCTTCACCCGCTCCATGCCGTAGGTGAACTCCCAGTGGCCGGTCATCACGTCCACGCCCAGCAGCTTGGCGGCGTCCACCATGTCCTGCCCATCGGTCCACAGTGCGGTGGCACTGCCCTGCCAGGTGTCGCCGCCATCCAGCAGCAAGGCGCCCGGCCGGCTGGCCTTGAGGCGCTTGACCAGCGTGGCCAGGTGGGCGAAGCCGCCGACCTGGCCATAGCGCCTGGCTGCGGTCTCGAAGTCCAGCATCGTGAACGCATGGGCCAGGGCTGTGCCCGGGCACAGGCCTGCGGCCTTGAGCAGGTGTTCACCCACCAGGTGCGGCAACTGGCCGCGCATGCTGTCCAGGCCCAGGTTGACGCTGGGCTCGCGGAAGTGGATGGGCTTGAGCTGCGCATGGCAGTCGGTCATGTGCAGCAGGCTGACCTTGCCGAACGGTGGCAACTCGTACAGCGCGTCGGCGGCAGTGGCCGCGTCGGCCCGGGCGTGGCGACCCAGCGCCATGCCGGCCACGCCGGCCGCACCCAGCACCTGCAGAAAATCTCGTTTGCTCAGGCTCATGATCAGTACCGGCTGATATTTGGTCGGAGAAAAAAGGCCCGCATTGGCGGGCCCGGTGCTTGAAGGAGCGCCGCTTATTCGTTCACTGGCGACTTCGGGTCCAGCAGCAGGGCCATGACATGGCGGATCTGGCTCTCGTCGAGCAGCCTGGCGTGGCCGAAGCGCGGCATGTTGGAGCAGGCGGCATAGGCCTTGCTGTTCCAGATCTTGCCCCAGGTGTACTGGATCATGGGCACGGCAGCCGGGTCGTTCAGGTCCTTCACACCACGCAGCTTGCCGTAGTTGTACAGGCTGGGGCCGATGGTGCCGAAGGACAGCTCCTGCTTGCTGACCTGGTGGCAGTTGTAGCAACTGCCACCGTTGGCGCTGGGCTCGGCGGTCTTGTCGCTCCAGGTCATGCCGCGCCCGCTCTGGGCCAGCTTTTCGCCTTCGCGCCAGTCGCCGATGTATTGCCCGCCGGTGGGCCACTGGATGCTGGCCAGGGCCTGTGCCTCGACCTGCCTGGCCAGCGCCTCGGCGGGTGGCTGGTCGGACGAGCAGGCCTTCTGGCCCAGATCCTGGTCGAGCCGGTCCAGCGTGGCAATGCCTCGGCTGCTCAGCGATGCCTTGAGCATGGCCAGCGTCTGCCGGTCCAGGTCGTCGCCGGAGGGCATGCTGGCGCAGCCGGCCACCAGCAGCGTGGTGGCAACCGCAGCGCCGATCAGAAGTGGCTTGATGTGCTTTTTTTGCATGGTCTTGTCCTTGCTCAGCGCTTCAGGGCCGGGGCCACCGATTCGGCGCCCTTGGCGTTCACGCCCATGTACACACCCAGCGCCACGGTGGCGTCGGAGGCATAGCCCGGGTACGGAAAACGCTGTTGGCGGAAACAGTCGTTGAGCCGCCGCTGCATGGTCCACAGATTGCCGCTGGACACGCGGTAGGCTGGCCAGGCGGCAAAGCCAATGCCATCGCCCGGGTTCCTGGTCAGGTTGGGCAGCTCCTGCAGGCGGACGCGCTTGTCATCTTCGCCATGGCAGGACGCGCAAGAGAAATCCATCGGCCCGCCACGGAAGAAGAAGGCGCGCTTGCCCAGTTCGTACATGCGCCTTTCTTCCGCGTGGCCCTGGGGCAGGTTGAACTTGGCACCACGCGACTCGGCCGAGACAAAGGCGGCCAGCGATTCAATGGTTTCCTGCTCGCCCTTGTCGAAGGGCGTCTTGGCGATCTCGGCCGCATTGAAGCCCTGCAGCGTTTCCATGCAGGTCAACAGGCGCGACTCAAGATCCTGCACCCGGCCAGTGTCTGCAAACCAGCGTGGCATCTGCACCCAGGCGCCCTTGATCACACCCGGGCCCAGGCCCAGATCACAACGCTCGAGCGAAGCGGCTTTCGGGCCACGTTTCTTCTTCCACAGCTCGGCGCCCTTGGCCTCGTACAGCTCGGCCGGGTTGCCGTCCTCGAGCATCTTGCGGTACTCGGCAATGCCGTCGGCCGTGGTTTTTTGGGCCAGCGCGGCCAGTGGCAGGCTGCAGGCCAGGGCCAGTGTGGCCAGTGTCAACGACGTCTTCATGTTTTTCTCCTGTGCGTTGGGGGCCCGACAGGCCTCCTGGGCCAGCGCCTGTGGTGCGGCCGGGGCGCCTCAGCTGACAGTGGCCTCGTCGCTGCGCTTGTCGCCCTTGTTGTCGGTCCAGTTGACGGTGACCTTGTCACCTGCCTTGCCGCCCTTGATGTTGAACTGCAGGAAGGGGTTCTTGGCAATGGACGGGCCCCATTGCGCGCTGAACACGGGCTTGCCATTGAGCGCGGCGCCCACTTCCTGGATGAACCAGGCTGGGATGGGTTTGCCGGAAGAGTCCTTGCGCAGGCCGGTTTCCATTTCATGGGCCATCAGGACGCGCACAGTGACCTTGTCACCGGCGGCTTGGGCGCGGATGCGCATCGGGTCTGCCATGGGGTTCTCCTTCAGTGTCGGGTTGGATCAGTGGGGTGGCTTGCGCTGCTGCGGGATCTACCCGCCACACCCGCCCAGCGTGACCTTGATTTCCTTCTGCGCGAAAAAGACCTTGCCGTCGGCCATCACGGCCACGGCCATGACCTGCGACGACTGACCCATCTTCACGCGGGTATTGAAATTGGCGTCGACGGCATCGCTCACGTCGAACATCGCGCACAGCATGCTGGGGTTCTTCTCGACCAGGATCAGCAGCCGCTTCACACCGGGCAGCGTGGTCGCACAGCCCACGGGAACGACGGCGCCGTTCTCGGCGATGTCGGGCCCGGTGATGCTCACGTCCTTGCTTTCCGCCGGAGTGGACACGCCCAGCGCCTTGGCCAGATCGGCCATGGTCTTGGCCTCGAAGGCCGGTGCCTGCCACGCCGCCTGAGCGGCTTGGGGCAACAGGCCCAGACTGCCCATGAGGCTGGCCACAGCCGCGCTGCGCTGGAGGATTTCACGTCGGGTTCGCATATTCGTTTCTCCTGGGTTCGACCACGACGGGTCAGGTGTTCAAGGGTTGGAAGTGGGTGCGCACAAATGGTTCAAGGTCTGGCACCGCCGGCCAGCCATGCCGCGATGAGTTTGGCATCATCCTCGCTCAGGGCCTGGGCGGGCATGGGCACCTGCCCCCAGGTGCCCATGCCACAGGCCTTGATCTTGTCTGCCAGGCAGGCCACCTTCATCAGCGTGGTGCGGCCGGGAAAACCCCGGTCGTTCAGCCCTGCGACATGGCCGTTCTTCACGTCGTCGGCCGCGGTGCCGCCCACCAGCGGCGAAAACACCTCGTTCGATTCGCCGAACACGCCTTGGCTGCTGGCGCACCTGCTTTCCCAGACGACCTGGCCCTGGCTGACGCTGCCCAAACCCATGGGCGGGCCTTTGAAATCGGGGCGCACATCGATGTCCCAGGCCGCCAGCTCCTTGGCGATGGCCGGACGGCCAAGACCGAAATCAAGCGTGGCCGCCTGCGGCCCGGTCGCTGCGTTGGCGGGTTTGGTTTGCGCTGCGACTTGTGCCCATGCGCTCGCCAGGCTGCAGGCCAGCAGCGCGGCAAGCGCGGCCTGGCGAAGCTTGCGCAGATCCACACGCGCCACCTTGCCCCGGCCCGACCAGGCCGGGCCGGTGCTGTGCGCGGGCAGGTTCAGGATGGCCGGGTCACCATCCGGTGCTGGCGCCAGGGTGGCCTGGGCCAGCGCGCTGGGCGCGGCGGCCAGTGCGGCGGCGCCGGCGGTGGCCACCGCCAAGGCACGGCGCATGAAGTCACGCCGGCCCTTGGCTGCGTTCGAGCGCAATGGAAAGCACAGCGTTTCAGACTATGGGGATATGGGCAGCCAACGATATGAAGTCGACATGCTGGCAAGCGCATGGGGAATAACCCCGATGCTCCGGCATCGCCGCCGCCATGCGCCGACGGCCGGTCAGCGGCCCGACGAACGCGGCTTGTGCAATGGGCCCGGGCCCGCAGTCGTGGCTGGCATCATTGCGCCTGACGGAACTGCCTGTTCGACGCCAAGGAGCCCCCGATGATTCGCCGCCGAGCCGCCCTGATCCTGCCCGCCGTGCTGGGCCTCCAGCCCTGCTTGGTCCAGGCCCAATCGGCCAAGGACAACCTGGTGCTGGCCATGACGCTGGAGCCACCCGGCCTGGACCCGACCACCGGCGCGGCCGCGGCCATTGGCGAGGTGGTGCACTACAACGTGTTCGAGACGCTGACCAAGATCAACAGCGATTCCAGCATCAGCCCGCTGCTGGCGCAGCGCTGGACGGTCACGCCCGACAACAAGACCTGGGCCTTTCACCTGCGCCCCGGCGTGGTGTTCCACAACGGCGCGGCGTTCAACGCCCGGACGGTGAAGTTCGCCTTCGAGCGAGCGGCGGCCGCCGACAGCCTGAACAAGGACAGGGCGGTCTACGCCAACATCGTCAACATCGCCAGCACCGATGCACTGACGGTGGTGGTCACGCTGAAGAACACCAACCCCGATTTTTTGTTCCAGATCGGCCAGGCCACCGGCGCGATGGTCGAACCCGGCAGCGTGGCCGGCAATGCCACCAACCCGGTCGGCACGGGCCCCTACAAGCTCGACAGCTGGGCCAAGGGCTCGCAGCTGGTGCTGCTGCGATGGGACGCCTACCGCGACGCCGCGGCGGTCAAGCTGCGCCGCGTGACTGTGCGCTTCATCAGCGACGCGGCGGCGCAGATGGCGGCCATGCTGGCCGGCGATGTCGACCTGTTTCCGCGCATCTCGGCGGCCAAGAACCTGGCTCAGTTCAAGGCCGACAAGCGCTTTCAGGTGTTGCTGGGCGGCTCGCGGGCCAAGACCATCGTGGCCATCAACAACAAGAAAAAGCCGCTGGACGATGTCCGCGTGCGTCGCGCCATCGCCATGGCCATCGACCGCCAGCAGGTCGTCACCGGTGCGGCCGACGGCTTTGGCGCCCCCATCGGCAGCTTCTACGTGCCCGGCGCGCCGGGTTATGTCGACCTGACCGGCGTCAATGCCTACAACCCCGAGCAGGCCCGCGCGCTGCTCAAGGAGGCCGGCATCACCACGCCACTGGAGCTGAGCCTGAAACTGCCGCCCACGCCCTATGCCCGCCAGGGCGGCGAGGTGGTGGCAGCGATGCTGGCCAAGGTCGGCATCATCGCCAGGCAGGAGAACGTGGAATGGGCGCAGTGGCTGTCGGGCGTGTATGGCCAGAAGGCCTACGACCTGACCATCATCAGCCATGTCGAACCGCTGGACTTCGGCAACTTTGCCCGGCCCGGCTACTACTGGAACTACGAGTCCCCCGCCTTCAATGCGCTGTGGGCGAAGATCCAGAGCACGGCCGACGCGGCGCAGCGCCAGGCGCTGATGGCCCAGGCCCAACGCCTGGTGGCCGACGACGCGGTGGCGGCCTACCTCTACCAGCCGACCTGGATCACCGTGGCCAAGGCGCGGCTGAAAGGGGTGTGGAAAGACGTGCCGATCTTTGCCAACGACCTGGCCGCACTGTCATGGGGCTGAGCCCGGCCGGGCCGAAGGGCCATCGGGCATGAACCAGGCCCAGGACCCGTTCGGCAACCCGGTGTGGCTGCAGCACGCGGCCAGCGAGCAGCCGCTGCATGATTTCATCGAAGGCTTTCTGGCCTACGAGCCCCGGCTGCTGAACATCCTGGACGCGGCCGAGCAAGACCACGGCCCGCTGGTGCAGGCCTGCGCGGCGGCGCTGCAGATGTTCAGCGAGTCTCCCGCAGGCCCGCCCGCGGCGCGCCGCCACCTGGCCAAGGCACGCCTGGCCGGCCTGCCCGCCAGCGAGCGTGAGCTGGGCTTTGCCCAGGCAGTGACGCATTGGGTTGAAGGCCGGCCGCACCAGGCGCTGGCCCTGCATGAGCAGCTGGCGCGCGAGCACCCGCGTGACCTGGCGTCGATCAAGCTCGGCCAGTACCACGCCTTCAACCTGGGCGACAGCGCGGCCATGCTGCGCCTGGCATTGACCGCCCGCAATGCCGCTGCCGATGTGGCCTGGCTGCATGGCCTGCTGGCCTTCGGCTTTGAGCAATGCCACCAGCTGCCCGAGGCCGAAGCCGCCGCCCGTCGCGCGCTGGCCATGCGCGCGGCCGAGCCCTGGGCCGAGCACGCGCTGGCCCATGTGATGCTCATCGGCGGCCGGCTGCGCGAGGGGGCCGACTTCATGCAGCACGCCAGTGGGCCCTGGCGGCAGCTGACCTCGTTCATGCGCTGCCACAACGGCTGGCATCTGGCCTTGTTCCACATCGAACTGGGCGACGACGCGGCTGCGCTGACGCTGTACGACAACGAGGTCTGGGGCGTGGACAAGGGCTACTCGCAGGACCAGGTGGGCGCCGTCTCATTGCTGGCCCGGCTGGAGCTGGCCGGGGTCGACGTGGGTGAGCGCTGGCAGGACCTGGCCGAACATCTGACCGCGCGGGTGAGCGACCAGGTTCAGCCCTTCCTCGATCTGCACTACCTGTACGGCCTGGCCCGCGCCGGCCGGGCCGAGGCCGACCGCCTGTTCATCAACCTGCAGCGCCATGCCCAGCGCGCGCCCGCTGAGCAGCGCCAGGCCTGGCAGCGCGTGGCGGTGCCCGCTGCGCGCGGCCTGCTGGCCCATGCGCGTGGGCTGGCCGAGCCCCAGGGCGCTGCAGCCCGGTGGACCGAGGCCGTCGACCAGCTGGCGCTGGCGCTGCCGCAACTGGCCCGCATCGGCGGCAGCCACGCCCAGCGCGACCTGTTTGAGCAGGTCTATGTGGACGCGCTGCTGCGCAGCGGCGCGCTGGGCGCGGTGCTCAACCTGCTGCAGCCCCGGCTCAATGCGGCGCCGCAGTCGGTGCGCCTGACCAGGCGTGTGGGGGTTGTGCGTGACCGCCTTGGGCTGCCGCCGCCGGTCAACTGACCCGACCGTCCTGGTGCGCCGGCCCACCCGTCTGAGGGGGGGGTGACCGGTGTGAGGCTGGGTTAACGTCGGTCACCAATTCCGTACAAGGCGAACCATGAACCCTCGCATCAAACCCTGGGCGCTCAAGCTCTGTGCCGCAGCCGTGCTTGGCACGGGTTCACTCGGCGCAAACGCGGCCTTCTCGATTGCCTTGACGTTCAGCGGGCTGACACCGACCCAGGAGTCCTACTTCGGCGCCGCGGCCTCGTTCTGGGAGAACGTCATCACCGGCTACAAGCCGCTGGTCACGCTCACCGGCCTGTCCATCAGCGCCAGCGGTGTGCCCATCGACGGCTCGGGCGGCGTGCTCGGCTCTGCCGGACCGGACAGCATCACCCAGCAACAATTGACGCGCTACACGACCACCGGGTCGATGGAGTTCGACACCGCCGACATCAACACCCTGATCGGCAACGGCTCGTTCGCCAACGTGATCAAGCATGAGATGGCGCATGTCATCGGCTTTGGCACGCTGTGGAGCCTCAACAACCTCTACGTCAACACCAGTGGGCGCTATACCGGGGTCAACGGCCTGCTGACCTACCGCAGCGAATTCAACCAGCCCTTGGCCTTGTTCGTTCCGGTCGAGCTGGGCGGCGGCGGCGGCACGGCCGACGGGCACTGGAACGAAGTCGACGGCGGTGGCGGCAACACCGGCATCACCGACACCCAGGGCCGCGACATGCGCCTGGAGCTGATGACCGGCTGGCTCAACGAGCCGGCGTTCGTCAGCCGCATGACGGCGGCGCAGTTCCAGGACCTGGGCTACGTCGTCAACCTCAGCGCGGTGCCCGAACCGGCTGCGTTGGCGCTTTTGCTGGCCGGCATTCCGATGGTGGCCGGGGTCGCGCTGCGGCGGCGGCGTCACCTGGCCTGAGCATTTCCTGGCGGCTCGTAGCGCGCCGCCTTTTCCTGTGTCGGATTGGCCTGGCCGAGCGGGTTCGCCGCGTCGCGCGGCGCGCGCAGTCCTGGCGGGCGGCTCAGGGCTGCTCGGGCAGCGACGGCGAGGGGCGTTGCAGCGTGCTGGGCTGCTCGGGCAGGCCGGCCAGGTGGCTGGCGTCTGCCCACTGCTCGATGCGCAGCTGGCCGTCCTGACAGCGCAGCCGGTTGATGCCCGTGTTCGGTATCTCGCATTGGCGCGGCCCGGTCAGCGGCAGGCCCTGGGCGGTGCGCCACAGCATGTCCAGCACGCCACCGTGGGTGACCACCAGCAGCCGTTGACCGAGGTGGCTCTGCACCAGGGCGTTCAGCGCGGCCATCACCCTGGCGTGGAACACGTTGTTGCTCTCGCCGCCCTGGGGCAGGGCGTAGTCGGCCTCATGCCGCTGCCACTGCGCCCACAAGGGCGCATGGTCGCGGGCGATGCTGGGCACGTCCAGGCCTTCGAGCACGCCGAAGTGCTGCTCGCGCCACTGGGCGTCGAGCAGCAAGTCGGGCCTGCCGGGGCCGGCCAGCGGCGCGGCGGTGCTGCGCGTGCGCTGCAGGTCGCTGCAGACCAGCACGTCGAAGGCTTCGTCCTTCAGGCGCTGGCCCAGTCGACGTGCCTGCTCCAGGCCCAGGGCGTTCAGCGGCACGTCGATCTGGCCCTGGAAACGGTGTTGCCGGTTCCAGTCGGTCTCGCCGTGTCGGATGATGGTGAGCGCGGTGCCACGGTTCATGCCGGCATTGTCGGCCATCAACAGCCACCAGATCCGGCGCTTGCCCGGCGCCGCCGGGGGCTCACCTGGGCATGACCACGCTGTCGATGACGTGGATCACACCGTTGTCGGCCACGATGTCGGTGCCGGTGACCTTGGCCGCGTCGACCATCACGCCACCGGCGGTCGTCACCGTGATCTCGCTGCCCTGAACGGTCTTGACCATGCCGGCCTTGACGTCCTTGGCCATCACTTTGCCGGGCACGACGTGGTAGGTCAGCACGGCGGTGAGCCTGGCCTTGTCGGCCAGCAGCGCGTCCAGGTCGGCCTTGGGCAGCTTGGCAAAGGCGGCGTCGGTGGGCGCGAACACGGTGAACGGGCCCTTGCCCTTGAGCGTGTCGACCAGGCCGGCGGCCTGCAGCGCGGTGGCCAGGGTCTTGAAGCTGCCGGCGGCCACGGCGGTGTCGATGATGTCTTTGGCCTGGGCGGCGGTGGCCAGCAGCAGGCCGGCGGACAGGGTGGCGGCGGCGATGAAGGTCTTCATGGTGCGGTCCTTGAAAGTGCCTGGACAGGCGGGTGGAGGTTGGTGTCTCGGCGGTGGGCTGTAACGCTCGACCACTACCGATGGAATGCACTGTAACCATCAAGTCTTAAAAGAAGACTAAGTAGTTCAAGTACTGTACTCGAAGGTATCGGTACCCCTGTTCAGATCCCACTCACCCGCCTGCGCTCGCTTTCCCCCGGGTTGCCACATGGGCGACAGACGGGGGCTGGGGAGCGCCGATGATGCGGCTTCCTCAACCCGTGCTGGAGATGCCCATGACCGTTGCCTTGCCCTTGTCCCGCTGGCCGCGCCGGCTGTTGCTCAGCGCCGCGCTGTGCCTGGTCGCCGGCCCGCTGGCCGCTCAGGCCCTGCCCGCCGCCGCGCCGGCAGAGCTCGGCTTGTCGGCCGAGCGCCTGGCCCGGGTCGGCCAATGGCTGCGTGCCGAGGTGGCGCAGAACAAGATCCCCGGCGCAGTGGTGATGGTGGTGCGTGGCGGCAAGCTGGCCTATGCCGAGGTGGTGGGCAAACGCGATCCGGCATCGGCCGAGCCGATGAAGCTGGACGACATCTTCCGCATCTACTCGATGACCAAGCCCATCGTCAGCGTGGCCGCGATGATGCTGGTCGAAGAAGGCAGGTTGCTGCTGGACGCGCCGGTGGCGCGTTACATACCGGCCTTTGCCGGCGTCAAGGTGGGCGTTGAGAAGACCGACGCCCAGGGCCTGAAGACGCTGGAGCTGGTGCCTCCGCGGCGCGCGATGACGGTGCAGGACCTGCTGCGCCACACCTCGGGCCTGACCGACGGCTTTTTCGGCGAGGGCCTGGTCAAGAAGGCCTATGTCGAGAACAAGATCAGCGCCGGCGGCAACATCAGCAATGCCGAGTTTGCCGACGCGATCGCCAGGATGCCGCTGGCCTTCCAGCCCGGCTCAACCTGGGACTACAGCAATTCCACCGACGTGCTGGGCCGGGTCATCGAGGTCGTCAGCGGCCAGGGCCTGTACCAGCATTTGAAGGAGCGCTTGCTCGACCCGCTGGGCATGCGCGACACCTCGTTCTACGTGCCCGAGCCGGCGCGCCAGGCCCGGCTGGCCGAGCCGCTGGCCGACGACCGGGTGATCGGCGTGGGCGCGCTGGTGGGCGACCCGCGCCAGGTGATGGCGATGGAGTCGGGCGGCGGCGGCATGGTCAGCACCGCGCAGGACTATGCGCGCTTCCTGCTGATGCTGCGCCATGGTGGCCAACTCGACGGCCGGCGCTACATCAGCCCGGCCACGCTGGCCTACATGACCAGCGACCAACTTTCGCCGTCTGTGCAACGCACCGCGCTGTACCTGCCCGGCCCGGGTTACGGCTTCGGCCTGGGTTTTGCGGTGCGCACCAGTGCCGGCGAGGCGGCCTACCCGGCGCAGCCGGGCGAGGTCTACTGGGGCGGCGCCGGGGGTACCTACATGTGGGTCGACCCGGCGGCCGACCTGTTCGTGGTGTTCATGATGCAAAGCCCGAAGCAGCGCGTGCCCTACCGATCGGTGCTGCGCAACCTGGTCAACGCCTCGGTCACCGACCTGCGTCCGCCGGCCCAGCAGCGCTGAGCCGCAGGCCTGCCCCTGTGACGGCCCGGGGCAGGCCCCGGGCCGGACCGTTCACACCGCCGCCAGCGCCTGGTCCAGGTCGGCCAGCAGGTCGTCGATGTGCTCGATGCCCACGCACAAACGCACCGTCTCTTCGGTCACGCCCGAGGTCGCCAGTTCTTCCGGCGTGAGCTGCCGGTGGGTGGTCGACGCCGGGTGTGTGGCCAGGGACTTGGCGTCGCCGATGTTGACCAGCCGCGTGAACAGCTGCAGCGCGTCGAGGAAGCGCTCGCCTGCTGCGCGGCCGCCCTTGACGCCAAAGGTCATCAGCCCCGACGCCCGCCCGCCCATCTGCTTGACCACCAGCGCATGGTCGGGGTGAGTCGCCAACCCGGCGTAGTTGACCCAGTCGACCTTGGCATGGGCCTGCAGATGCTGCGCCACGGCTTGGGTGTTGCTGCAGATGCGGTCCATGCGCAGGGCCAGGGTCTCCACGCCCTGCAGGATCATCCAGGCGTTGAAGGGCGAGATCGCCGCGCCCATGTTGCGCAGCGGCACCACGCGGGCACGGCCGATGTAGGCGGCTGCACCCAAGGCCTGGGTATAGACCACGCCGTGGTAGCTGACGTCGGGCTCGTTCAGCCGCTTAAAGCGCTCGGGGTACTTGGCCCAGGGGAACTTGCCCGAATCGACGATGGCCCCGCCGATGCTGGTGCCGTGCCCACCCAGGTACTTGGTCAGTGAATGCACCACGATGTCGGCGCCATGCTCGAACGGCCGGCACAGGTAGGGGCTGGGCACGGTGTTGTCCACGATCAGCGGAATGCCATGGCGGTGCGCAATCTCGGCCACGGCGGCAATGTCGGTGACCTTGCCGGAGGGGTTGCCCAGTGACTCGACGAAGATGGCCTTGGTGCGTGCATCGATCAGCGGCTCGAAGCTGGCCGGCTTGCCGGCCTGGGCAAAGCGGGTGCTGATGCCGAACTGCGGCAGCGTGTGTGCCAGCAGGTTGTAGGTGCCGCCGTAGAGCTCGCTGCTGGAGACGATGTTGTCGCCCATCTCGGCGATGGTCTGGATGGCATAGGTCACCGCCGCCTGGCCCGAGGCCAGCGCCAGCGCCGCAATGCCGCCTTCCAGCGCGGCCACGCGCTCTTCCAGCACGGCCTGGGTCGGGTTCATGATGCGGGTGTAGATGTTGCCCGCCACCTTCAGGTCAAACAGGTCGGCGCCATGCTGGGCGCTGTCGAACGAGTAGGCCACCGTCTGGTACAGCGGCACGGCCACCGCATGGGTGGTGGGCTCGGGCGTGTAGCCGGCGTGCACGGACTTGGTTTCAAACCGCCATTGGCTGGTGTCTCGGCTCATGTGGTTTCTCCTCTTGGGGGGGGTAACTGAGGCAGGCAGTCTAGGAGCCTGTCGGGCTTGGGGTCGGGCCCGCGTTGACCCTGAAAATGGGCTCAGTCTAGGCGCAAAGCACAGCCATACCGTTGGGTATGGCGAGCATTTGCAACGACGGATCAGCCCATTTCCAGGGTCAACCCGAAGGGCCGGGGCGATTTTCGGCGCCAGGCGTCGTTGCCGACTCGTTGTGTGGCTTGGCCACACGCCTCGCCGACGCCTGGCCTGGCGCCGAAACTCTCCCCGGCGCGGGCCCGACCCCAAGCCCGACAGGCTCCTAGGCCTTGGCAGCCTTGCCCGGTTCGTGCACCCCTTCACCGACTGCTGCGCCTGCAATGGAGCCACCCCCCCGGATCCGGGGCGTCCATCACCCACAGCAGCGCCGGCTGGTGCTAGGGTCGAAGGCTCCGGTGCGCCGGATCACGCCATGTCATTGCCCTCTGCCCGCCCCACCAACCGTGCCACTGACCGCGCCACCGACCGCGCCACCGACCGCGCCGCGGCCCAGCCAGTGCGCAAGCCCTGGCCGCCCTGCTTTCGCGTGGGACTGGCCTGGGTCCTGACGGGACTGACCCTGGCCGGGCCAGCCCGGGCTCAGTTGGCCGGCAGCGCCGACGAGGCCCTGGCTGCCAGCCTGCCGCAGGTGGCCATGGTGCTGCCGATGGCGCCCAAGGGCCGGGTCGTGCCGGCCATGGTCGAGCGCTGGCGTGACGAGGCCAGGCGGCTCGAGTTTGGCGACGGCCTGCCGGCCGAACCTCGGCGCGCGGCCACGCTGTACTGCCAGGCCGCCCGCCATGGCGACGCGCAGGCCCAGTTCAGCCTGGCCTGGATGCTGACCAACCCACGCGGCGTTGAGCGCGATGACGCGCAGGCCGCGCATTTGTTCGCCGCCGCCGCCGAGCAGGGCATGCCCCAGGCCCAGCGCATGGCCGAGCGCATGGGCACGCCGCAAGGCCCGACGCCGCCCTGCCTGCTGCCGCCCGAACCCGAGCCCGTGCGCGCACCGGTGCTTGCCAAGGCCCCGGCCGCGCCGGTGGCGCCCGCCATGCCGCTGGTGATGGCCGAAGCGCCACCGCCCGAGAACGCCCCCGCGCCCATCGTCAACTTTGTGCGCATCGTCGCGCCCGAGTACAAGGTGGCGCCCCGACTGGTGCTGGCGATCATGGCCGCCGAATCCAATTTCAACCCCAATGCCGTCAGCCCCAGGCAGGCACAGGGGCTGATGCAGCTGATCCCTGACACCGCCGCGCGCTTTCAGGTGCGCAATGCCTTCGACCCGGCGCAGAACATCCGCGGCGGCATGGCCTATCTGCGCTGGCTGCTGGCCTTCTTCGAGGGCAATATCCCGATGGTGGTGGCCTCCTACAACGCCGGTGAACGTGCGGTGGAGCGCTACCGGGGCATACCGCCCTATGCCGAGACCCAGGCCTATGTGCGCAAGGTGATGGCCTTGCTGGGGCCGGTGGGTCGGCATCCGTTTGATCCGCAGGTCACCGAGCCCTCGGCCAGCGTGGCGCTGCTGCCGCGCTGACAGCCGCGACCCGCAGGCCGGCGTTCAGGCCCCGAACAGCTGGTTTCGCGCGGCCTGGGTGATGGCCGCGATGCAGGGATGGCTGATGCGCCGCTCGACCGACACGGCATAGAACTCCTCGATCAACTCGTCGCTGCGGCCCAGCACCATCACGCCGTACTGCGTTGCGGTCTCAGATTCCAGCACCGTGGGCGCCATGAACACGCCCCGGCCCTCGGCGCCAAAGGCCTTCATCAGAGCCGCGTCGTCGAACTCGCCAACCGCCTGCGGCCGCAGCTTGTGCGTCGCCAGCCAGACGTCAAAACGCTGACGCATGGCCGAGTTGGCGCCCTGCAGCAGCATCGGTGCGCCGTGCAGGCATTGCGGAAAGTCGTCGCCGAGCCTGGCCTTGAGCCCGGCGGTGGCGAAAAAGCTCATGGCGGTGGAGCCCAGCAGGTGGTTGTAGGCCTTGACGCTGACCTGCCGGCCCATGGCCTCGTCGGCAATCACCAGGTCCAGCCGCTGCACCGCCAGCTGGCCCAGCAGGTCGGCAAACTTGCCCTCGTGGCAGATCAGGTGCACCTGCTCGGTCATCGCCAGCGCCGGCTCCAGCAGGCGGTAGGCCATGGCCTTGGGCACCGAATCGGCGATGCCGACGCGAAAGTCAAGCGCTTGCATGCCGCCGCTGCCCTTGCCGATCACCGCCTCCAGCTCGGTGCCCAGCGCAAAGATCTGCTCGGCAAAGCCCAGCGCCACGCGGCCGTCGTCGGTCAGCTCCAGGCCTCGGCCGGCCTTGCGGAACAGCGCGCAGCCCAGGCGGCCTTCCAGCAGCTTGATCTGGCCTGACAGCGTCTGTGGCGAGATATGCAGTTGCTGCCCCGCACGCACGATGCCGCCGGCCTTGGCCGCGGCCCAGAAGTAATGCAGGTGCTTGAAGTTCATGCGAGACAGGCGTTGGTGCGGTTTTTTCGTGCTGTTTTTTTTGTACTGTTTTTTCGTACTGTTTTTTCGTACTGATAGCCAGCGGAAATCGACTTTACGCTAAACGTCGGCTTGACTACAGTGCCCTTTTTTGGTCATTGCCGGGTTGCCGCCATGGAATTTCTCACCGATCCCAACATCTGGATCGCGTTCGCGATGCTCACCGCACTGGAAATCGTGCTGGGCATCGACAACATCATCTTCATCTCGATCCTGGTTTCACGCCTGCCGGCCGAACAGCGTGACCTGGGTCGCCGTCTGGGCCTGGGCTTTGCGATGCTGACCCGGCTGCTGCTGCTGTTCTCGCTGAGCTGGGTCATGGGCCTGACGGCCGATTTGTTCAGCGTGCTGGGCCAGGGCATCAGCGGGCGCGACATCGTGTTGCTGCTGGGCGGGCTGTTCCTGCTCTACAAGGCCTCGCATGAGATCTTTGTCGAGGTCGAGGCGCGCGAAGACGACCATGTCGACGCCAAGGCGGTGTCCACGGCCAAGGCCGTGGCGGGCCGGTTCTGGGGCGTGATCGGCCAGATCGCGATCATCGACATCGTGTTCTCGCTCGACTCGGTGATCACCGCCGTGGGCATGGTCGACCAGATCGGCGTGATGATCGCGGCGGTGGTCGCGTCGGTCGGCGTGATGCTGATCGCGGCCAAGCCGATCGGCGAGTTCGTCGAGCGCCACCCTTCGGTGAAGGTGCTGGCGCTGGCCTTCCTGATCATGGTCGGCATGGCGCTCACCGCCGAGGCCTTCGACGCCCATGTGCCCAAAGGCTACATCTATGCCGCGATGGCGTTTTCGCTCGCGGTGGAGGCCTTGAACATCCGCGCCCGCAGCAAGCGGCAGGCCAGGGCGGCCTGATCGGCGCCAGAATCGCTATGAGTTTTCCGTCGGAACGCATCGTGATACGCGCATTTACACGATGTATTTCCGGCTCTAGATTACGCCCTGGTGGTGGCATCCTGGCCCCAATGTCCGGCCCCGGTGCCACCTGTTCAACCCAAGTGAAAGACCCACGATGAACTCGCCCGAACAATCCTTCAGCACCCAGGTGCTGGCGCCGGCCAGCACCTCGGCGGCAGTACGCAACCGCGTGCTGCGCAACACCTATTGGCTGTTGGCCTTGTCAATGGTGCCCACGGTGCTGGGTGCCTGGCTGGGCGTGGCCACCGGGCTGACGCGGTCCATGGGCCCGGTGATGGGCATGGTCGTGTTCCTGGGCGGTGCCTTCGGCTTCATGTTTGCGATCGAGAAAACCAAGAACTCGGCCGCTGGCGTGCCGGTGCTGCTGGCCTTCACCTTCTTCATGGGCGTGATGCTGTCGCGGCTGGTGGGCACCGTGCTGGGCCTGGGCAACGGCGCCAGCCTGGTGATGACCGCCTTTGCCGGCACCGGCGCCATCTTCCTGGGCATGGCCAGCCTGTCGTCGGTGATCAAGCGCGACCTGAGCGGCATGGGCAAGTTCCTGTTCATCGGCATGATCATGCTGGTGGTCGCCGGCATCGCCAACGTCTTCCTCCAGTCCAGCGCCTTGATGATCACGCTGTCGGTGGTGGCCATCGGCATCTTCTCGGCCTTCATCCTCTACGACCTGAAACGGGTGCAGGACGGCGAAGAGACCAATTACATCAGCGCCACGCTGGGCGTGTACCTCAGTCTGTACAACGTGTTCCAGTCGCTGCTGATGCTGCTGGGCATCTTTGGCAGCAAGGACGAGTAAGCCCGCCGTCCCAGGCACCATGGCCGCTGCCGGCTACTTTGCCCGGCGCTGGCACGGCCAGGTGCCCGCCGCGCGGCTGTTCTGGCACGACATGGTGGGGGTGGCCGGCGCCGTCAACCTGCTGGTCAGTTTTGCCGCGTTGATGCTGATGGCCCAGGGCGCGGCCACCTGGTTGGCAGCCTTGCTGCACTTCTCGCCGCTGCCCTACAACTTTTTCCTGTTCGCCGCGCTGTGGCGGCTGCCGCAGCGCAGCCCGCTGTGGTCGGCGCTGGCCTGGGTCTGGCTGCTGCTGGTCTGTTTGTTCTAGCAGCCAGCGCGCTCAGTGCATGGTCAATGCCACCGCGCTGTCCTGTGGCGTGACCAGCCCCGGGCGAACCGCCTGCCAGCGCGTGGCCCAGGCGCAGAACTCGGCCAGCGGCAGCGGCTTGCTCATGTGGTAGCCCTGGGCCTCGTCGCAGCCCAGTTCGGCCAGGCGCTGCTGGATGGCGGCGCTTTCCACCCCTTCGGCGACCACGCTCAGGCCCAGGTTGTGGGCCAGCTCGATGGTCGAGCGCACGATCATTGCGTCGCCATGGTCGGTGGCCATGGCCATCACAAAGCTCTTGTCGATCTTCAGCTCGTTCACCGGCAGCCGCTTCAGGTAGGCCAGCGACGAGTAGCCGGTGCCGAAGACGTCGATCGACAGCTTGAAGCCACGCTGCGCCAGCCGGTTCAGCGTGGCCTCGGCGCGCTGCGGGTCGTCCATGATCGCGCTCTCGGTGATCTCCAGGCAGATCGCTTCGGCGCTGGCGCCATGGCGCAGCAGCAGTTCGTCCAGGCGTTGCGGAAAATCCGGGTCCATCAGGTCGCGGGTGGAAAGGTTCACCGACACCCGCGCCGCACCGACGGCGGCCAGGTCGGCCTGGTGACGAACGGTGTGGTCGAACATCCAAAGCGTGAGCTGGCGCACGAAGCCGGTCTGCTCGGCAAAGGGGATGAAGTCCAGCGGCGGCACCAGGCCGCGCTTGGGGTGCTGCCAGCGCACCAGGGCCTCGGCGCCGCACAGGCGGCCACTGGCCAGGTCAATCTTGGGTTGCAGGTAAAGGCGCAGCTGGTCTTGTTCAACCGCGCGGCGCAGCTCACCCAGTAGCGACAGCGTCTGTGCACTGGCGCTGTCCAACGCGGGCTCGTAGAGCTGGGCGCCAGCGGTGCGGCGCTTGGCGGTGTACATCGCCACCTCGGCCCGGCTGAGCAGGGCGTCGGCTTCGGCGGCATGGCCGGGCCAGCAGGCCACGCCCAGGCCGGCGGACAAATCAAGCTTGTGCTCGTCCAGCATCAGCGGCAGCTCGAACGCGGCGGTGATGCGTGCGGCCACGCTCATGGCCAGCTCGGCGTCGGCATGCGGCAGCAGCAGCGCAAATTCGTCGCCGCCCAGGCGGGCCACGGTGTCGCCATCGCGCACCACCTCTTGCAGCCGCTCGGCCACGGCCTGCAGCAAACGGTCGCCCGAGGCATAGCCCAGCACGTCGTTGACATGCTTGAAGCGGTCCAGGTCCAGCATCACCACCGCCAGGCCGTCGCTGGCGCCGTCGGCACTGGCCTGGCTGCGCTCGATCGCGGCCAATACCGTGTCGCGGAACTGCAGGCGGTTGGGCAGGCCGGTCAAACGGTCCCAATAGGCCAGTTGGCGAATTTCATGCTGCTTGGCGCCGATGCTCTGGCGCATGTGCTCGAAGGCCTTGGCCAGTTCGCCGAACTCGTCTTGTCGGCCGGTATGGGCCAGCGCCGTGTCGTAGTCACCCTGGGCCAGCCGGTTGCTGGCCAGGACCAGCGCGCGCAGCGGCCGGGTGACCAGGCGCGCCGTCCAGACGCTGCCCAGGCCGAACAAGACCAGGGCCAGCAGCGTCAGGCCGGCCAGCACCCATTGCAGGCGCTGGTAGGGCACCACGGCGGCCGCCACCGAGCCGGCCAGCCGCAGCACCAAGCCATGGCCGGCAGGGGACGTTACGGCCACCGTGCGCACCAGGTAGGCACTGCCCGCCAGGTCCAGCTCGGTCAAAGGCGACGGCGCCAGCGCAAAGGCCAGGGCCTGCGCCGATGGCTGGTCCGTCAGGCTGCTCAGCAGCAGCCTGGGCGGCGGCGTGGGTGCACGTGCGGTGGCCATCGGCAGGGCCACCAGCGCGCCGTCCAGGCCCGACACCGCCTGCAGGTCGGCCAGCAGCGTGTTGTCCAGTGCAAAACCCATCACCACACAGCCCACCAGCAACGGTGCGCGCATGGGCACCATCACGAACTGGTAGGGCTTGTTGTCGACCACCGCCACCGCCGCGCCCCGTTCGGCCAGTTGGGGCGCCAATGCCCGCAGCGTGGGCAGCAGTGCCGCACTGACGCCGTCGCCCTGAGCTTGGGCATTGAGCGAGAAGTCGGTGTTGAGCAAAGCCGACAGTCCGGCGCCGATGCGTGCACCCTGGTTGTCCAGCGCCGATTCGATGGTCGGCTGGTCCTTGCTCGCCAACGCCGATCGAAAGCCGTAGTCGGCCGCCAGCAGCGCCGCGCCCTGGCTCAGCTTGGCCGCGCGCTGCTCAAGCAACCGGGCCCAGATGCGCTCGCCCACGGCCAGTTCGTCGGCCAGCCGGGTCTGGGCGTTGTGCAGGATGCCCTGGCGCAGCGCGGCAAAACCAGCCAGCTGCACCGCCAGCAGCAGCAGCAGCGACAGCGCGGCGATGCGGCTGGACAAGCGCCAGCCCTGCAGGCTGAACAAGTGGCGAACGCTCATGGTGTGAGCCCGGTCAGGCCCACGGCGGCCTGTGTCGCCGTGGCCTGTACCTGCAAGCCCTGTGCAGCGGCCGGCGCACCTACCGCCAGCGCCGGGTGCCAGGTGCGCAACTGGTAGCTGCCGGCGGGCACGGCGGGCCAGGCCAGGCTGCCGTCGGCGCCGGTCTGGCCGTACCAGGGGCTGTCGACCACCACCACCCAGGCCGCCATCTGGTCGTGGATGTTGCAGCCCAGCACGGCGATGCCAGGCTGGTCAAAAACCACCGGCTCGGTGGGCGTGCCGACATAGAGCTTGATCTCGAACTTCTTCGTCGGCGAGAACGAATAGACATGGTGGCGCACCGTGTCGCGGTTGGGAAAACCCACCGCCGTGCCCTTGGTCACCACCGTGACCCGGGGAATGAACTGGCGCCCGACCTGGGCAATCTGCTGCGCTGGCAGCGGCCGCACGGCCGCGCTGGCCTCGCGCGATTCCAGAAACACCACCGCGCCGGCCAGGGGCTTGCCGGTGCCGTCGACCACCTGCACCGCCACCGACCCGGCCAGGGCCGGCAGGCTGGACGCTGCGGCCATGGCCAAGGCCACGAAGGCCGCCGGCACAGGGGCGGTGGTGCGGCGGACGCGGGCGTGACGGGTGGGCATGGCTGAGACCTCGGGGCTGGAACACGGCACGGGCATGCCCGGGGCATGCCTTCACCGTCTGCTATCGGCCGCCGCGAGCCTGCGCTTGAGCGCCATGACGCCCTGAGCTCAGCCCACCGAGCAGATCACCCCACCGCCCAGGCAGACATCGCCGTCGTAGACCACCGCCGATTGCCCGGGCGTGACGGCCCATTGCGGCGCGTCGAAGCGCAGCTCGAAGCGGCTCTCGCCAGCGCCATCAGGCGGCTCAGGGCTGAACTCGCAGGCCGCGTCGGCCTGGCGGTAGCGTGACTTGGCCGCCAGCGGGCCGGCTGACGGTGGCCGGCCCGCGACCCAGCTGGCCTGGTCAAAGCACAGTCGCCTTGACAGCAGCCAGGGATGGTCATGGCCTTGCACCACGCGCAAGGTGTTGCTGGCCATGTCCTTGCGGGCCACGAACCAGGGTTGGTGCGCGCCTGCGCCGCGCGCCGCGCCGCGCTCCTTCACGCCGCCTATGCCCAGGCCCTGGCGCTGGCCCAGGGTGTAGAAGGACAGGCCGATGTGCTGGCCCAGCAGGCGGTCGCGGTCGTCGCGCATGGCGCCTGGGGCCTGGCTGAGGTAGCGCTTGAGAAACTCACGGAACGGCCGCTCGCCGATGAAGCAGATGCCGGTGGAGTCCTTCTTCGTCGCATTGGGCAGGCCGATCTCGGCGGCCAGCCGCCGGACCTCGGTCTTGGGCAGTTCACCGATCGGAAACAGCGTGCGCGAGAGCTGGGCCTGGTTCAGCCGGTGCAGAAAATAGCTCTGGTCCTTCAGCGGGTCCAGGCCCTTGAGCAGTTCAAACCGATCAGCTTGTTGGCGCACCCGGGCGTAATGCCCGGTGGCGATCTTGTCCGCACCCAGGCGCATGGCATGGTCCAGAAAGGCCTTGAACTTGATCTCGGCATTGCACAGCACGTCGGGGTTGGGCGTGCGGCCGGCCTGGTATTCGCGCAGAAACTCGGCAAACACCCGGTCCTTGTACTCGGCCGCGAAGTTGACGAACTCGATCGCTATGCCCAGCACATCGGCCACCGCGGCCGCGTCGACAAAATCTTCATTGGCCGAGCAATAGGCCGGGTCGGCGCCGGCGGCAGCGCTGTCGTCGTCTTCCCAGTTCTTCATGAAGATGCCGGTCACGCGGTGGCCCTGCTGCTTCAGTAGCCAGGCCGTGACGGCCGAATCCACACCGCCGGACAGGCCGACGACCACATGCGAAGGAGTCATGGCTGCGATTTTCGCCGCCCGCCGCAGGCCATGCTGAGCCGGGGCCGATCAGCCCAGCCGGCGCGGTGCCCACAGTGACGCATCGGCCGTGACCACGCCCAGCGGGAAACGCACGCCGGCCAGGTGGTCTTCCATGCAGCGCAGCAAGACGGGGCTGCGGTGCAGGTGGGCACTGGCGCGCACCTCGTCGGGTGTGAGCCAGACCCGGCGCACGATGCCGGTGTCCAGCGCGCGGTCCAGGTCGGGCTCGCCCACCGTTCCGGCATAGGCAAAGCGCAGGTAGGTCACGTCCTCGGCGGGCCGGTCGGCCGTGGCCGGGCGCTCAAAACGCGCCAGGTACAGCCCGACCAGCGCCTGCGGCACAAAGGCGCACGCGGTTTCTTCCAGGCACTCACGGGCCACGGCCTGCTCGGGTGACTCACCGGGGTCAAGGTGGCCGGCCGGGTTGTTCAGCCGCAGGCCCTCGGGCGTGTGTTCCTCGACCAGCAGATAGCGGCCGTCACGCTCGGCGATCGCGGCCACGGTGACGCTGGGTTTCCATCGTGTAGGGCTCATGCCGCGATGGTAGCGAGCGTGAAGACTGTCACGCTTGCGGCGGCTGGTCTGGTCATCTCGGGTAAGCTTCCGACGCGGATCGCCGCATGAAGCACGGCCCAAGCCACTGAATTTCAGAGCAGGCCACGCGCGCCGTCTATGGGGTGAATGCCCACCGAACAACAGGGCCGATGCCCCCAAACAACCGAGGAGTTCGATTCATGGGTCTGTTGATTGGCGTACCGAAAGAGACTGCGGCCGGCGAAAAGCGTGTCGCCACCGTGCCCGAGGTGGTGGAAAGCTGGTCAAGCTGGGTTTCTCGGTCGCGGTGGAAAGCGGCGCGGGTGACGCGGCCAACTTCGCCGACGACACTTACCTTGCCGCCGGCGCCCAGGTGCTGCCCACGGCGGCCGACATCTTTGCCAGCTCCGACATCGTCTTCAAGGTCCGCGCGCCCAGCACCGACGAGGTCGCTCTGCTGCGCGAAGGCGGCACCCTGATCAGCTTCATCTGGCCGGCGCAGAACCCCGAACTGATGCAGCAGCTGGCCGACCGCCGCGCCACCGTGCTGGCCATCGACGCGCTGCCGCGCCAGTTGAGTCGCGCACAGAAGATGGACGCGCTGACCTCGATGGCCGGCATCAGCGGCTACCGCGCCGTGATCGAGGCGGCCAATGCCTTCGGCCGCTTCTTCAACGGCCAGATCACCGCCGCCGGCAAGGTGCCGCCGGCCAAGGTCTTCATCGCGGGGGCCGGTGTGGCCGGCCTGGCGGCCATCGGCACGGCGTCCAGCCTGGGCGCCATCGTGCGCGCCAACGACACCCGCGCCGAGGTCGCCGACCAGGTGGTCTCGCTGGGTGGCGAGTTCGTCAAGGTCGATTACGAGGAAGAAGGCGCGGGCGGCGGCGGCTACGCCAAGGTCATGAGCGAAGGCTTCCTGGCCGCCCAGCGCGCGATGTACGCCAAGCAGGCCAAGGAGGTCGACATCATCATCACCACCGCGCTGATCCCGGGCAAGCCCGCGCCCCGGCTGATCACCGCCGAGATGGTGCAAAGCATGAAGCCCGGCAGCGTGATCGTCGACATGGCGGCCGAGCAGGGCGGCAACTGCGAGCTCACCGTGCCCGGCCAGGCCGTGGTGCGCCACGGCGTGACCATCGTCGGCTACACCGACCTGGTCAGCCGGCTGGCCAAGCAGGCGTCCACGCTGTACTCGAACAACCTGCTGCGCCTGACCGAAGAGCTGTGCAAAAACAAGGACGGTCTCAAGGACGGCACGGTCAACGTCAACATGGACGACGACGCCATCCGAGGCCTGACGGTGATCAAGGACGGCAGCATCACCTGGCCGGCGCCGCCGCTCACGCAGCCGGCGCCCAAACCCAAGGCCGCCGCCTCGGTGGCGCCGCCCAAGGCACATGGCCATGGCCCCGGCGCGCCGATGTCGGCCAAGTCGCTGGCCACGGTATTCGGCGTTGGCGCAGCGCTGTTCGCGCTGGTGGGCCTGTATGCGCCGGCCAGCTTCCTGTCGCACTTCACCGTCTTCGTGCTGGCCTGCTTCATTGGCTACATGGTGGTCTGGAACGTCACGCCCTCGCTGCACACGCCGCTGATGAGCGTGACCAACGCCATCTCGTCGATCATCGCCATCGGCGCGCTGGTGCAGGTGGCGCCACCGCTCGCCGGCGGGGTGACCGACCGGCCCCATTTGCTGATCTTGGGGCTGGCGGTGTTTGCGCTGGCGCTCACGGCGGTGAACATGTTCGGCGGCTTCGCGGTCACGCGGCGCATGCTGGCGATGTTCCGCAAGTAAGACCAAGAACAAGAACACGCGCAAGGACAAGCACATGACTTCCAGCCTGGCCACCATGGCCTACATCGGCGCCACCATTCTTTTCATCCTCAGCCTGGGCGGCCTGGCCAACCCTGAGACCGCCCGCCGAGGCAACCTGTTCGGCATCATCGGCATGGCCATCGCCGTGCTGGCCACGGTGATGGGCCCCCGCGTCTCACCGGCCGGCGTGGCCTGGATCGTCGGCGCACTGGTCGTTGGTGGGGGCGTGGGCCTGTACGCCGCGAAAAAAGTGCAGATGACGCAGATGCCCGAGTTGGTGGCGCTGATGCACAGCCTGGTCGGCCTGGCCGCCTGCCTGGTCGGCTTCGCCAGCTACATCGACACCTCCACCGTGTTTCCGAGCGAGGCCGAGAAGGCCATCCACGAAATCGAGATCTACATCGGCATCCTGATCGGTGCGGTCACCTTCTCGGGCTCCTTGATCGCCTTCGGCAAGCTCTCGGGCAAGATCGGCGGCAAGCCGCTGCTGCTGCCCGGGCGGCATCTGATGAACCTGGCCGGGCTGCTGATCGTGATCTGGTTCGGCCGCGTCTTCCTGCAGTCCCATGGCATCGGCGACGGCATGCTGGCGCTGCTGGTGATGACCGTGATTGCACTGGCCTTCGGCGTGCACATGGTCATGGCCATCGGCGGTGCCGACATGCCGGTGGTGGTGTCCATGCTCAACAGCTACTCGGGCTGGGCCGCGGCGGCCACCGGCTTCATGCTCAGCAACGACCTGCTGATCGTGGTCGGTGCGCTGGTGGGCTCGTCGGGCGCGATCCTGAGCTACATCATGTGCCGGGCCATGAACCGCAACTTCATCAGCGTCATCGCCGGTGGCTTTGGCGGCGGGGCGCCGGTGGCCAAGGCGGCGGGCGCGGGTGCGGAAGAGCCGCAAGGCGAGGTCTCGCCGGTCAGTGCGCTGGAAACCGCCGAGATGCTGCGCGAGGCCCGCAGCGTGATCATCGTGCCCGGCTACGGCATGGCCGTGGCCCAGGCCCAGCACACGGTGTTCGAGATCACCAAGCTGCTGCGCGAGAAGGGCGTGAACGTGCGCTTCGGCATCCACCCGGTGGCCGGGCGCATGCCTGGCCACATGAACGTGCTGCTGGCCGAGGCCAAGGTGCCCTACGACATCGTGATGGAAATGGACGAGATCAACGACGATTTCCCCAGCACCGACGTGACCATGGTCATCGGCGCCAACGACATCGTCAACCCGTCGGCGCAGGACGACCCCAGCAGCCCCATCGCCGGCATGCCGGTGCTGGAGGTGTGGAAGTCGCGCACCTCCATCGTCATGAAGCGCGGCATGGCCGCGGGCTACGCCGGCGTGGACAACCCGCTGTTCTACAAAGACAACAACCGCATGCTGTTCGGCGACGCCAAGAAGATGCTGGACGAGGTGTTGGCGGCGTTGCGGGCCTGAGCGGCGGGCGCGGCCGGCAGCGGGCCACCACAACAGACGCTGCGGCTGCCGCAGGAAAAAAATAGCCGGCACTGCCGGCTTTTTTGTGCATGCAATAATTGACCGTGAACATCAGCTTCGACCCGGTGAAGGATGCGGCAAACCGAGCCAAGCACGGTGTGTCGCTGGCCGAGGCGGCGCGCCTGAATTGGGACCTGCTGTGGTGTCGCCCTGACGTGCGGCACGACTACGGCGAACTGCGTGAAGTGGGCTTTGCCCCGCTGGGCGACCGGGTGTTTTGCGTCGTCTTTGTGCAGCAGGGCACAGCATGGCGAATCGTCAGCCTGCGCCGGGCCAATGCCAGAGAGGTGAACCACTATGACCAAGCGCTCCCCGAAATTCGGTTTCATCATCCCAACGCCTGAAGAAGACCTTGCCATCAACGCCGGCATCGCCGCCGACCCCGACACGGTGGAGCTCTCCGATGCCGACATGGCCCAGCTGCGCCCGCTGCGTGGCCGCCCGCCATTGGCCCGGCCCAAGGCCGCACTGACCATGCGTGTGGATGCCGATGTGCTCGATGCCCTGAAAGCCAGCGGCCCCGGCTGGCAGACCCGCCTCAACGCGCTGCTGCGCGACGCGGTGCGCCGCGGCCGGGTTTGAGCCCAGGGTCATCACCGGATGCCCACCCTTGACTGGCTCAACCGCGACGCCGCCTTCGGCATCACCCGGCAACTGCCCACCCGCGTGCTGCGCCCGCACCGCGCCGCGCCGGCCGCCGTGGGCACCGCAGGCAGCGGCAACCTGCTGATCCAGGGCGACAACCTGGAGGCCCTGGCCGCGCTGCTGCCCTTCTACCGGGGCCGGGTGAAGTGCATCTTCATCGATCCGCCCTACAACACCAAGAGCGCCTTCGAGCACTACGACGACAAGCTGTAGCACAGCCAGTGGCTGACCATGATGCTGCTCCGGCTGCAGCTGCTGCGAGAACTGCTGAGCGAAGACGGCTCGATATGGGTCACCATCGACGACAACGAGGGGCACTACCTCAAGGTGCTGATGGATGAGGTGTTTGGGCGTCAGAACTTCATCGCCAACGTGGTTTGGCAGAAGGTGTACTCAGTCAAGGGATCGGCCCAACACCTGTCAGACATGCACGACCATGTGCTGGTATTCGCCAAGGCACGCACCCGTTGGGTGACCCATGCCGTTCCGCGTTCAGACAAGAGCGCCGCGCTATACAGGAACCCGGATCAAGACGTTCGCGGTCCGTGGCGCGCTGGCCCACTGGCCGCACGCAACCACTACAGCCTTGGCAGCTACTCGATTACCTGCCCCCTCTGGCCGAGTCATCGATGGCCCGCCCACCGGTTCATATTGGCGTGTCTCGAGCGAAAAACTCAAGACCATGGACTGCGACGGTCGCATCTGGTGGGGAAAGAGCGGCAACAACGTTCCGGCGCCAAAGTTGTTCCTGAACGAGTTGGGCGATGGCATCACGCCCACCACGCTGTGGAAGCACGAGGAAGTCGGGCACAACCAGGATGCGAAGCGCGAGTACATAGCCGTTTTTGGAGCGGCGGCTTTCGGTACACCCGAACCTGAACGGCTTATGGAGCGCATCCTCCACATCGCCACCCATCCCGACGACCTCGTCCTCGACAGCTTCCTCGGCAGCGGCACCACCGCCGCCGTAGCGCACAAGATGGGCCGGCGCTGGATCGGCATCGAGATGGGCGAGCATGCGCTGACGCATTGCCTGCCCCGCTTGCGCAAGGTGGTGGACGGTGAGCAAGGCGGCATCAGCGCGGCGGTGGGCTGGCAGGGCGGCGGTGGCTTTGCCTGCCTGCAACTGGGCGCGCCGCTGTTCGACGCCGACGGCGAGATCCACCCCGAGGTGCGCTTTGCCGACCTGGCGGCCTTCATCTGGCTGCGTGAGACCGGCAGCGCCCTGGCGTCGCCGCACAGTGCTGCCCCCACGGCCTCGACCGCCTCGCCATTGCCCACGTCCTGGCTGGGCACCCACCAGGGCACGGCCTACCACCTGCTGTTCAACGGTGTGCTCGGCGACCGCCGGCCGGCCGGCGGCAATGTGCTGACCAGTGCCGTGCTGGCCCTGCTGCAGGCCGACCACCCGCACCACGGCCCGAGGGTGGTCTATGGCGAGGCCTGTCTGCTGGGCCCGGCGCGGCTGGCGGCGGCGGGCCTGAGCTTCAAGCAACTGCCGCACGCGGTGCCACGGTGACCCTGCGGCGCCGCATCCCGCACTTCGTGCCGCGCTGAGCCCGAAAGCCCCCCGCCATGCCCAGCTTCGACCTCAAGCGCTACCAGACCCAGGCCCTTCAGGCGCGGGATGAATTTCTGCAGGCCGCTGCGCTGCTTGGCCCACGCGCCGCCTTCGAGCAGCGCACCGGCTACGGCTACAACGACCGGCCCTTTGGCGATGTGCCTTGCGTCTGCCTGCGCATCCCCACCGGTGGCGGCAAGACGCTGCTGGGTGCGCATGCGCCAGCCCCAAGGTCATCGTCGACGAGGCGCACGACACCAAGACCGAGCGCAGCTTCGAGGCGCTGAAGCGGCTGAACCCGGCGCTGATCCTGGAGCTGACGGCCACACCCGTGCCCCTGCGCACCCATGTGCTGTTCCATGTCTCGGCGCAGCAGCTGCAGGCCGAGGCCATGGTCAAGCTGCCCATTGTGCTGATCGAACACACCCGTGGCTGGCAGGCGGCGGTGTACGACGCGGTGCAGAACCAGAAGCTGCTGGAAGCCGAAGCGCTGCAAGAAGAAGCCGACCCGGGGCCCAACCAGGGCGACTGCATCCGCCCCATCGTGCTGCTGCAGGCGCAGAACAGCACCGACCCGGTGAATGTGGAGGTGCTGCGCGCACACCTGGTGGACGATCTGCACATTCCGGCCGACCAGGTGAAGGTGGCCACCGGCACACTGCGCGAGCTGGAGGGCCTGGACTTGAGCCACCGCGCTTGCCCGGTGCGCTTCATCATCACCGTGCAGGCCCTGCGCGAGGGCTGGGACTGCCCGTTTGCCTACATCCTGTGCTCGGTGCAGAGCGTGCGCTCGGCCACCGCCATCGAGCAACTGCTGGGCCGTGTGCTGCGCATGCCCTACGCGCGGCGACGCAGCCGGCCGGCCTTGAACAAGGCCTATGCCCATGTCACCGAGGCCGAGACCGGCCTGGCCGCCAACGCGCTGGCCGACCGGCTGATCGACGGCATGGGCTTCGACCCGCTGGACATGGCCTCGATGGTGGCGCCGCAGCTGCCACTGATCTGGTCGCCCGGGCCGGGCGACGGACAGGCGCGCGACGACGGCCCCTTGTTCGCGGCGGCGTCACCGCTGCCCTTGCTGCTGCCCACGCTGGCCGTCGACATCCCGGCCGGCAAGCCGCTGGCCGACGCGGTGGCCGAGTTGCTGGCCCGCGCGGTGGACGAGGGCGTGGCCCGCATCAGCAGCGACGGCCAGCGCCAGCGTGTGCAATGGCGTGGTGAGCTGCCGCCGGCCATGGCCGACGCGCTGGTGGCGGCCCAGCGCGGCAGGCAGCGTGAGCAGGTGGCGCAGCAGATCGAGCGCCACCACGCGCTGGTGGCCGGCGCGCTGGCGCCCTGCCACCAGGGCCGGCGCTTCGCCCCGGTGCCCAGGCTGTGCGACCAAGCACCAGGGGCAGCGCAGGGTGAACTGCTGCTGCTTGAACGTGAGGCGGTGTTCGAGCAGGTGACGCTGAACCTGCTGGCCCAGCCCATCAGCCTGCCGGGCTTTGTGATGGCCGAGCAGGGCACGCTGTGGGAGGTCTACCTCGACGGCCAGCGCCTGCGCGTGGGCCGGGGCAACAGCAGCCAGCTGGCGCTGGACGCCGTGCCCACGGCCATCACCGAACAAGACCTGGCGAAGTGGCTGGCGGCCGAGCTGCAGCACCCGTCGCGCAATCTGGCGCTGGACGTGCTGCCGGCGCATCTGCGGGCCTTTGTGCTGGCCTGCCTGCACCACCTGGTGCATGAACAGCATGTGCCGCTCGAGCAACTGGCCCGCCACCAGTACCCGCTGCTGCAGCGCCTGGCGCTGCGCCTGGCCGAACTGCGTGACCAGGCGGCCAAGGCCAGCTTCACCCAACTGGTGCTGGACGGCGGTTGGGCGCTGGAGACCAGCGCGCGGCACGAGTTCCACTTCGACCCCGACATCTACCCGGTGCCGGCCAACCAGCGCTACCGAGGCAAGTTCCGCTTCAGCAAGCATTTCTATCCGGTGCTGGCCGATCTGGCCGACGGCGGTGAGGAATGGCGCTGTGCCTTGGCGCTGGACGAGCACCCGCTGGTCCGGCACTGGGTGCGCAACCTCGATTCCGACCCAGTGACGGGCTTCTGGCTGCCCACCTCGACCGGCCGCTTCCACCCCGACTTTGTGTGCGAGCTGACCGATGGCCGGCACTTCGTGGCCGAGTACAAGGGCGAGCACCTGCGTGCCGTGCCCAAGGAGATAGAGAAAGGCCAGGTCGGCGCGGTATGGGCCGAGCGCAGCGCCGGGCGGGCGGTGTTTGCGATGCTGTTCAAGCAAGACCGTGGCCGGGGCCTGGGCGCACAACTGAACGACGCGCTGGCCTGAACCTGGCCGGCGGCGCCAGCGGGCACGGCCCGGCCGGCCAGGGCAAGGGCGCGCCGCGGTTCAGCCCGGCGTTGCGGCCACCGCCCGCCGCCGCAGCAGCCAGCTCATCAGCCCCAGGCCGGCCAGCAGTAGCGCCGCGCTTTCGGGTTCGGGCACAGGGATGGCGGAGGTCACGATGTGCGCATCGGTGGCCAGGCCGTTGCTGGCGGTGAAGCCGTAGAGCACCGGGTTGCCGACCAGGCCCTGGGCGTCGAAGTCGACCACCGCCGAGACCTCGAAGATGCCCAGGTTCAGGTGCTCGATGCGGCCGGTCAGGGAGCCGGTATTGTTCAAGCCCGAGGCGGTGTAGCTGACCGAGGCATACCACTGGAAGTCAGGGTCGCGGAGGGTGTCGCCCAGGCCGGTCAGGGTCACCGCCACCGGGCTGACCAAGCCGCCCGTCAAGATCTGCAGGCTGGGCGACACCGGTTCGCCCGGGTCACCCGGAATGCCGGGGTCGGGTCCGAAATGAAAGGTGTCGATGGCAAAGGCCACGCTGTTGTTGATGCCCTCGTAGCCCAGCCCCGAACCGGCGTTGCCCAGGCCGGCGGCACCCGCCAGGGTGAAGGTCAGGCCGTCACCGCGCAGACCGGTTGAGACCGGGATGTAGAAGTGGAAGTCGAAGAAGAAGTCCTGGTTGAAGTTCAGCGCCAGCGCAGTGGGAGCAAAGCCACTGCCACGCTGGCCGCCGATGTCGCGGTCGGTCAGGAACAGCTGGCTGTAGGTGAAGCCGTTGCCGGGGGTCTGGTTGGCCGCCGTGGCGTCGCCGAACTTGCTCCAGGTGGTGAAGTCGGTCAGTCCGGTGGCCAGGCTCACGCCTTGCACGGCATGGGTCGCAGGGCTGAAGGCAACCACCAGCAGGCTGGTGGCGGTGATGAAGGCATGGCGGGTCATGGTGGGCTCCGATGGCTGGGTTGGTCCCAGTCTGGCCAGCGCCCGTTAGGCCCGCGTTAGCCGGCGGCGTCTTTTTGCCCCCCCGGGTCGAGGGGGTGCAGCCTGTGTGCTGCGTTCACGTCGACAAGGCCAGAGCCACCGCAGCGCCCAGTGTCAGCCGCTCGCCCTCGGCGCCATGCCGCGCCAGTGCCGCCGCGTCCAGCTGGCAGCCCAGCAGCCGCCTCAGCCGGCGCAGGTCATGCTGGTCGCTGGCGCTGAGCACGCCATAGCGCTGGCGCCAGAAGCTGGCCGCAAAAGCCATCAGTCGAGCGGCGTCGACCGGCCGCCGCAGATGAGCCCAGGCACGCGGCAGGTTCCACAGTGCATAGGCCAGCGGCAGTGAATCCAGTGCCGCCCAGGCCACGGCTATGGCCTCGCGGCTGGCCGCAGCGGCGGCGGGCCACTGGCGCAGGTCGGCCAGCAGTTCCGCCTTCAGGGTCTGGCCATTGGCCAATTGCCCCCAGTCCTGGCTGGCACGGGTGCCGGCAATCACCTGCTCGACCAGGCCCAGGGCCTCGGCGCGGCCAGCCGGCCGCTCAGCCAGGGCCAGGGCCAGGTTGTACAGACCGGTGTGTCGGCCATGCAGGTCGCCGGCGTCGGTCCACGCGGCCAGGGCCCGGCGTTGAAGTGCAATTGCCTGCGCCGGGTCAAGCGGCCGGGCGATGGCGCCCAGGGTGGCCAGCGCGCTGGCCTGCAGTGCGGGTGCGCCGGCAGCGTGCGCCAGTGCCTCGTGCAGCCAGGCCGCCACCGCCGGGTCACGCGTGCGGCGCCAGCGCACATGGGCCAGCCGGGCCAGCACCTGAGCCCGGGCCAGTCCGCTTGCGGGCAGGCAGCTCCAGGCGGCCTGGGCATGGCGGTCGGTGGCGCCGGGGTCGCCGGCGCGGTGCCAGGCGCGGGCCAGCGCGGTTTCGACCAGGGCGCGTTGGTCAGTGTCCTGCAGGACTTGCGCGGCGGCGGCCAAGGCCTGCAGCAGGCCGGCGGGCAAGCTCATGTCGCTGAAGCCGCCCTGCAGCGCCAGCGCCAGATCAGCGGCTTCGGGCGCAGCGCCGTCGGTGACCGCACTCTCCAGTGCGGCGGTGATGTTGGGCAGCTCGGCCCGCACGTCGACCAGCGGCGGGCCGGCGGGCTGGGCCCCGGCCCAATCGGTCAGACTTCGACGCAGCGCGCGGCGGGCGTTGCGGGCCTGGTCGGGCGCCAGTTGCAGCAGCGCGTACTCGCGCGTCATCTCGCCGATGTGCCAGCGCGCCGCTCCGCCGCCGCCGCCGCTGGATTCGTCCGGCCGCAGCAGTGAATGGCCGACCAGGGTGTCGATGAGCAACAGGCAACGCGCCGGGTCGGCCGGCGGGTGGGGCGTTGTCACGACGTCGGACCTGCACTCCGGCGCCGCAAGCTCAGCGGCCAGTGCCTGCGCCGTGGCCAGCGTGAAGCCGCCCCGGCACACCGCCAGCCGGGCCAGCAGCCCACGCGCTTCGGCCGGCAGCAGTTGCCAGCTCCAGTCCAGCACGCGCAGCATCGAGGCCTGGCGCGGGTCGCCACCGCTGCGTGGGCCATTGCGCGCCAACAAGGCCAGCAGCGCCGCCGACGGCGCGCCCACCGCCCGGCGCAGGTGCTCGACCAGCAGCGCCGGAGGCAGGCTGCGCACCCGTGCGGCCGCCAGCTCGATCGCCAGCGGCAGGCCCTCCAGCAGTTGCACCAGCTCAACCACCGCCGGCAGCTGCCGCTCGTCGAGCTCGAATTCGGCATTGGCGGCGCGGGCCCGGTCGGCAAACAGGGCCACGGCCGGATTGAAGGCGTGGGCGCCGGGCTCGGTCCTGGCCGTGTCGCCCGCGTGTGCAGGCAGCGGCAGCGGCTGCTGCGGCAGCGTGCGCTCGCCGTCCAGTCCGAGCACCCGGCGCGAGGTCAGCAGCAGGTGCAGTCCGTCGGTGCTGGCCAGCAGCAGGGCCAGCCAGGGCGCGGCGTCATCCACCAACTGTTCGACGTTGTCCAGCACCAGCAGCATGCGACGACCCTGCAGCGCGGCGCTCAGTGCGGTCAGCGGCTCGGCAGCCTGGGGCGGCAGGCGCAGCGCCAGCAGCAGGGCGTCGATCATCGATGCCAGGCCTGAGCAATCCGCCAGCGGCACGAAGATCACCGTGTCGAACGCATGGGCACCGGGCCTTGACCGGCCGGCGGCCGCAGCCATGCGCGTGGCGGCCTCGACTGCCAACCGGGTCTTGCCGCTGCCGCCGGCGCCGAACAGCGTGACCAGGCGGTGATCGGCCACTGCTTGCACCAGCACATCGCAGGCGGTCTCGGCACCCAACAGCCGGGTCAGGTAGCGCGGCAGTGCGGGCTGCGGCAGGGGGGTCGGCGTGAGAGGCGGCGCGGCTGCAGGCCTTGCCGGCGGCAGCCGCTCGGCCAAGCCGGCCAGGCGCAGGCGCTCGACCGCCACCCAGTCGTCGTAGAGGCCTGGCATCAGCTCGCCCCGGTACCAGGCATGAGCCTCGCCATGGCGGCCGCCTGCCCAGGCGGCTTCGAAGGCCGGCACATCACACAGCAGGGCGCCGGGCCGGATGCGCAGACTCATGCGATCGGACTCCAGCACCCGCCAGGCCTGGTTCTTTGGTTCGAGCAGGTCCTTCAGCATGCTCAGCAACTGGCGCAGCCGGTTGCGGCCGGCGGAGATGGCGACCCCGGGCCAGAACAATTCGACCAGTTCCTCGCGCGGGTGGTCACGTTGTGGCGCCATCGCCAGCCGGGCCAGCAGCGCCGTCGCCATGCGGCCCGGCAGGCGCACCGGCTGCTGCTGGCTGTCGATCAAGACCACCTGGCCCAACAGCAGCAGCCGCCAATGCGGTGTGGCAGCGCCGATGAGAGGTGGGGGTGCGGCATCGACCATGGCGGAATCGGCGAATTCTAGGAGTGTGGGCGATGGTCGGCTGTCTTTCGCGATCGCCCAGCCCGGGATCGAGAGCGTCGGTTTCAGGCCAGAATTCGGCCATGGCGAAGACTTGGTTGAAGCAAGACCCCACCGGTGTACCGGCCGCGATCGGAAGCGATGTCAAGCCGTCGCGGGTCAGTCTGCGCGACGCATGTCGTCGCCCAGACGGCCCAGACGAACCAGGCGATCGATTGACCGGGTCGTCTTGCCGGCATCGTCAGCCATGAGCCCGCTCGCTCCACCGGCCGGCGCGACGCTGGCTGCGCCGCGACAGGCTCGCGCAGCGGCCTGGCTGGCGCTGGCGCTGCTGCTGGTCTACGGCGCTCTGGTGGCCGGCAGTTTCGGCCCCTACCTCAGCGACGACCATGCCTTCAGGCAGACCCAGACCGCGATCATCGCGCGCTACTTTTCGGGTGGCGGCGACTGGCTGGCCTACCAGATGCCGGTGTTCGGGGCGCCTTGGGCGATGCCCTTCGAGTTCCCGCTCTACCAGGCGCTGGCCAAGGGCCTGCAGCTGAGCAGCGGGCTGTCGCTGGAGACCAGCGGGCGGCTGGTGTCGATGGCGTTTTTCCTGCTGTGCTTCTGGCCGCTGCACGATGTGCTGCGGCGCTGGGGGCTGCGCAACACCCCGCTGGTGATGGCGCCCGTGCTGCTCGCGCCGCTGTACGTGCTGTGGTCGCGCGGCTTCATGATCGAGACCACGGCGCTGTTCTTCACGCTGGCCTTCCTGGCGCTGTTCCTGCGCGCGCTGGCCACGCCGCAGCCCCGCCCTGAGCCGCTGCTGCTGTTGCTGGCCGCTGGCGGGCTGGCCGCGCTGGTCAAGGTCACCACGCTGCTGCCGGTGATGGCGGTCACGTTGCTTGTCAACGCGGTGCTGCTGGTCCTGGCCTGGCGGCGCCGGCAGCCGCTGGCCGGGCTGCTGTGGCTGGCTGCTGCGCAGGCCTTGGTGCTGGCGCTGGGCGCGACCTGGGTGCTGCATGCCGATGGCGTCAGGCTGAACAACCCGATCGGCCCGCTGCTGACCTCGGGCGCGCTGCGCGACTGGAACTTCGGCACCCTGGCGCAGCGGCTGGACCCGAAAGTCTGGGCGGCGATTGCCAGCAATGTGATCGAGATCCTGTTCCCGCTGTCGCGCCCGCTGGCGATGCTGAAGTACCTGCAGTTGCTGGGCTGGCTGGCACTGTTCGCTTACTTCTTCGCCGTCTGCACGCCGACCCGGCGCCGCCAGGTGCTGCTGCTGGGCGGACTTTTCCTGCTGCCGTTTGCGGTGTTCACCAACCTGCACCGGGTCCACAACTATTACCAGTCGGCCAACGCGGTGTTCCTGTGTCTGGCCTTCGGGCTGGCCGCGTGCGGCGCGGTCGAAGCCGCAGCCGATGCGCGCCGGGCGCGGCTGCGTCTGGGGCTGTACGCGACCGCGCTGCTGATCTTCGGGTTGAACAGCGCCTGGTACCTGCAGTTCAAGCGCAGCGACGTCGCCATCGGCCTGGCGCTGCCGACGCTGGTGCAGAAGCTGAGCCCGGAAGGCTCGGTGATCGTGATCACCGGCATGGACTTTTCTTCGGTGCTGCCCTACCAGGCCGGGCGGCGCGCGCTGATGCTGCCCGATCGCATCGGTTCGAAGGCGGTGAGCCCGGCGATGGCCAGTGCGTCGCTGCAGGCGCTGCGCGACTCGGCTCAGCCGGCGTCGCTGTATGTCGCCTGCGGCGAACCCGCCAGCGTGCTGGACCCGCTGGTGCGCGACTTCTTCGCGCTCGGCGGCCGTGAGCCCGACGGCCGTGCGGACGAATGCGCGTTATACCGTTTGTGAGCGACCTGCCGCTACCGCTGCGGCCAGCGCCTTGCGGCATCATGCGCGGTCGTGCGGCAACCGCCGGCACAGGAGATCTCCGATGAACGCCGGCACCTCGGCCTGCGTGGCCTGCAGCGCCACGCCCTTGCACAGAATGGCCGACATCGGCCTGTCCACCCTCGACCGCTGCCGCTCATGCGGCCTGGTCGTCAACCACCCGCGTGGCCCCAGCCAGGCGCGCGACTACTACGGAGACGAGTACGACGGTTTTTACGACCACTACTACCGGGTGTTCCGGCAGCGCCAGTTCAAGGACGTGGTGGGCCGGCTGGCGGGGGTGGACTTCCCGTCGCGCCGTGCGCTGGACATCGGCTGCTCCTACGGCTGGTTCCTGCAGGCCGCCCTGGCCGGCGGCTTCGACGCCGTGGGCGCCGAGCCCTCGAGCCGGGTCTTCCATCACCTCAAGGCCACCACCGCGCTGGACGTGCACCACTGCGGCATTGACGGTGTGGGCGCCATCGACGGCCGCTTCGGGCTGATCACGCTGTGGAACGTGTTCGAGCATCTGCCCGACCCGGCCGCCGCGCTGGCACAGGTGGCCGACAAGCTCGAGCCCAATGGCGTGCTGCTGCTCTGTGTGCCCGACGTCACCGGCCTGATCACCCGGCTGTCGTTCCTGGCCCATACGCTGTCGATGGGCCGGCTGAAGTCGCATCTGCTGAAGATGTACCAGATGGACAACGACTTTCCGCACCTGTACCACTACTCGCGCCACTCGCTCGAGCTGGTGCTGCGCCGCCACGGCTTCGAGCCCTTCGAGTCCTGGGGCCAGGACATCGTTGACGCCGCCAACATGGGCCAGCGCATCGCCGGCTACGAGGGCATTCGAACGCCGGGCAAGTGGCTGCTGGCGAAGGCGGTGGGCGCGGTGCAGGGCGCGGGCACGCTGCTGGGCCTGCAGGACGAGCGGGTGGTGCTCGCGCGCAGGACCAGATAGCTCAGGTGCGGCGCAGCGTGGCTACCACGCCGCGCGCTCAGTGCCGGCGGCGCGCGAACGACAGCAGCTTGTGGCCCAGGTACGAGGTCACGGCCAGCGGCGCGACGCTGGCCAAGTGGGCCACCAGTTCAGGGTGCCAGTGGAAGTCCCAGCGCGGGAACCAGTACTCGGCGAGCCAGACGCTCAGGCCCCAGACCTGGGCCATGCCCAGCAGGTTGATCAGCACGAACCACAGCAGTTCCTGGTGCACCGGCTTGCCCGAGCGCTCGAAGACCAGGTACTTGTTCAGGCCGAAGGCCACCGCCATGCCCACCAGGTAGGCCAGCAGCACCGACCAGCGGTAGCTCAGCATGCCGCTGAGCCAGACCCGGGCCATGACATTGATGGCCGCAGCGAGCGCGCCGGCGCCAAAGAACAGCGCCACGCGCTGCCATTCCGGGCGCCCGCCGGTCGGGGCGGGCATGGCCGCCGGGCGGCTCAAGCCGCCTCGCTGGCGAGCGCGCGATCGCCGAGCTGGCGGCCGACGCGGATGCTCTCGCAGATCGCCCGGTCCTCGGGGTAGTAATAGGCGGTGTCGGCGAAGAACAGCCCGCCCACCGAGCTGGCCATGTCGGGCAGCATGCCGTAGAAGCCCGGCGGGCACACGGTCTGCGCAAACTCGTAGCGGGAGACATGGCGCGCGATGATGTCGCTGGGCTTGAGCTGGGGCTGGGTCAGCAGAAAGTAGTCGCGAGCCTCGTCCATCAGGCGCTGGTCGTCCCAGGCCCATTTGGGGTGGCTCTTGGGCATGTAATAGGGCACATAGACCACCGACTCGGGCAGCGGGTTCAGGTTCGAGTACTCGATGAAGCCCGGCACCTCGATACGGTCGTCGTTGACGTTCATCCAGAAGTAGCGCGTGGCCGGCCGGCGCAGCTTGAGCAGCACGCAGGCCACGCCGATGTTCTCAATTGCGTCGATGCGCTGGCGCTCGGCCGCGCTCAGGTCGGGCACCAGGCGGCTCACGTATTGCAGCGGCACGGTGGACACCACTCGGTCGGCGGGCAGCAGACCGTTGGCGGTTCGCACCCCGGTCACGCGGCCATGTTCGGTGAGCACCTGGCGCACCGGGCAGGACAGCAGGATCTGAGCGCCGGCGCGCGTGAGCCGCTCACTGTAGGCGTCGAGCAGCACCTGCGAGCCGCCCTCCAGATAGCCCATCTGCTCGCGAAACAGGCTGCTGCGCGACAGCGCCACGCGCTTGATGCGGGTGCCGATCCAGGCCGCCGAGACCTGGTCCTGGTGCTCGAAGAACTTCAGCTCGAACAGCTTGTGCCACAGCACCTGGTAGCCGCGCTCGCCCAGCCAGTTGCGGATCCAGGCGGTGGCGGGTTGGCGGTCGAGCGCGCGCCAGTCGCTGATGCGCTTGGTGCTCAGCACATGCAGCGCAAAGCGCAGCTTGTCGACCAGGCTGAGGTGGGGAAACTTCAGCAGCGCGCCGGGCTTGCCCCAGTCATACCAGCGGCCGTCGTAGTAGAAGCCCATCTCGGTGGCCTGCCACTTCAAGCGGTGGCTCAGGCCGAAGGCCTCGAGCTGCTCGAACAGCGGGAAGTCGGTCTTGCAGACGAAGTGGTAGTAGCGCTCGAGCGGCAGGCCCTGGAAGTCGAAGGCCGCCGACATGCCGCCGATGCGGTTGTCGGCCTCGACCAGGGTCACGCGGTGGCCTTCTTCGGCCAGCCGGTGGGCGGCGGCCAGGCCCATCGGGCCGGCGCCGATGACAACGCAGTTCAGGGGCGCGGGGTGGGGGCGGGTGTCTGGCATGACTTCACAAGCTTTCAATGCGGGCTGGCAAGCACCACGGCGCTGTAGGTGGGGTGGCCGAAGGTCTCACGGATGGCGTCGCGAAACGGCGTGGGCTCGAAGCCGAACACCTGCTGGATGTCGACCCCGCTGAAGTCGTCGCCGGCGGTCAGTGCGACGAGCTGGTCGGCGGTGAAGGGCGGCTTGTCGCTGAACAGCGCATAGGCGCGCAGCATCGCGGCGAACAGCGGGATCGGCACCCGGACGATGGGCGTCTTCAGGCCCTTGGCGTCGCGGATGATGCGGATCATGTCGATGTAGTCGACGCGGTCGGGGCCGGTCAGGTCGTGCACCACGCCGTCGGGCTGCTGCTCGAGCATGGCCACGATGGCGCGGCAGAAGTCGCGGTTGTACAAGGGCTGGCGCATGTAGCGGCCATGGCCGGGCACCGGAAACACCGGCACGCGCGCCATGAAGCGGGCCAGCCAGCCCAGGTGCTTGGGGTCGAACCAGCCGAACATCAGCGTGGGCCGCAGCACGCAGTGGCGCAGGCCCGAGGCACGAACGATCTTCTCCTGCGCCGTCTTGCTGCGGGTGTAAGCGTCGTCGGCGACCGAGTTGACCACCGACGAGCTGGCATGCACCAGGTAGGCGTCGGGCAGCGCCTGCACCACCTTGAGCACCTCGCGGGTGGCCAGCACGTTGTTGCGCTCGAAGGGCTCGGCGGTCTTGCCGGTGATCTGCGCATGCAGTTGCACCACTGCATGGGCATCTTCGAAGGCCCGGGCCCAGGATCCAGGTTCGGCCAGGTCAGCGTGCAGGGTCTGCACGGCGGGGTGCAGGCGCTGCATCACGGCCAGGTTGTCGGCATGCTTGTCGATCGCCACCAGCCGGGTATGGCCTCGTTCGACCAGCAGGGTGACCAGGTTCTGGCCGACCAGCCCGGCCGCGCCGGTGATGACAATCTTTCGATCGGTGATTTGCATCGAGACACTCACAGTTTGCTGCGCAGGAACAGCGCCTGCGGCAGGTGGACGACGATCAGCATGATCCAGCGCCAGAACCAGGGCGTGTAGAGCCGGCCGTTGCGCCGGTCCAGCGCGCGCTCGATGTCGGCGGCCACGCGCTGCGGCTGGGCCCACAGCGGGCCCTTGGCCAGGCCGGCGGTCATCGGCGTGTCGACGAAGCCGGGCAGCACCGTGACCACCCGCACCCCGCTGCGCACGAGCCGGTGCCGCAGTCCGTCGCAAAAGGTGCTGACCGCCGCCTTGGCCGCGCCGTAGACATAGTTGCTGGCCCGGCCACGGTCGCCGGCGGGCGAGGAGATCACCCCGATCACGCCGCTGCCCTGGGCCTCGAAGTGGTTTGCCAGCTCGGTCAGCACCGAGATCACCGAAGCGGCGTTGGTGTCGAAGCTGGCCAGCGCCACAGCGGCACTGGCCTGCGCGGCGGCCTGGTCGGGCAGCACGCCATGGGCGACCACCGCGATGTCCAGGCCCTGCCACTGCTGCCAGGCACGGGCCAGCAATTCGGGGTGCGACGCCGGCTCGCTGGCATCGAAGTGCAGGCAGGCGACCTCGGTCGCGCCACGAACGCGCAGGTCGGCGGCGTCGGCGTCCAGCGCCTGGGCGCGGCGGCCCAGCAGCAGCAGCCGGGCGCCTCGGGCGGCGTAGCGACGCGCCAGCGCCTGGGCGATCGCCGAGTTCGCGCCGACGATCAGAACCCGGGAGGGCGGTGTTGCGGGGAGGCTGCTTGGGAGGTCCATCGTGGGCTCATTCACCGATCAGGCGGCGCGACAGCGCCGAGGAAATGCCAGGGTCGCGGAAGGGCAGAAATTCATTCAGCCGGGGGTAGCCACGCTCGAACAGCGGTCGGCCCATGCGGGCGTCCTTGGCCGGGTACAGCCGACCACCGGCCTCGCCGACGATGGCGTCCAGCCGGTCGAACAGCGCCAGCGTGGTCGCGCCTTCGTTCGGGAAGTCCAGCGCCAGCGTCGTTCCGGCCATCGGAAAGCTCATCAGGCCGGCCGGCGCATGGTCGCCGAAGGCCTTGAGCACAGCCAGGAACGAGCCGCGGCCGCTGGCGCGGATGGCCCGCAGCAGCGCTGCGCTGGCCTCGCGCTCGACGGTCCGAGGCACCACGCACTGGTACTGGTAGAAGCCGCTGGGCCCGTAGATCCGGTTCCAGTCGCGCAGGCCGTCCAGTGGGTAGAAAAAAGGGTTCAGCGCCTGCAGTCGAGGCCCGCTGTGCCGGCGCTGCGTGGCGAAGTACAGCGCATTGAAGGCCCGCAGCGTGGCCCGGTTGACCAGCGACACCGGCGGCGTCAACGGCACGGCGCGCTCGCGTGGCGCCGGTTGCGGCCGCTCGTCCGCGGCGTGGTTGCCACGAAACAGGATGCCCCGGGTCTGGTCGCCGCTGCCGTGAACGCAGTCGATCCATGACACGGTGTACTGCCAGTCGCGCTCGGACTGGGCCGACAGCGCGAAGAATCCGTCCAGGTTGTCAAAGGCCAGCGCCTCGGTGTTCATCCAGGCACCGGACACGGCCATCAGCTGCAGCCGGGCGCTGACGATCAGGCCGGTCAGGCCCATGCCGCCCAGCGTGGCACGCAGCCACTCGGGCCGCTGCGTCG
>JANOWE010000216.1:0-6733 GCA_031417735.1 Betaproteobacteria bacterium
CAGGCATCACCGTGGTGGTGGCGGCAGGCAACTTCGGCAAGGGCGGGGGCAAGGAGCGCTACGGCAGCATCAGCTCGCCCGGGCATGAGCCTTCGGTGATCACCGTGGGCTCGGCCAACACCAGGGGCACGGCCAGCCGCAACGACGACAGCGTCAATTTCTTCAGCTCACGCGGGCCGACCCGGGGCAGCCTGCTGGACGCGCTGGGCCAGCGTCAGGTCGACAACCTGCTCAAGCCCGACCTGGTGGCGCCGGGCAACCGCATCGTCGGTGCGCTGGCCACCGACAGGGACGGCAGGACCAGCGCCGCCAACTACCTGGCCACCACCTATCCCGGCCTGGCCGCCGGCCTGGGTGGGCTGGCGCAGACCAAGGGCCAGGCACTGATGCAGATGTCGGGCACCTCGGTCTCGGCACCGGTGGTGTCGGGCGCGGTGGCGCTGATGCTGCAGGCCAACCCGGGGCTGACACCGCCGCTGATCAAGGCCATCCTGCAGTACACGGCCCAAGCGCTGCCAGGCGCCAACCTGCTGCAGCAGGGCGCGGGCCTGCTCAACATCGACGGCGCGGTGCGGCTGGCCAAGGCCCTGCGCACCGATGTCAAGACCGCGCTCGAATCGGGCCAGCTGGCCGCAGGCGCCAGCCTGCTGGCCCCAGGCAAGGCCCTGCCGGTGGCCAGTTCCACCGTCAACGGCCAGACCTTCGCCTGGGGCCGGCTGGTGGTGGCCGGGGGCCGCCATCTGCTCAGCGGTGACGCCTTGTTCAGCCGCTTTCAGCCCATCTACGACCACCGCCTGGTCTGGGGCGGCAACATGGCCCTGCGCTTGAGTGTGAGCTACTGGCCCGCCGTCAACGGCACGCCTGCGAACACCTTTGCCAAGGCCATCACGGCGGCACCCGCGCCCAACCAGATGCTGCTGACCGCTGGCGTGGTGCGTGCCAGTGACCTGGCGGGCGTGAGTTCGATGCCGGGCCGCAGCGGTGCGTTCCAGAGCTTGAGCCAGCTCAGTGCCTGGCTCACCGCCGGCAGTGGCGTGGTGCTGAGCGAGGGCGTGGTGCTGAGCGAAGGGGTGGTGCTGAGTGAGGGCGTGGTCTTGAGCGAAGGCGTGGTGTTGAGCGAAGGCGTGGTGCTCAGCGATGGCGTGGTGCTGAGCGAGGGCGTGGTGCTGAGCGAGGGCGTGGTGCTGAGTGAAAGCGGCCAACCCTACCCGCTCAACCCGGCCGAGGAGGCCGAGCAGGGCGAGCCCTGAAGTCCGGTCAACCCGCTTCGTCGGCTTCGCCCTGGCAGGCTGTTGGCTGGATGAGGCCGGCGGTATAGTGGTTCGGCTGGCCCGGGCGGTTCGGGTGGCCCGGCGCCAGCGCGCGGATGCACCGGCATCTGCATCTGCGCAGCAGCCTGCAGCCCGGCGGGAGGACAAGGATGCTCAGCCTGAAATTGGTCCATGGTGCCGAGTTCGCGAACGAGCCCGCGCTGGAGGTCCGGGCGTCGGCCGGCCAGTCACGGTTGACGATAGGCCGCGACCCGGTTTGCGACTGGTTCATCCCCGACATGACGCGGGCGCTGTCCGGGCGCCACTGCGAAATCGTGTTCAACGCCGGCACGGCCCTGCTGCACGACCTGTCGACCAACGGCACCTTTGTCAATGGCGCCAACACCCGCATGGCCGCCGACCATCTGCTGCGCGAGGGTGACCACTTTCTGCTCGGCCCCTACCTGGTGGCGGCGAGCATGGTCGGCCAGCCCCGGCGCGGCGGCGACAGGATGGTGGCCTCAGGGCCGGCACAGGCCCAGCGTGCTGCCGTGCCTTCAGCGACCCAGGTCTCACCTGCTGCCGACCCCGCCGCCAAGCCTGGCTTCCGGCCCGGTGCCGTGCCCGCGCACGAGCCGGTGCGTGCGGCCGAACTGCTGCAGGCCCTGGCCCGGGGACTGGGTCTGTCAGTCGATCAACTGGCCGGCCGCGATCCGCTGGAAATGGCCGAGCGCGCCGGCGCGCTGGCCCGGGTGGCGATGGACAGCTTTGCCACGATGAACCAGCAGCAGACCCAGCTGCGCCAGCAACTGGGCAGCCGTGAACGCGCAGCGGTGCGGGTCGACGGCGCCCATGCGCTGCGCCTGGCCAGCAGCCCCGAAGCGGCCCTGATGGCCCTGCTGCGCGGGCCCATGGCGGCCAGCCCGCTGGCCTTGCAACAAGGCTTTGCGCAATTGCAGGCCGACCAGCAGCGCCTGGCCGCGTCCATGGCCCCGGCGCTGCGGCGCCTGGCCGACGACCTGGAGCCTGCGGCCATCGAGCGCGCCATCGACCGCAAGGGCCAGACCACCGCCCAGGCCATGCGCAATGCCGCGCTGTGGCAGCTCTACAGCCATGTCTGGCAGACCACCGGCCTGAGCCCCGGCCAGCCCTGGGCGAGCAGTTTTGTCGAAGCCGGCCTGACCCATCTGGCCTCGGCCTACGACACCGCAGCGGCCAACCCGACCCGGCCGGCGCCGCTGGACTGAGAAGTCGCCATCGACTGATCGGGTACGCTGGGCGGCCAAGCACCTCGCCGCCCCCGATCAAGGCCTTGCATGCAGCCCAAGAAGACCCCCGCCAGCCTGCGCAGCGCGCGCTGGTTTGCGCCCGACGACCTGCGCAGCATGGGTCACCGCTCACGCTTCATGCAGATGGGCTATGGGCCGGCCGACTGGGTGGGCAAGCCGATGATCGCCATCGTCAACACCTGGAGCGACGTCAACCAATGCCACGCGCATTTCAAGCAGCGGGTCGAAGACGTCAAGCGTGGTGTGCTGCAGGCCGGCGGCTTGCCGCTGGAACTGCCGGCGATCAGCCTGTCCGAGCCCATCGTCAAACCGACGACCATGCTCTACCGCAACCTGCTGGCGATCGAGACCGAAGAGCTGCTGCGCAGCCACCCCATCGACGGCGCGGTGCTGATGGGCGGCTGCGACAAGACCACGCCCGGCTTGCTGATGGGCGCCTTCTCGGCCGGCCTGCCCTGCATCTACCTGCCCGCCGGGCCCATGCTGCGCGGCCACTGGAAGGGCCAGGTGCTGGGCTCGGGCTCGGACACCTGGAAATACTGGGACCAGCGCCGCGCCGGCACCATCAGCACCGAGCAATGGCAGCAGGTGGAGGCCGGCATTGCGCGCAGCCACGGCACCTGCATGACCATGGGCACGGCGGCCACGATGATGGGCATTGCCGAGGCCATCGGGCTGACCCTGCCCGGGGCCAGCGCCATCCCCGCACCGGATGCCAACCACATCCGCATGAGCGCCGAGTGCGGGCGCCGCATCGTCGACATGGTCTGGGACGACCTCACGCCCGCCCGCATGCTGACCCGCGCGCATTTTCTGAACGGCATCGCCGTGGCCATGGCCATGGGCTGCAGCACCAACGCCATCATCCACCTGGTGGCGATGTCGCGCCGCGCCGGGGCCGACTGCGCGGTGGGTCTGGACGACTTCGACGCCGCCAGCCGACGCGTGCCGGTGCTGGCCAACATCCGGCCCAGTGGCGATCGATGGCTGATGGAGGACTTTTATTACGCCGGCGGCCTGCCCGCGCTGATGAAGCGCATCGACCGCTTCCTGGCGCTGGACGCGATGACGGTCAATGGCCGCAGCCTGGGTGAGAACATCGCCGATGCCGAGTGTTGGCAGGACGATGTGATCCGCCCACTGAACAATCCCATCTATGTCGAAGGCGCACTCGCCGTGCTGCGCGGCAACCTGGCGCCCGACGGCTGCGTGATCAAGCCCAGCGCCTGTGCGCCGCATCTGCTGCAGCACAGCGGCCCGGCGCTGGTCTTCGACGACTACCCGGCCATGAAAGCGGCCATCGACGACCCCGATCTGGACGTGAGCCCGCAGCATGTGCTGGTGCTGCGCAACGCCGGCCCGCTGGGCGGGCCAGGCATGCCGGAATGGGGCATGCTGCCCATCCCCACCAAGCTGGTGAAGCAGGGCGTGACCGACATGCTGCGGCTGAGCGATGCGCGCATGAGCGGCACCAGCTACGGCGCCTGCATGCTGCACTGCGCGCCCGAGGCCTTCATCGGCGGGCCGCTGGCGCTGGTGAAGACTGGCGACACCATCACGGTGGACGTGCCCGCGCGCAGCATCCACCTGGCCATCAGCGACGAAGAAATGGCCCGCCGCCGCGCCGCCTGGGTCGCGCCCAAACCGCGTTATGAACGCGGCTATGGCTGGATGTTCAGTCAGCACATCCTGCAGGCCGACAAGGGCTGCGACTTCGACTACCTGGAAACCAGCTTTGGCGCACCGGTGGCCGAGCCCGACATCTTCTGACAAGGCCCGACCATGAGCGACGAGATGAACCCGCAGACCCGCGCCAGGCTGATGCAGGTCAGCACCGCCACGCTGTGTACCGCGCTGTTCAAGCGCGGCCTGCACCGCCAGTTCATTCAAGACGTGCGACCGCTGCAGTCGGGCGGCAAGAACATGGTCGGTCCGGCCTTCACGCTGCGCACCATCCCCGCGCGTGAAGACCTCAACCCCATCAGCGTGTTCCAGGACCGTGGCCACCCGCAGCGCAAGGCCGTCGAAGAGTGCCCGCCCGGCGCGGTGTTGGTCATCGACAGCCGCAAGGACGCGCGCGCAGCCTCGGCCGGCTCGATCCTGGTCACCCGCCTGATGGTGCGCGGCGTGGCCGGCGTGGTCACCGACGGCGGTTTTCGTGATTCACCCGAGATCGCCCGCCTGGCCATGCCGGCCTACCACCAGCGGCCCAGCGCACCCACCAACCTGAGCCTGCACCAGGCGCTGGACATCAATGTGCCCATCGGCTGTGGCGACGCGCCGGTCTGGCCGGGCGACATCGTGGTCGGCGACGGTGAAGGCGTGGTGGTCGTTCCCGCCGGCATCGCCGACGAGGTGGCGGCCGAGGCGCTGGAGATGACGGTGTTCGAAGACTTTGTCGCCGAACAGGTGGCCGCCGGCCGCAGCATCCTGGGCCTGTACCCGCCCACCGACGAGGCCGCGCGCACCGACTTTGCGGCCTGGCGCCGAGCCCAGGGGCGATGAACGGCGCTGAGCCGCGACCCCGTTTCTTCTGCCGGCAGCCGCCGGCCTTTGTCCACACAAGTCCCCACCTCCGAGAGCCCAAGATGAGCGACATGCTGTTGATCCCCCTGCCCAAACTTCTCGACGCGATGCGATTGCTGGTGCGCGGCTTTGGCAGTTCGGAAGAAGAGGTCGAGGCCGTGGTGGGCAACCTGGTCGACGCCAACCTCACCGGCCATGACTCGCACGGCATCGGCATGCTGCCGCGCTACGCCGAAGCGTTTCTGGAGGGCAACCTGCGGCCCAACGCCCAGGTCGAAACCGTGCTGGACGGCGGCGCGCTGCTGCGCCTGAACGGCCACGCCGGCTTCGGCCAGGTCGTCGGAGCCCAGGCCATGGCCCTGGGCATCGCCCGCGCGCAGCAGCATGGCAGCTGCATCGTCGCCCTGGGCAACAGCCACCACCTGGGCCGCATAGGGGCCTGGGCCGAGCAGGTGGCCGCCGCCGGCCTGGTCTCGCTGCATTTCGTCAACGTGATCTCGCGCGCCATCGTCGCCCCGCATGGCGGCGGCGACGCGCGCTTCGGCACCAACCCCTTCTGCGCCGGCGTGCCCATCAGCGGCCAGAGCCCGGTGATTCTGGACATGGCCACCAGCGTCATCGCCCAGGGCAAGACCCGCGTCGCCCACAACCAGGGCAAGCCGGTGGCGCCGGGCTGCCTGATCGACGACCATGGCCGGCCCAGCACCGACCCGCGCTACACCGTGGTGCCGCCTTTCGGCGCCTTGCTCACCTTTGGTGAACACAAGGGCTCGGGCCTGGCCTTGATGTGCGAGCTGCTGGGCGGCGCGCTGGCCTCGGGCATGACCCAGCGCGACCACGACACCAGCCGAAAACGCGTGCTCAACGGCATGTTCAGCGTGCTGCTCGACCCCGCCGCACTGACCGACCGCAACGCCTTCGAGCAAGAGGCCCGCGCCTTCATCGCCTGGATGACCGACTCGCCCCCGCGCGAGGGCGTGGACCGTGTGCTGGTGGCCGGTGAACCCGAGCGGATGCACCGCGCCAGACGCAGCGCTGAAGGCGTGCCGGTGGACCCGACCACCTGGTCCGAGATCCTGGCCGCGGCGGGCAAGCTGGGGGTGGATGGCGCGGCGGTGAACCGGGCAGCGGGGCTGGCTTGAGCCTGGGTAAGCGGCGCCAGCTTTGACCGCCTGAGCCTGTTCAGCCTAAGATGACCATCTTGATGGTCATAATCAAGGGCTGAACATGAGCGAGATGTCGATTGCCGAGGCCAAGTCCAAATTTGCGCAGCTGGTGCATCAGGCCGAATCTGGCCAGCCGGTGCGCATCACCCGCCGTGGCCGGGCCGTGGCGGTGCTGATGTCCGAAGCACACTTCGCCCGTATGAGCGCACCCCGAGAAGGTTTGTTGGCCTACACCCAGGCCCTCAGGGCAGAGGCCACACAGGCTGGTCTCAAGCTGTTTGCCGACGACGACTGGGCCGGCCTGCGCGACAACAGCGACCGACCCGTGCCCGACCTGGCCTGAGCCAGGCGACACCATGGCCTTGCGCTACCTGCTCGACACCAACGTGGTGGCAGAGCTGACCAAACCCCAAGCCAACCCCGGCGTGCTGCAGGCCCTGGCCCAACATGAGGCCGAGGGCGCCATCGCCGCGCCCACGCTCGAAGAACTGGTCTTTGGCTG
>JANOWE010000217.1:0-16780 GCA_031417735.1 Betaproteobacteria bacterium
TGACGGTCATCAGGCGCGCGCTGCGGCCGTCGAGGTAGGCCTTGCGGCTGTAGTCGGCCACCAGTTGCTCGCAGATCAGTTTCTGGATGCCATAGCTGGTTTGCGGCGTGGGCAGGGTGGTGTCGGTGACGATGGCCGGCATTGGCACCGCGTCGTCGGGGCCATACACAGCCACCGAGCTGGCGAACACCAGCCGCGCCGGCGCGGCGCCGCCGTTGACACGGGCACGCAGCGCGTCCAGCAGCGCGCGGCAGCTGTCCAGGTTGCTGCGCAGGCCAAGGTCGAAGTCGGTCTCGCATTCACCCGAGACGGCCGAGGCGAGGTGAAACACGCCGTCGAAGGCTTCATCGCGCAGCATGCCTGCCTGCTCCAGCAGCGGGCCGGTGCGGCCTTGCACGCGGGGGTCTTGCAGCAGGTCGGCGCGGGCCGGGAACTGGTCGGTGAGCACCAGGCGCTCTATCGTGCGGCCAGCCAGTTGGCCTCGGGCCAGCAGCTTTCGGGCCAGGCGGTCGCCAATAAATCCGGCGCCGCCGGTGATCAGGAGGTTCATGGTGAGACTCGGCGTGTGATCGGGTGATTGAAGGCCGCCCCGGTGCTCAGCCCGACGCGCCGGGCCGGGCCGGGCCGGGCACGCGCTGGGCTTTCAGGCGCAGTGCGGGCAGGGCCAGCGAGGGCAGGCGCCGGCGCGAGCCCAGCACGGCGGCGATGTCTTCGGCCGCTCCGTCGATCAGCACCAGAATGGCGCCCTCGGCGCGCACCGGGTCGCGGGCGATCACCGCGTCAAGCACCTCTCGGTGCAGCGGCAAAGATTGCGCGGGACCATCGGGCCGCGAGGTCGAGATCTCGAAACTGGTGCGCAGCAAGGCGCCCAGTGCCTTGCTCATCTGCGCCACCATGCGGTTGTGGCAGGCACGCAGCAGGCCCTGGTGGAAACGCAGATCGAAGGTGACGTAGTCGCCGCCGCATTCCACTGCCAGCTTCATGCCGGCATAGGCGGCCTCGATCTCGGCAATGTCCACTGCGGTGGCCCGGCTGGCGGCCAGGCGCACGGCGGCGGGTTCGACCACCCGGCGCAGCTCTTGCAGGTCACGCAGGAATTCACGCGGCAGGCCCAGCTGCGATTGCCAGCCCACCACGTCGGGGTCGAACCAGTTCCAGTTGTCGCTGGGCAGCACCCGTGTGCCCAGCTTGGGCCCGGTGATCAGCAGGCCCTTGGCGACCAGCGATTTCACCGCCTCGCGCACCACGGTGCGGCTCACGCCCAGTTCACCGCACAGCACCGGCTCGGGCGGAATGGCCAGGCCCACGGCATAACGGCCACCGACCACGGCCAGGCCCAGCAGGTCCAGCGTGTTGCCATGCACGTTCTTGATCATGGTTGGCCGGACGGCGGGGCGACTCAAGTCAGCCCCGGACAAACAAGGTCACCAGAGGCTCGGGGCCGACCTGGCGGCTGCAATGCCCATGCACGGCCGGGTCGAAGTCGGCACCGTCAGGCAAGGTGTCGGCCGAGTAGAAGTGCTGGCCCGGGCCGAAAACCCGGCTGCTGCCGTCCTGCAGGCCGATCTCCATCTGGCCGGACAGGATGAACACCCATTGCGCGTCACCCGTGCAATGAAACTCGCTGCGAAAACCCACCGGGCTGTGGCGCAGCTGCATGCCGCCGCTGGGCATCAGTGCCGACAGCTGCGCTGCCGGCTTGCCCTGGTCGAGCGTGATGGCCGCGGTCTTGAAACGGGCTCGGCCGTCCTCGTCGGTAAACAGGATGGTCTGGTCGAATCGAGCGCTCATGAATTGCCTACTTTGGCTCGACCGGGCGTGGTGGCCAATGCCGCCAGCGCCGCCGCGCATTGCATGGCCACCGCTTGGCTGATGTCGGTGTCGATGGCCGCCTCGTCGGGCTCGGGCAGTTCCAGCGTGGCGAGCTGGCTGTCCAGCAGCGACGCGGGCATGTAGTGGTCGCCGCGAGCCGCCAGCCGGCTCGCCAGCAGGGCCCTGGGGCCATGGGGGTGCACCAGCCGCAAGCTCGGGCAGGCCGTGCGCAGCTGGTCGCGGTAGCGGCGTTTGAGTGCCGAGCAGCTGACCACCACCGACTCGCCCCGCGCCGCGCATTGGCCCAGCAGCGCGGCCATGCTGGTCAGCCAGTCGGCGCGGTCGGCGTCGGTCAAGGCTGTGCCGGCGGTCATCAGCGCCACATTGCGCGCCGGGTGCAGGTTGTCGCCCTCGACGAAGCGGCATTGCAGCGCGTCGGCCAGCTGCCGCCCCAGGCTGCTCTTGCCGCATCCGGCCACACCCATCACGACGATGTACCGGTGGGGATTCATGTCAGCGTCAGGGCTCGTGGGCTCGTGGGCTACAGGCGCAGGCCGCTGGTGGCATCGAAGACATGGGCCTTTTCGGCGTCCACCGCCAGCAGCACGGTCTGGTCGGGCTTGGCGTCGGTGCGGCCATGCAGCACCAGGATCAGCTGCTCGGTGCCGACCTGGATCAGCAGCTCGGTCTCGGCCCCGGTGGGCTCGACCACCACCACCTGGCCGGCAATGCCCTGCTCGGCCAGCGTCAGGTCACCGGGGCGGATGCCGTACTTCACCGCCAGGCCTTCACGCACAGTGGCCCCGGCCGGCAGCGGCCAGCGCGCCCCCAGGGCCTCGACCATGCCCGCCTTGACCACGCCGTCAAACACGTTCATCGACGGCGAGCCGATGAACTGGGCCACGAACAGGTTGCGCGGCGCGTCAAACAGTTCAAGCGGCGTGCCGATCTGCTCGACGATGCCGTCGTGCATGACCACGATGCGGTCGGCCATGGTCATGGCCTCGATCTGGTCATGGGTGACGTAGACAGTGGTGGTCTTCAGCCGCTGGTGCAGCGACTTGATCTCGGCGCGCATGGCCACGCGCAGCTTGGCGTCCAGGTTGGACAGCGGCTCGTCGAACAGGAACACCTTGGGGTCGCGCACGATGGCCCGGCCCATGGCGACGCGCTGTCGCTGGCCGCCGGACAGTTCACGCGGGTGGCGCTCCAGCAGCTTGTCCAGGTTCAGGATGGCCGCGGCCTTGGCCACACGCTCTTCGGTGGTCTTGGCGTCGGCCTTGCGCAAGCGCAGGCTGAAGGCCATGTTCTCGCGCACGGTCATGTGCGGGTAGAGCGCATAGCTCTGGAAGACCATGGCGATGTCGCGGTCCTTGGACTCCAGGTCGTTGACGACGCGGTCGTCGATGCTGATCTCGCCGCCGCTGATGTCTTCCAGCCCGGCCAGCATGCGCAGCAGCGTGCTCTTGCCGCAGCCCGAGGGGCCCACCAGCACGACGAACTCGCCGTCGGCGATGTCAAACGAGATGCCGTGGATGACCTTGACCTTGTTGCCGTAGGTCTTCTCGATGTTCTTGAACGATACCGATGCCATGGCCTGATGCCCTTGCTGGGTGTTTGGGGGTCAGCTCTTCACGGCGCCGGCCGTCAGGCCCGACACCATGTAGCGCTTGAAGGTGTAGTAGATGGCTGCGGGCGGCAGGGCGTAGATCAGGCCGGTGGCCATCAGCAGTTCCCAGGGCGAATCGTCGGCCGACAGGAAGCTGCCCAGGGCCACCGCCACGGTGACGCTCTTGTCGTTGCTCAGCAGCAGAAAGGCGTAGAGGTACTCGTTCCAGGCCAGCAGCAGGGCATAGGTGCCGACGGCGACCAGGCTGGGCACCATCAGCGGCAGGTAGACCAGGCGGAACAGCTGCAGCGGCGTGGCGCCGTCGATGCGCGCGGCCTCGTCCAGTTCCCAGGGCAATTTGTCACTGGCCTGCTTGAGCACCCAGATGCAGTATGGCGAGGCGATGGTGACCATCGCCAGGATCAGCGCCCACTGGTTGTTGAGCAGGCCATAGTTGCCCATGGTCTTGTACATCGGCACGGCCAGGAAGGCCGCCGGGATGAAGTAGGTGAACAGCGCCAGGTTCATCACCGTGCGCCCGCCGCGCACCTTGAGCCGGCTGATGGCAAACGCCGCCGAGGTGGCCACGAACAGCGTGATCACCGCCACCGACACCGCGATCAGCAGCGAGTTCCACATCTGCAGCCAGAAGTGGTCGAGGTAGAAGTGCTTCTGCTTGACGACGAAATCGAAGTTCTGCCAGGTCGGGTGGTCGGGCCAGAGCTTGCCCGAGGTGGCGGTGTCGCGCGGCGAGATCGAGAACAGGAACAGGTGGTAGATCGGGATCATGGTCCAGATGAACACCGGAATGCCGATCAGCAGCAGCTTGGCTTCGGTGGTGACGGTTTTGAGCTTCATGGTGTGGCGCTTCCTGTGGCCAAGGGCGTGCGGTGGCCGCTCACTTTGAAAGTCTCTTCATCATGAAGAAGACAAGGGGCAGCACCAGCGGCATCGCCACCACGATCGAAGCCATGGCCAGGTCGACCTGGTCCAGCCGCAAATAACGGATGCCCAGCGTGGCCAGCACATGGGTCAGGTCGGCGGGGCCGCCGCCGGTGAGCAGGTAAACCGAGTTGAAGTCGCCCAGGGTCCAGATCATCGACAGGATGGTCGAGGTGAGGTAGAGCGTCTTCATCGACGGCCAGGTGATGAAGCGGAACTTCTGCCAGCCCGTGGCGCCGTCGACCGAGGCGGCCTCGTACTGTTCGCCCGGAATGGCCAGCCGGCCCGCCAGCAGGATCAGGGTCCAGAACGGCAGTGACTTCCAGATGTGCATCAGCATCGAGAAGCACAGCGCCAGCGTCGGGTCGTTGAGCCAGTTCGGCCCGTCCAGGCCGGTGAGGCGGAAGATCTGGCTGTTGATCACGCCCCACTCGGGGTTGAGCATGAAGCGCACCGACAGGATGGTCGGGATCGACGGCACCGCCCAGGGCAGGATGAACAGCACCGACAGGACCTTGATCCACCAGCGGGTGTGGGTGAAGAAGCCCGACAGCACCAGTGCGACCACCATTTTCAGGTTGATCGCCACGACCAGGAAGATGATGGTGTTGACCGCGGTGCGGAAAAAGATCGGGTCGTCGAAGAGCTTGACGTAGCTCTCGGGGTGGCGGGCCAGCCACAGGCCATAGCCCACCGGGTAGAGCACGAAGATGACGAAGAACAGCAGGTAGGGCACCACCAGCAGCCGGCCCCAGAGCTGGTAGCTGTTGCCAGAACTGCGGCTGGCGGGCAGGGAGGCGACGGTGGTGGCGGCTGTGCTCATCGGTGTGTGTGTGGCGGCCCGGGCCGGCGCCGGGCCGCTGGGCCTGGCGCCTGACCCGCACGGTGTTGACCGTGGCCCGGGCGGGGTGCTCCAACAAGGATCGCGAGGCGGCCGCCCTCAACTGCCGGGTGCTCGTCTCGCGCTGGCGGTGGCTTTACTGGCCGGCCACCGTCTTGATGCGGTCGATCATCTCGTCCACCGCCTTGTCCACTGACATCTTGTCGTTGATGACGCGGTTCATCGCCTTGGCCCAGACGTTCTCGTTGTTCAGGATCGTGAACTTGAAGTTCTTCGTGAACTCGAAGGGCGTGGTGCCGTTCATGAACTGGTTGTACACCGCGATGCGATGCGGGTCGCCCTTCCAGAACGCGCTTTGCTGCGACGCCTTCTGCACCGGGAACCAGCGGCCCAGCGAGCCTTCGACATAGGGTTGCAGGTTGGCCTCGTCGAGCATGAAGGCGACGAACTTCTTCGCGTCGGCCTTGTTCTTGGCCTGCTTGAAGATCACACCGGTCTTGACCGCCGCACGGTAGATCATCTTGCTGCCGTCGGGCTTGTTCGGGAAGCCGGCGGTGGCGATCTTCTCTTCGTAGTTGGTCTTGGCGATCGCGCGCTGCTCGGGTGTCAGGCGGTCGTTGTTCATGTCGTCGAGCCACTTGGCGGCGATCGAGATCGTCGCGTTGTGGGTCATCACCGTGGTCTTGTTGTGGAAGGCCACGTTGTTGTCCGGATCCTTCCAGCTGGTGGACGACGGCGGCGTGCAGCCCTTGCCGTAGACCGAGGTGTAGTCGGTCATGGCCGCGATCAGGCCTTGACGGACGGCCGGGTCGTCGACCAGCAGCTTGCCGCTGTCGTTGACCAGCTTGACGTTGTAGGCGTCGGCAAAGGTCAGGAAGGAGTAGAACGAGTCGCTTGAATCAACGCCCATCGGAAAGCCGGTGCCGTAGCTGCGCTGGCCGGTGTTCTTGCGGTGGGCGATCTGCACCTTGTCGCACCAGAAGCTCCAGTAGCCCTTCCAGTCGGTGGGGATGTCGCCGGGCTTGAAGCCGGCGTCACCCAGCATGTCTTTCCAGTACTGGACATGCATGGTCTGCTGCTTGATCGGGAAGGCGTAATAGGCGCGCTTGCCGTCAGTGTTGTTCAGCAGGAAGGTGGTGGACAGCGCAGCCGGTTCGAATTTGGTGCGGATGGGGTCGATCACGCTGGAGATGTCTTCGAGCTTGCCGTCATAGGCCCACTTGGCGGTGACCTGGAAGTCGTAGACGTCGGCGTAGGCCACGTCGGGCGGGTTGCCCGAATCCAGGGCCGACACGGTCTTCGGGATCATGTCCTGGATCGGGTACTGCGACAGCTCGATCTTGATGTTCTTGTGCTTGGCCTCGAACTTCTTGATCGCGGCGAACAGCGCGTCGTCTTCGGCCTTGTAGAAGCCCTTGACCCACCAGACGGTGAGTTTTTCCTGGGCCATGGCCGGCACGGCGGCCAGCAGGCCGGCGCTGATCATCGCGCTGGTCAGCAGAGTCTTGAGTTGCATAGGGATCTCCTCATCAAAGGGGGTGGCGCGGTTCACCCAGGGCTGACCCGGGCGCGGACGGTAATCGTATGATGATTGCCGACGGGTTCAGCCGGGGGCTATCCCTTAGTGGCCGGACGGCACTCGGGCACGGGCGAAGGCAGGGCCTGGCCGCTGAAATGGGCCCGCAGATTGGCAAAAGTGAGGTCGGCCATGGCCTGACGGGTCTGCCGCGTGGCGCTGCCGATGTGCGGGCTGAGCACCACCTGCGGCAGCGCGCGCAGGCGCTCGGGCACGCGAGGCTCGTCCTCGAACACATCCAGCGCGGCGCCGGCAATCACGCCCTGCTCCAGCGCTTCGATCAGCGCCTGCTCATCCACCACCGAGCCGCGCGCCACGTTGATCAGAATGCCTTCGCTGCCCAGAGCGGCCAGCACCTTGGCGTCGATCAGGTGCCGGGTGGCGGCGCCGCCCGGGGTGATGACCACCAGGTAGTCGCTTTGCGCGGCCAGGGCCTCGGCATTGGGCAGGTAGGCCAGTGCCAGGCCGGCGCGCGCGCTGCGGGCGGTGTAGGCCACCGACATGCCGAAGGCCTGGGCGCGGTGCGCAATGGCCTGGCCGATGCGGCCGATGCCCACGATGCCCAGCCGTGCGCCCGACAGCTTGCGTGCCAGCGGCATGGCGCCCTGACGTGCCCACTGTCCGTCACGCACCCAGCGGTCGGCAGCCGGTAATTGGCGAGCCGCGCTCAGCATCAAGCCCAGCGCCAGGTCGGCCACGTCATCGTTGAGCACATCGGGCGTATGGGTCACGACCACGCCGCGGGCCTTGGCGGCGGCGACGTCAACGCCGTCGTAGCCCACGCCCATGACCGCGATGACTTCAAGCGCCGGCAGCGCGTTGATCAGGCTGGCGGGCACCTTGGAGTCGCCACTGGCGGCGATGGCGCGGATGCGCGGCGCTGCGGCGGCGAAGGCGGCCGGGTCGGTCTCGTGCAGACGCTCATGCACCGTGAACGCGGCCTGCAGCTGGGGCGCGAGCAAGGGCGATGGCTTGACGGCTGCGAGCAGTTCAATACCGGCGGGCAGGGCGGGAGACGGGTGGGCCATCGGCGTATCCTTTGAAATTTTTGACGGGAATGCAGGGTGTACAACATTTCAATCGTCATACCATAATACGCTCGATCAAAACCGCTTCCAACCCAGCGAAAGCCCGCACGCCATGTCATCCAGCCCTCGCAAAAAGCCGCAAGACCTGCGCAGCCAACAGTGGTTCGGCCGACAGGACCGCGACGGCTTTGCCTACCGCAGCTGGGTCAAGGGCAAGGGTGTGCCGCATGACCAGTTCGACGGCCGGCCGGTGATCGGCATCTGCAACACCTTCAGCGAGCTCACGCCCTGCAACAGCCATTTCCGCACCCTGGCTGAAGCAGTCAAGATCGGCGTCTACGAGGCCGGTGGCTTTCCGCTCGAATTTCCGGTGATGAGCCTGGGCGAGACCCTGCTGCGGCCCACCGCCATGCTCTACCGCAACCTGGCCAGCATGGATGTGGAAGAAAGCATCCGCGGCAACCCCATCGACGGCGTGGTGCTGCTGATGGGCTGCGACAAGACCACGCCGGCGCTGCTGATGGGCGCGTCCAGCGCCGGCCTGCCCAGCATCGGCGTCTCGGGCGGGCCGATGCTCAACGGCAAATGGCGCGGCCAGGAACTGGGCAGTGGCACGGGCGTGTGGAGCATGAGCGAGCAGGTGCGTGCCGGCACGCTGAAGCTGGAAGATTTCTTCGAGGCCGAGAGCTGCATGCACCGCAGCCATGGCCACTGCATGACCATGGGTACGGCCAGCACCATGGCCTGCATGGTGGAAGCGCTGGGCATCGGCCTGCCCGGCAACGCCGCCTTCCCGGCGGTGGATGGCCGGCGCAATGTGCTGGCCCGCCAGGCCGGCCGGCGCATCGTCGAGATGGTGCACACCGACCAGACGATCTCCAAAGTGCTGACGCGTGAGGCCTTCGAGAACGCTGTTCGGACCCTGGCCGCGATTGGCGGCAGCACCAATGCGGTGATCCACCTCATCGCCATCGCCGGCCGGCTGGGCGTGCCGCTGTCCATCGACGACTTCGACCGCCTGGCCAGCGAACTGCCCTGCCTGGTCAACCTGCAGCCCAGTGGCGAGCATCTGATGGAAGACTTCTGCTACGCCGGCGGCCTGCCGGTGGTGATGAAGGAGATTGCCCAGCACCTGCACCTGGACATCGTCACCGCCAGCGGCCAGACCGTGGCGCAGAATTTTGCCGACGCGCAGAACTACGACGAGCGGGTGATCAAGACCCTGGCCGCACCGTTCAAAGCCAAGGCCGGCATCGCCGTGCTGCGCGGCAACCTGGCGCCGCGCGGCGCGGTGATCAAGCCCAGCGCGGCCACGCCCGCGCTGATGGTGCACACCGGCCGCGCCGTGGTGTTCGAAGACAGTCACGACTTCCATGCCCGCATCGACGACGACAAGCTGGATGTGGACGAGCACTGCATCCTGGTGCTGAAGAACTGCGGCCCCAAGGGCTACCCCGGCATGGCCGAGGTCGGCAACATGCCGCTGCCACCCAAGGTGCTGAAGAAGGGCATCACCGACATGGTGCGCATCAGCGACGCGCGCATGAGCGGCACCGCCTATGGCACCGTGGTGCTGCACACCGCACCCGAAGCTGCGGCCGGCGGCCCGCTGGCCCTGGTGCAAAACGGTGATCTGATCACGCTGGACGTGCCCAAGCGCAGCCTGCACCTGCATGTGGACGACGCCGAACTGGCCACGCGCCACGCGCTTTGGAAGGCGCCTGAGCCGGCCATGAGCAGCGGCTACTGGAAGCTCTACATCGACCATGTGCTGCAGGCCGACCAGGGCGCCGACCTCGACTTTCTGGTCGGCCAGCGCGGCGCCGCCGTGCCCAAGGACAACCACTGAGCATGGCCAGCCCGGCGCTGCTGGCCGTCGACTGGGGCAGCTCCTCGCTGCGCGCCGCACTGCTGGACGCCCAGGGCGCGGTGCTTCAGCAAATGGCCGCACCACGTGGCCTGCTGCACATTGCCGGCGGCACCTGGGCGGCCGAATTCGACAAGCTGTTCGGCCCCTGGCTGGCCCGGCACACCGGCCTGACCACGCTGATGTGCGGCATGGTCGGCAGCCGCCAGGGCTGGCTGGAGGCACCCTATGCCGGCCTGCCGGCCACGCTGGACGATCTGGCTGGGAACTTGGCCTGGGTGCGGCCGGGCGCGGTGGCCATCGTGCCCGGCCTGTGCTGCAAAACCGCAGACCAGACCGCCGACATGCCCGATGTGATGCGCGGTGAAGAAACCCAGGTTTTCGGTGCGCTGCGCCTGCTGGGGCTGGAACAGGCGCCACAGGTCAGCCTGGTGCTGCCCGGCACGCACAGCAAATGGGTGCAGGTGCGGCAAGGCCGAATCGTCGGGTTTTCCACCCACATGACCGGCGAGATCTACGCCCTGCTGCGCCAGCAATCCATCCTGGCCCGGCTGCTGCCTGAGCAAGAGCCCGACTTCGACGCCGACGGCTTCGACGCCGGGCTGGCGCTGGCGCAAAGCCCAGGTGGCTTGCTGCACCATGTCTTCGGCGTGCGCACCCGCGCCCTGCTGGGTCAGCGTGAAGGGCCCTGGCTGGCCAGCCATCTGTCCGGCCTGGTGCTGGGTGAAGAGTTGCGGGCGCAGGCCGCTGCCGGTGCGCTGGCGCTCGACCAGCCGCTGGTGCTGGTGGGTGGCCAGGCGCTGACCGCGCGCTACCGCCGTGCGCTGACGCAGCAGGGCTTTGTGGCCAGCAGCCTGAACCAGGTGGGCGACGAGGCGGCCTGGGCGGGCCTGGCCGCGCTGGCCGGGCTGGTGGACCTGCTGTGCCGCTGAGCAGCGCCGCCCAGGCGATCTGCAGCGCTGCAGGCCAGCGCTGGCCACAATCGGCGCTTGAGCGCCGCCGACCCCACAGTTGCCCAAACCACCGCTGCCGCCGGACTTGACGCCGCGCCGATCACCGGCGCTGCGCCGGCACACGACCAGGGCATGCGCGCCATGCTGCTGCTGACCATGGCGGTGTGGGGCGGCAACGTCTCCATCGTCAAACTCCTGGTCGAGCGCTTCGATCCGGTCCTGGTCTCGTCGCTGCGGGTGCTGATCGCCTCGGTCACCCTGCTGGCCGTGCTGCGTCTGCGCCGCCTGCGCTGGCCGCGCCTGAGCCGCCGCCAATGGATCGGCCTGGCCGCCTGCTCGCTGCTGATGGTCTATGTCAACCAGATCGTGTTCACGCTGGGCGTGCAGCGCACGGCGGCGGCCAATGCGGCGCTGATCATTGCGCTGAACCCGCTGGTGTCGTCGCTGATTGCCGCGCTGTGGCTGGGTGACCGGCTCACTCCGGCGCGGCTGGCCGGCGTGGCATTGGGCTTTGGCGGCGTGGCCAGCGTGGTGCTCAGCCGGCCCGGTGCGGTGCTGGGCCAGGGCGGGCTGGGCGACCTGCTGGTGATGTGCTCGGTCTTGACCTGGGTCGTCGGCGGCGTGATCGTGCAGCGGTTGGCGCGGCGGCTTGATTCGGCGGTGGTCAGCACGGTGGTCTTTGTGCTGGCCGCGCCGCTGTTGCTGGGCCATGCGCTGCTGGACCCGGGCGTGCCCTGGCCGGCCTGGGGGCAGATCGGCGCCGGCGATGTGCTGCTGCTGTGCCTGTCGGGCGTGCTGGCCACCGCGCTGGGCGGCCTGGTCTGGAACCAGGGCCTGGTGCGCTTGGGCGTGGCGCGGGTGGCGCTGTACGCCTACTGGGTGCCGCTGTTCGGCGTGGGCTTCGCGGTGTTGTTGCTGGGCGAGCCGGTCACGCTGTGGCACGGCCTGGGCCTGGCCGCGGTGCTGGCCGGCACCTGGCTGGGCACGCGCACGCGCTGAGTGGCAGGGTTTGCCTTGGGCCGGACAGCGCCCCGGTGGCGGCACACTGCCGCACCTTCATCCGCGTTCACGATGACCTTCCCATGAAACTTGTCCAAGCCCTGGCTGCCGCAGCGGCCCTGACCGTGTGGGCCTTGCCGCTGCAGGCCGCGCCCGACGAGCGCGTGCTGGCCGCAGCCCGCGCCGCCGAACCAGCGCTGGTGGCCTCGCTGCGCGAGATGGTGAGCATCGAATCGGGCACCACCGACCGCGCCGGCCTGAACCGCATGGCCGACTATGCCGAGCAGCGGCTCAAGGAACTGGGCCTGAGCGTGCAGCGCCGCCCCACCAGCGCCGGCAACAGCGACCTGCTGGTGGCCCAGGCCAAAGGCAGCGGCCGCCGTCGGCTGATGCTGATCGCGCACATGGACACCGTCTACCCGACCGGCATCCTGGCCAGCCAGCCGCTGCGCCAGGACGGCAACCGCCTGTACGGCCCGGGCATTGCCGACGACAAGGGCGGCATGGCGGTGATCCTGCATGCGCTGGCCATGCTGCGCGACCTGGGCTGGACCGACTATGCCCAGCTCACCGTGCTGTTCAATGGCGACGAAGAATCGGGCTCCTACGGCTCGGGCGAGGCCATCGCCGCGCTGGGCGCCGAGCACGATGCGGTGCTGTCCTTCGAGCCCATCGTGGCCAAGGCGGTGGCCAAGGCCGAGGGCGTGCTGCTGTCGGCCGCCGGCGCCACCAGCCTGACGATGGAGGTCAAGGGCCGCCAGGCCCATGCCGGCGCCGCGCCCGAGCAGGGCCGCAATGCGCTGATCGAGCTGGCGCACCAGGTGCTGGCCTCGCGTGACATCGCCAAGGCCATTCCCGGCGCGCAGCTGAACTGGACGGTGATGAACAGCGGCAAGACCCGCAACCAGATCCCCGACGTGGCGGTGGCCAGCGCCGACGTGCGGCTGACCGCTGCCGGCGCAGCCGAGCAACTGGTGGCCGCGATGCGCACGCAGGTGGCGGCGCAGCGCCTGGTGCCCGACACCGAGACCAGCATCAGCATGGGTGAAGGCCGCCCGCCCTTTGTGGGCGGCGCGCGCACGCTGGCGTTGGCCAAGCGGGCGCAAGCCATCTATGCCGAGCTTGACGGCCGGCCGCTGCTGCTGCACCCGGGCACCGGTGGCGGCACCGACGCCGGCTATGCCGAGCGTTCAGGCAAGCCGGCGGTGCTGGAAAGCCTGGGCCTGCCCGGCTGGGGCTACCACGCCAAGGACGAGTACGTCGAGCTGGATTCGATCGTGCCCCGGCTGTACTTGACGACCCGCTTGCTGATGGACCTGGGCCGCGACTAGGCCTCACAGCGGCGCCAGCAGGTCCTGCAGATCGGCGGGCTCGAAGGCGGCCGCCCCGGCCGTGCCGGCCATTTCGGCGGTGGCCGGTGCGTCACCCAGCATCAGGCTGGCCAGCGAGGCCTTGCGCGCCTGCAGCGCGAGCAGCTTTTCCTCGATGCTGCCGGCCGCCAGCAAGCGGTAGACGGTGACCGGCTGCTGCTGGCCGATGCGGTGGGCGCGGGCGCTGGCCTGGCGTTCGACCGCCGGGTTCCACCAGGGGTCGACCTGGACCACGGTGTCGGCCACGGTCAGGTTCAGGCCCACGCCGCCGGCCTTCAGGCTGACCAGCATCAACGGCGTCTGGCCAGCCTGAAATCGGGCCACGACAGCGGCGCGATGGGCCGGCGCGGTGTCGCCGGTCAGGCTCAGCCAGGGCTGGCCCAGGGCGTCCAGCTCCGCGCCGATCAGGTCCAGCATGCGGGTGAACTGTGAGAACACCAGCACCCGCCGGCCCTCGGTCACCAGGGCCGGCAGCATCTCGCGCAGCCAGGCCATCTTGGCGCTGGGTTCTGCGGCCGCGCTGGCCACTGGCGTCGCGTCGGACGGCAGCAGCCGGGGGTCGATGCAGACCTGGCGTAGCTTGAGCAGGGCGTCCAGGATGCTGACCAGGGCGCCGTCAAACTTCTGTCGCGCCAGGATGCGGCGCACCCGCTCGTCGGCGGCCAGGCGCAGGCTTTCATAGCGCTGGCGCTGCGAGCCCTGCAGTTCGACCCGGTGGATCTGCTCGGTCAGTGGCGGCAACTCGGTCGCCACCTGCTCCTTGCGCCGGCGCAGGATGAAGGGCGCCACCCGCCGCGCCAGCAGCAGCGCGCGCTGGGTCTCGCCGTTCTTCTCGATCGGCGTGCGCCAGTCGCGGGCAAAGCTGCGGCTGTCGCCCAGAAAACCCGGCAGCAGAAAGTGGAACTGCGCCCACAGCTCACCCAGGTGGTTTTCCATCGGCGTGCCGGTCAGGCTCAAGCGGTGGCGGGCGTTCAGACGGCGCGCGGCAGTGGCCGTGCGGCTGCCTGCGTTCTTCACCACCTGGGCCTCGTCCAGCACCACCAGGTGCCAGCGCTGGCGTTGCAGGGCCTGGGCGTCCCGCCACAGCAGCGGGTAGCTGGTCAAGACCAGGTCATGGCCGGCGATCTGCGCCATTTGAAGCTGTCGTTTCGGGCCTTGCATCGTCAGCAGGCTCAGCGCCGGCGCCACCCGCGCGGCCTCGGCCTGCCAGTTGAAGATCAGGCTGGCCGGCGCCACCACCAGCGCGGGCAGGTCCAGCCGGCCGGATTGTTTTTCCAGCAGCACATGGGCCAGGGCCTGCGCGGTCTTGCCCAGGCCCATGTCGTCGGCCAGGATGCCGGCCAGCTGGTGCTGGCGCAGATGCTGCAGCCAGGCCAGGCCCACTTCCTGGTAAGCCCGCAGGGTGATGCCCAGGCCGGCCGGCGCGGCCACCCCCTGCAGCGGCCCGGCGCGGGTTTGCGCCGCCAGCCAGGCCAGGCCCTCGTCGCCCTGCAGGGCCCAGTCGCGCCGGGCGCTGGGGTGGCTGGCCATGGCGTTCTGCAGGCCCTCGCGCAGCAGCGCCAGGCGCTGGCTGTCCCAGGACGACAGCGCCAGCGGCCGGCCCGGGCGGTGGCGGGGCCGCAGCAGCAGGTCGAGCATGGCGCCGACGATGGCCTTCAGTGGCGCGGCCGGGGCGTCGATGCGGCGCCCGCCGGGAGCGGTCAGGCGCACCGTTTCCTCATCGTCGATGTCTGCCAGCGCCTGGGCCTGGGTCCAGCGCTTGTCGCGGGCGATCAGCCTGGCCAGCAGCGGCACCAGATCCAGCGTTTCAGGCCCATGGCGGGTCTGGATGCTGATGCCCAGGCTCAGCAGCCACGAGCCCATGCCGGTGACGGTCTTCTGCGCCAGCGGCTGCAGCGCCACCTGCCAGGCCGACACCGGCTCGGCGGCATGGGCAAAGCCGGGCTGCAGGCGGACGGCCCAGCCTTCTGCGCGCAGCCGGGGCAATTCGTCGGCCCAGAAGTCGGCAAAGTCAGGCTCGCGCGCCAGGCTCCAGAGCGCTGTGCCGTCCAGCGGCGACGCGCCGCCGCGCCATTGCAGCGCGGCAGCCGGCAGCGGGTGCAGTCCGGTCTGGCACAGCCGGGAATGGGCGGCGGCCAGGTCAGTCGCGGTCGCGGGTTGCGGCCAGACCAGGCGCGCCACCGTCACCAGCGGGCCGCGCGCGCCAAACAGCGGGCTGCGCCCCGGTGTCTTGACCGGACCGCAGGGCCGCAGACCGAGGAGGCCGTCACCCCGGTCCAGCGTGCGCAGTTCCAGCAGGGGGTGGACGGGGGCGGTGGGCGCAGGCATGCGGCGGCATTGTGCGGGTGACGCGCCTGCCAGCCGGCAGACCATGCGCAGGTCCGCGACGTCGGCCCGCGACGCCGGCCGAACGCGCCTGGGGTGTCATCTTTCGGTGATTCGGGCTTGGCCGACTGCGCTGTATCGACGGTGTACGCGGGCTGGGCGCTGGGCGCTGGGCGGCGACGGTGGCCGTTGCCTGCGGCCCCTGGTCACGCATGGGCCGGGCGCGACGCGCCTGGTGTGGCGGTCGACTGCGGCACCGTCGACGCGCTGTTCACACTGGGCAGGCTGTTGAGGCCGGCGGTGGCGCGGCTGACCCTGATGCAGACCCTGGGCTGGCAGCCAGCCCGACGATGGCCCGCCGTCGGCCCAGGCGTCCCTCACTGCTTGAAATACACCAGCTGGTGTGAACTGGCCAGCAACTGGCCGGCCTGGTTCCAGAGCTGCGCGCTCTGGTCGAAAAAGCCATGGCGGTAGGCCTGGGCCCGGGCCTGGCCCAGCAGCAGGCCGGTACCGGTGGCCGCCAGTTCGGCCGCAGTGGCATGGAAGTACACCGTCATCGACACCGTGCCGGCCGGCACCCGCGTGGCCCGGCGCAGCCAGACGCGCGGAAAGAACAGGTCGGCCAGCGCCGTGAGGCCGACGTGGTCCAGCGGCCGGGGTGGCGCGTCGCGCAGCCACAGCTGCGACAGGCTGTGCTCGCCATGGCCGTCCCAAGCGGCCGGAATGTCGCCACTGATCGGCCGCATCTCATAACGTCCCAGCCAGGCCACCACCGGCGGCCGTTCCACCGGCGCCACCGCATCGGGCGATGGCACGGCGGGCATGGCCGCGTCCTGCGCAGCCCAGGTCTCGCGCGGCAGCGCAGTCATGGCCGTGGCGGTGGTCACCACCTGCGGCTGGCCTGCAGCGTCGGGCTGGGTGACTTCCACCGTCCAGTGCTGGGTCGATCGGTTGCTGCGCGCCGGCACGGCGCGCACCTGGAACGGGCCGTCGGCCACCGCGGCGGCAAAGTTCACCGTCAGCGCCACCGGTTCACCCACCAGGTCCGGGTGCTGCAGCACGGCCTGCAAGGCCAACGCAGCGGTCAGGCCACCGTAGGGACCGACCATGTTGGCGTAGCCGGGGTGGGTCTGGCCGGTGTAGCGGCCACGGTGATCGGTTTGCTCGCTGGGCCTCAGGGCCAGCGCCTGGTCAAAGGGATGAATGCTCATGGACCGCAGTGTGCCGCCGGCCGCCGGCCGCTGCCTGTCGTGCCGGCGACCGACCCGACCTGGCCTGGCGCGTGGCTGCTGGGTGTTCAGGTGGCGCAGTGCGATGGATGGCCGCTTGGGGCTCGTTGCTGCCGTTGGAGTTGTTGCTCGGCAGCTGACACTCATCGGTTGGCGGGTGAGCGGCGGGGCGGGCTGCCCTGTTCTGCTGCGTGTCACCCGACAACGCCCTGCCAGGGCGCTGTCTCCG